>JAEUHQ010000136.1 GCA_016794565.1 Planctomycetota bacterium | reverse complement strand
CCCGCGGTGCGAGTGCGCCATCCGGTGAACTCGGTGAACAGGTAGCGGGCGAGGCGCGTGCACACGTCCAGCGTGTCGTAGACGAACGTCGCGAACGCGAGCATGCCGAACGTGACCGCGAACTGCAGCGGCACGCCGAGTCCGTGCAGGAAGGTGCCGATGCCGACGCCGAAGATCTTGTCGGGCCCGGCCGCGAGGAGCGGATCGCCCGGCGCGAGCTTGATCACGCACGCCAGCGCGAGCAGTGCGACGACGCCTTCGAGGAGCATGCCGCCGTAGCCGACGAGGTGCGCGTCCGGTTCGCGGTCGATCTGCTTGCTCGTCGTGCCCGAGCACACGAGGCCGTGGAACCCGCTGCACGCACCGCACGCGATCGTGATGAAGAGGAAGGGCAGCAGCGGCTGGCCGTTCGCCGACGTGAAGCCCGTGAACGACGGCCACTCCATCGCGGGGTTCTGGAGCAGCAGGCCGAGCAGGCCGCCGCCGAGCGTCAGGTAGAGGAAGAACCCGCCGAGGTAGCCGCGCGGCTGCAGGAGCAGCCACATCGGCAGCACGGACGCGATGCCGCAATAGGCGAGGATCGCCCACGCCCAGCCGAGCGACGGGATCGCGCCGTCCGTGCGGAAGTCGAGCGGGATCGACGGGCCGAGCCAGATCGCGGCGCCGACCGCCGGCACGAAGACGAGCGTCACGAGCCACAGCGGCGGCCGCAGGAAGCGCACGACGAGGCCCATCACGAGGCTGAGCGCCAGGTAGAGCATCGAACTCGACGCGACGCCGGCGCCTGAGATCGAGACGTGCCCGTTCGCGGCTCCGGGCACCGTCGCGTCGACGACTTCGACGAACGCGCGCGCCGTCACGTCGGTGAACGCGATGATGACGTAGATCAGCGCGAGCCAGATGTAGATCGTGAAGACCGTGTAGCTGCGCGCGTTCAGGTTGTGCCGCAGCACCTGCGCGATCGAGCACGCGCCGTGGCGGATCGAGACGATCAGCGCGCCGAAGTCGTGCATCGAGCCGACGAAGATCGAGCCGAGCAGGATCCACCAGAACGCCGGCTGCCAGCCGAACATCTGCGCCGCGAGGATCGGGCCGACGATCGGGCCGGCCGCGCTGATCGCCGAGAAGTGCTGCGAGAGCAGGTAGAAGCGCGGAGTCGGTTCGAAGTCCTCGCCGTCGCGGTGGGCGTGCGCCGGCGTCGTGGCGTTCGGGTCGAGCCGGAACCAGCGCGCGAGCAGGCGGCCGTAGATGCGGTGCGCGAGCACGAAGGCCGCGAGGCACAGCAGCAGGATCACGGCGAGCGACATCGCGGGGATCCTGCCGAGGCGCGGTGTGGTGTGCGAGAGGTTTCGTCGCGCGGGGCGCCGGCGACCGCGCCGCGCTCACTTCGTCAGGTACTCGACGACCAGCGGGTCGCCGAGCATCTGCACGACGACGCGCATCATCGCGCCGTCGATCTGTCGCTTCGTGTTGGCCGCCATCGCCGCGCTGTTGACGCCGGTGTAGGTGGCGGTGTGGCCGCCTCCCGTCGTCGCGGTCATCGTGACCGTCGACGTGATCTTGACCCAGCCGGTCTCCGTCGTCGCGAACTGCACGGCGAGGTCGATCGTCTTCTTCGCGTTCGGGACGATCGTCATGCCGCGCTTCGTCAGTTCGCGCTCGGCGATCTGGATCGCGACGTCGGTCCACGCGTGGTAGTCGATGCTCCACGGACCGCTCGTCTCCGGCTCGGTCTTCGGCTGCGCGTTGCGCAGCGTGACCTGCTGGTTCGACGTGAACTCCTGCGCGATCGCCTCGAACGGGCGGTCGGGCGACGGCGTGTAGGCGGTGGCACAGGCGGCGAGCGCGAGACCGGACGCGACGACCAGGGACTTCAGCATGGCGCGGAGGGTAACCCGGCGGTCCGGCCGGCGCGCCGGTGCCGCAGGCTGGCGAACGATGTCCGGCGGGCCCGTCTGCGCACGCCCCTCGACGAGCAGTGCAAGGTCCCGGCGCTCGAGGACGGGGCGCCTCCCGGGGAATGTGTTGTCGCCTCTCCCGGCTTCACTCCTGGATCCCGTAGTTTCCATCGACATGGTCACGCGCGAACGATGGATCGGCATTGTCGCCATGATGGTGTCGGCCGCCTGCCTCGTGGTGGCATGGTGCAACTGGTCAGGTGACACGCGTTCGAGCCAGATCGCACGTCCCGTCGACCCGGATCTCGACTACTCGAGCTCCAGGGCGGGCGCCGCGGCGGATCTCGTGGCTTCGGGTGACGGACGGACCCCGGGAAGCGCCGCCGCGCCAGCCTCTGCCGACGGGATGGCGAGCATCACTGTGCGTGCCACGAACGGAATGCCTCTGGGGGGCGCGATGGTATTGCCGCCCTCGGTGGACCCGCTGTCGGGAGAGCGCGGCGTGAAGGCCCTTGCCGTTGCGGATCGCAATGGGACCGCCGTGCTCGGCCTGGCGGCCCCTCGGCCCGTGATTGTTTCGTCGCACGGATATCAGGGTCTGTTGGTGGAGCTGCACCCGGGTCGACACCTCGACGTCCGTCTGGCCGCGGCGTTCCATCTCAGTGTGTTCTGTCAACTGCAGGATGGATCTCCGCTCGCAGGGGTGGGGGTGATGCTCTCCAGGGGAGGTGTGTGCGAGTCATTCGAATGGGGAGAGCCCGGCCCGGATCCCGAGACGGCCGTCCACTGTGCCACCAGTGACGCCGCGGGGAAGGCGGAGCTGACTGGTCTGACCATCGGGGATCACCGAGTGGTCGTGAATGCCCCGGCGCACCATGCAATCGTCAGAACGAACATCCAGGGCATGACGGCGCATGTGCGCGGGTCACCGATCACCATCGTACTGGATGAACTCGTCGGCTGTGTTGTCGAGTTCCTGGATGATGAAGTCGTCGCCTTTCAGGTCGAGAGTACCGAAGGGGTCGTTGGCCTCGGGTCTCTCGCCGGTCGTGCGTGGCGTGCTTCGCTCGATGCGCTGAAGCAACGAAATCCGGGAAGGCTTGTTTGTCTGGCCCGCCCTGCCGAGTACCGCGACAAAGTGCCTCGTGCGAGGTTGCGCGCGTTCTTGCGGACCCGTGGTTGGACCGACTCCCGCGAGTTCGAGCTCGCACGCGTTTCCCAAATGAGCGTTCAGCGCATCGCACTGGCGCCAGTGGCTCAGCAAGCGGATGCGGCGGCACTGGTATCGGTCCGCGTCGTGTTTCCCGATGGCAGGCGGGCGGATCTTCGGGATTCCGATGTTGTCTTCGCCGCCTGTCCTTCTGAGAGTGCTCGGGATCAGGAGGTTGCGCGATTCTCTCCTGATGGAGCGCCGTCTCCGGTTCCTCCCGGGACTCTGAGCCTGCGCGCTGTCTCGAATGCACTGGCTTGGGCCTTTGGTGTCGAGAGCGTCACTGTGGCCGCAGGAGAGAAGCGCGATGTGACGATCGTCGCGAGAGAGAACCTGTTCCGTGTCCGGTTCGTGCCCACCTCCTTGTCTGGCGACGGAGAGGCCGTCGTCGACGCATTGCCGTTCCTCCTGGTCAACACGACGAAGGACAAAGCAAGAATCGACACCATCAGCTTTCGGAGGGGCGGTTCTCGTGTTGCGTACTTGTCGCCGGGAAAGTGGTCGACGACCTTCTTCCGCGATGGCTGCAAAGAAGTCGCTTCGACGTTCGAGGTCCTGCCCGGAGACGACCAGGTGGTTCCAGTGGAGTTCGAGATTCGACGGCCGACCGGGTCGTGACCGTGGGAGGCGGCCGAAGCAGACTGGCCTCGGCTCGCGGCTTCGTTGACCAGTGACCGAATCCAGAGCGATGGCGATGACGGGAGTGGCGCGGCCAGAGCAGCGAGGCGTTCGGCGGTGGGCGTCGTGGTCGCGGCGTTCGTCGCATGCGGCGCGGGTGTCGACGCTCTACCACGACGCGGTGATCGAGTTCGACGTGCGGCGGTCGTCTCTGCCGCGGCTGTGACTCCGGGGCCGTCTACCCGGGGCAAGGCACCTTGATCCCCGAGCGTCGCCGCGTTCCCATCCGTGCACCGCTCCGGGAGACCATGCCACACCTCCGCACTGCCGTTCTGTTCCTCGCCTTCGCCGCTCCGCTCGGGAACGCCGCGCCCGCGCAGGCGCCCGTGACCCAGGAGCGCATGGACCAGGCGCGAGCCGAGAACGGCAAGACCGTGCAGCAGGTCGACGCGCTGCTCGAACAGGTCTCGGCGACGCAGGACGCGGTCGCCCGCGCGCTCGCTGCGGCGAAGGCGTCCGCCGGGCAGCTCGACGGCGTCGGCATGGAGCGCGCCGCACGAACGACCTCCGAACTGCGGCAGCAGCTCGAAGTGCTGAACGCGAGTCTCGCCGAGCGCGTCGTCGTGCTGAAAGAACTGCGCGGTCGCCTCGCCGCGGAGGCGCCGGCCGTCGCCGCGGCGGACGATCCGCTCCAGGCGATGCGCGATCGCCTCGCGTCGGCCGATGGCGCATCGAAGACGCTCCCCGACGTGCAGAAGGCGATCGAGCAGATCGAGCGCGAACTCGCGGGGAAGGACTGGCAGGGCAAGCCTGGCGTCGACGAACTGCTCGGCGTGGTGCGCTTTCGTCTGGCCGATGTCCGCATGCGGCGCGCGAACGTGGAGATCCAGAAGGGCAAGGACGAGATCGCGTCGCCGCTCCTTGCGGCGGCACTCGCAGGCTTCCAGGACGTGCTGGAGGCGCCCGATTCCCCGAACACGGGCCAGGGTTCGTCGATGCACGCAGTCGCGATGCTGCGTTGTGTCGAGATCCACGCCACTCTGTACGTCTTCTATTGGAAGGCAGCGCGTGTCTCGAAGAGCAGCGACGACCGGAACAAGTGCAAGCGGCACGGCGACGGTCTCGTCGAGCTCAGGGAGAGGCTGAAGCGTCTCCACCCGTTCGCGACACTGACCGACGGCAGCAACGTCGTCGCCGTCTCGGATGCGCGCGCGGACTGGGCGAAGTCGCAGACCAGCCGCTGATCGGCTCGTTCGTCGTAGGTTCTGGCGCCGATCGCCGCTCGTTCGTCGCCGGACCCTGCGCCCCCGTTGGCCACTTCGACCTTTTCCCGGCCCGACGGATCCCGTATGCCCCGGGTCCGTATCAGCGCGCCCGTTGCTGCGGGTGAAACTTTTTCCCGCGGCGCTCCTCCAACAACGACCATGAACAAGACCAAGTCTTCGCTCGTCACTCTCGCCATGAGTGGTCTCTTGCTCGGCTCCGCCGCGACCACACTGACCTCGTGCAAGTCCGATTCGCACGCCGCCGCCACCGCCGCCGAGAAGCACGCCTGCAAGGGCATGAACTCGTGCAAGGGCAATGGCGGCTGCAACTCCGGCGACGCCGGGTGCGGCGGCAAGAACAGCTGCAAGGGCAAGGGCGGCTGCGCCACGGTTGCGCACCACTCCTGCAAGGGCAACAACGCCTGCAAGGGCCAGGGCGGCTGCAAGTCCGGCGACGCCAGTTGCGCAGGCAAGAACAGCTGCAAGGGCAAGGGCGGCTGCGCCGTTCCGGTCAAGCACTGAGATCCCGCCCTGCGGGCGGCGAAGCAGCCGCAACGCGGGGAAACGTCTCGACGGGATGCCGCATCCAATGGGACCGGCATCTCCGCACCACCGGAGCCGCGCGACCTGCGCGGCTCGCACGATGACCAAGCTCCGCGACCTCGTCGACCAGAATCTCGGCATCGGCCTCGGCCTTCGCACCACGCACTACGAGGACATCCTCGGCAAGTGGCCCGCGGTCGATTGGTTCGAGATCCTGAGCGAGAACTACATGCACACCGGCGGCCGGCCGGTGCACGTTCTCGACCAGGTCGCCGAGCGCTACCCGGTCGTGATGCACGGTGTGTCGATGAACATCGGCACCACCGACCCGATCGATCGTGCGTACCTGAGCGAACTGAAGGCGCTCGCCGCGCGGTGCAACGCGCGCTGGATCAGCGACCACATCTGCTGGACCGGCGTGAACGGCCAGAACCTGCACGACCTGCTGCCGCTGCCGTACACCGAGGCCGCGCTGCGCCACCTCGTCGCGCGCGTGAAGCAGGTGCAGGACGTGCTCGAACGCCCGCTCGTGCTCGAGAACCCGAGCACCTACCTGCAGTTCGCGGGCGCCGACTTCACCGAGCCCGAGTTCCTGCGCGAACTGACCGCGGCGACCGGGTGCGGGCTCCTGATGGACGTGAACAACGTGTTCGTGTGCGCCGAGAATCACGGCTTCGACGCCGAGGCCTACCTGCGCGCAGTGCCGTGGGACCACGTCGTCTACTTCCACCTCGCCGGACACACGGTCCATGCGACGCACCGCCTCGACACGCACGACCATCCGGTGTGCAAGGAGGTGTGGCAGCTGTTCGCGCTGGCGAACCGGCTCAGCGGCGGTCGTTCGACGCTGCTCGAATGGGACGCGAACATCCCGGACTTCGCGACGACGCACCGCGAAGCGAAGAAGGCGCTGCGCCACGGCGCGCGCGCGCGCGAACGGGGCGCCCTCGTCGGAGCTCGTCGATGAGTCGGCGACCGCTGCCGCTGCGCCGCCTGCAGCAGTGGATGAGCCACGTGGTGCAGCACCCCGGCACGGCGGCCGACGCGCTGGCGGGTCGCACCGCGCGAGCCCTCGTGCCTGCCGCCGCGGTCGAGGCCGGAGACGTGCTCGTGCCCAACCCGCGCCTCTCGGCGGCCGGCATGCTCGACGTCTACAACGGCGGCTACCTGATGCGCCTCGTCGAGGTGCTGCAGAGCGACTTCGGTGCGATGCACCACGTGCTCGGCGACGACGGGTTCCGCCGCTTCGCCGCGCGCTACCTGGAGAAGCACCCGAGCCGGCACCCGAACCTCAACGTGCTCGGGCGCCACGTTCCCGCGTTCACGAAGGCGCAGCGAACGTTGCCGCACCGCGCGTTCCTCGTCGACCTCGCGACGCTCGAGCTGTCGGTGTCGTGTGCGTTCGACGCACCGGAGTTCACGCCGCTGGCGACGGACGCGATCGCGGCGGTGCCGCAGGAGCGATGGGACCGGATCCGCCTCACGCCGAATCCATCCGTGCAGCTGCACGCGTTCCGGCATCCCGTCGACGAGTTCTACCAGGCCTGGAAGAACGAGAAGCCAGTCGCGGTACCGAAGCCGTCGCCGAGCTGGCTGCTCGTGAATCGCCAGGGCGACCGGGTGTGGCGCCGCCGTCTGTCGCGCTCGGCGTTCCGCGTGCTGCAGCGTCTGTGCGCCGGTGAACCGCTGGGCCATGCGCTGTCCACCGCGAAGCCGGGCGAGCCGGTGGCCGACTGGTTCCGCGACTTCTCGCAGGATGGGCTGTTCACCGCGCTGCGCGTCGCGCGCCGCTGAGTCCGCAGGGTCGGCGCCGCGTTCCGATCGGGCCAGCTTCGTGAGATGTCAACGGTCCGGGGTGCGTTCGGCACCGGGGCCCTGGACGAGTTCGCGCCGGATGTCGGCCAGAGGCGCTGTGTCGTCGAACACGACGCGTGAACCGTCGAGGCGCACGCCGAGGTCGCGCCACAGTCCGTCGAGATCGATGGCGAACGGCTGCTTGCTCGTCGCGGCATGGAGCTCCCGAAGCACGGACGTTCCCGTTCCTTCATCGCCGAGCGCGAGCACTTCGTCGATCGAAGCGAAGTCGGTGATGTCGAGATCGGCCGCGAGCACGGCGCGAAGGGCGTCGCGCAGCGACCGTCTGTTCTCGGTGCGCTGGCGGATGCGCACGTCGGCGATCAGGCAGAACAAGGCGCCGCCGTAGTAGGTGCGACCCCAGCTCGAGTCGTCGTCGAGACCGCCCCGTTCGGGAGGTGCCAGCCCCTGCGGGAACTCGGCGATGGTCGCCGCCCAGACCGACTCGACGGTGACTCGCCCCGCGGCGGCCTGGATCAACGGCTCGGCGTACGTGGCACTGCCCTCCTCGAGCCAGTGCTGGGCCGGCGGCAGCGACGGCAGTGCGAGATGGACCATCTCGTGGATCAGCACCCAGTCGTTGGCGAGCTGGTGGGGGCGCAGGGGCGCCGGCACGTCGAGCACGATCCGCGCGCCGCCCGCGCCGCGCGCAGAGCCGCCGCTGATCGTCGGGCCGCGTGTCGGCAGCGCGAGCAGGAGCAGGCGATCCACCGGGAAGCGACCGAACCACGCCGCGGTTGCGCGGGTGCACGCCACGACGTGTGCGTCCAGGGCGGCGGCGCGACGGTTCGCTCCCGGCGCAAGGTCGGCGATCGTGATGCGCGTGTACTCAGGTGCCAGCGATCGAACCGCGATCGCGCCGAGAGCGCAGGCCGGGCCGCGGCGCAGTTCCCCGAGCGTGCCGCGCCAGGACGCCTCTGCGACGGATTCGCTCGCGCAGGCGAAGGTCTCGCCCGGAGGGGCGTTCACCTGCAGCGTGAACGGTGCGTCGTCCTCGCCTTTCGTTGGCAACGGCAACAGCACGTCGAGTGTGCCGACGAAGCCGCTTCCCCGTGCCGCGAGGCGATCGACGTCGTCGAGCGTTCGCGCGGCCGCGTCCAGCGTGATCGTCCAGTGCAGCGAGTGCGCTCCGTCGCGCGTCGGTGACCAGCCTTCGTCGCTCGCGAAGAATGGCCGGGCCTGCTCGGTGATCGCGACCACGTCCGCGTCGCCCGGCGGGGCGGTGACTTCGCCGCGCAGTTCCGTGCGCGACGGGTCCCAGGTGAGCGCGTAGCGCCACGGCGCGGCGTTCGCGTCGGCGGGGTCCGGCCCTGCGCACGCGGCGCACAGGATCAGGGCGCCGCGCGCGGTCCATCGCCGCGAAACGATCCGGCTCGTGATCAGTGCTTGACCGGCACCGCGCAACCGCCCTTGCCCTTGCAGCTGTTCTTGCCGGCGCAGCCTGCGTCCCCGGACTTGCAACCGCCCTGGCCCTTGCACGCGTTGGTGCCCTTGCACGAGTGGTGCGCGACCGTCGCACAACCGCCCTTGCCCGTGCAGCTGTTCTTGCCGGCACAGCCCGCGTCACCGGACTTGCAACCGCCGGTGTTCTTGCAGGTGTTCATGCCCTTGCATGCGTGCTTGGCGGCCGTCGCCGCGTCTGCCGGCTTGTCGGACGGCGCGTTCGTCGGTGTGGTCGTCGGCGCTGATTTCGAGCACGAGGACAGCGAGGCGGTACCGAGAAGCAGGCCCGACACTGCAGCCGAGACCAGGATGGATCGTGTGGTTTTCATGGGTAGTGCGAGTGCTCGCAGGCATCCGAATGCGGATCGCGAGGCGCGGCGCACTCTACTCGTGATCTCGGCGTGCGGTCGGTTCTTTTGGTGCCACCTGCCTTGGACCGGCTCGTAGCATGCGCCGTCGTTCGCCCCGCGACCGCTGCATTCGCTCATTCCACGCTAGTCGTCGCTGGCTCGGCGCACCGGGTCGGCACTACGAACGGGCGGCCGACATGCCTCGCCATCGCGGTCGCGTCGCCGACGTGTGCACCACGACCATGAACTCCGCTCCCGAACGCCTCAAGTCGACTTTCTCGCTCCTCGATCGCTTCGTCACGCCCGTGGCGCAGATCGTCACCCGCATCGCCTTCGGGCAGGCGTTTGCGTTGACCGGCTGGGGCAAGCTGACCAACCTCGACCGCACGGTGGCGTTCTTCGAGTCGCTCGGCATCCCGGCGCCGAGTATCCAGGCGCCGATGGTGGCGACGATCGAGTTCGTCGGCGGGCTGCTGCTGGTGTTCGGGCTCGGCACGCGCGTGGCCGCTGCGTTGCTTACGTGCACGATGCTCGTGGCTCTGATGACGGCGCACGGCGGTGACATTGCGGCCGGCTTCCGGCTGGACAAGGGTTTCGACGAAGCGGCGCCCGTGCCCTACCTCGTTGCGACGCTGTGGCTCCTGGCCAAGGGTCCCGGTGCCCTCGCCATCGACGCGCTGATCGCGAAGCGCCACGGCAAGTGACGCGCAGTCGGCCGCCGCGGTGGTCCGCGTACGGGTTTGCCGGGGGAACGTCCGAGGGCCGCTGCGGAACTACTGTCCGGTGAGCGCGATGCCGTTCGAACCGTGCAGCGAGCCGGTCGCCGTGCGGAGCCCGAAGAGCTGTAGGTAGAGAGTGAAGCCGGGCGGCAGCAGGCCGTGGGGGAGTTGCAGCCAGTTGGGCGCGAACGGCCCGAGCACGAGGTCGCACGTGTGGAGCAGCGGGCAGCTGCTCTGCGGCAGCGGCGCCAGCGCCTGGTTCACGCCGACTGCGAGGAGGTGCGCGTCGGACGCCGGGTTCGACAGCCCGATCATCAGTTCCGTGCCGCCGCCGAACAGGCGCCGTGCCAGCGTCGCGCTGCAGCCGGGGCCGTACGTGTCGATGGCGTCGGCATGGGGGATGAAACGGACCCGCATGCGCGCCGCGTACTCGCCGATCGTGACGCCGGCGAACGCGTGTTCGTGCGTGACGCGGACGAGCATCGGCTGGCCGGGCAGCAGTGTGCAATCGACGCCGGGGTTTGCCCACGAAGGAGTCGCGAGCGTGACATCGACGGTGCCGTCGTTGCCGATGTCGCAGGTCATCGTGTTCAGCGACAGCCCGCCGTAGCCCGACGTCGTGTCCAGCGCCGGCTCGACGACCAGCGCGCCCGCGACCGCGAACGGGCTCGTGAACGCGATCACGTGGTCGCCGGAGACGTTCGACTCGAAGGCGAGCGTGGCTGGCCACGTCGAGAACCCGCCCGCGACGGCGATCTCGCACGTCGTGCCGAGGCTCGTCGTCGTGACACCGGTCGACCATGTCGTCGATCCCGACTGACCGGGCACGAACGTGCTCGTTGCGACGAGGGGCGGCGCGTTCGTCACGTCGGTCCCGGCCGGGATCGTCGCGGACTGCGGAGCGGCTCCGGCGATCCATGCGTCGACCGAAACCGGTTGCAGAGTCGTCACGCTCACCGCGACCTGGGCGGGCAGCGCGGCGAGGCAGGTGATGGCCGACGCAGCGGCCCGCGCGAAGGGGCGGAGTGTCATGCGGTGCCGGAGACTACCGGCTCCGCGGGGCGGCAGCAGGCGCCGCGGCTCACTTCGCGATGCGTTCCTTGAACTCGCCGGTCTCGGTGTCGACGCGGACCTTGTCACCGACGTCGCAGAGCAGGTTGACCTTCAGCTTCATGCCGTTCTCGACGACCGCCTCCTTCATGCCGCTGCCCGCACCGCGGATCGGCGGCGAGGTCTCGGTGATGGTGAGGATCGAGTGCTTCGGCGGGAAGACCGCGACGAGCTGGCCATCGACGAAGAACCCCTGGTAGGTCTCGGCGGGCCACTTCAGAGCGTCCTCGGCGGCCGCGACGGCGCAGCGCACTTCGTCGCCGGTCTCGGTGAAGAACACCTCGTCGATGCCGTCGCGGTAGCTGTGGGTGAGGTCGCGGTCCTCCTTGTCGAGGACTTCCCACTTGCTGTCGGTGTGTTCCTTCAGCTCCTGCACGCGGCCGGTCTGGAGGTCCTTGATCCGCATCTGGATGAAGGCGCGGCGGTCGTTGCGCAGGATGTTCCACCACACCACGGTGCACATCCGGTTCTCGTGGCGGACGAGCATTCCTGGGCGGAGTTCGTTGGCGGCGACTTGCATGGGGCGAAGACGGTAGCGAGCGGCCGGCGTGTGCGGAAGGGCGGCGCGCTGCCGCACAGGCAATTCGTGCTCGGTCCCGGCCCGGGACGCCCGCGTGGCGCCTTGTCCCCGCGGCGGGGTCGGAGTCGAATCCGTGGCGTCCGTCGATCGCCGCCCCGCGATCGGGAGGCTGCCATGATCCGCACCGCGTTCGTCTCCCTCCTGCTCCTTCTCGCCGCCGCGTGCGGCAGCGGTTCCGGCGGCGCCGCCGACGCTCCGGCCGACGTGAGCCTCGTGCTGACGGACGGCGCCACCGACGAACTCGCCGTCTTCGAAGTCGACGTGAAGGACGTCGTGTTCACGAAGGTGAACGGCAACACGATCGACGTGCTGCCGCGCCGCACGCGCATCGACTTCCTGCAGCTCGAATCGCTCGGCGAACTCGTCGCCGGCCGCGCGCTCGAGAGCGGCGCGTACCGCCGCATCACGCTGAACCTCGACTTCACCGACGCGCGCGTCGTGCTCGCCGGCCAGGCCACACCCGCCGTCGTGAAGGACCGCGCGGGCCACGCGATCACGGGTGTCGTGCCGGTCGTCGTCGAGTTCCCGAACGGTTCGCGTCCCTTCGTGCGCGGCGGCCGCCACAACCTGTTCGTGCTCGATCTCGACCTCGATCGCAGCGTGGTCGTCGACGCCGGTGCGAACGAAGTGACGTTCACGCCGGTGTGGACCGTGGACGTCGATCCGACGAATCCGAAGCCCGTCGCATCGAACGGCACGCTGAACAGCGTCGACCTCGGCGCGGGCACGTTCGTCGTCGACCGTCGCGCGCCCGACGACACGCTGATCGGCTCGTTCACGGTCGCGACGACGAGCGCGACGGTGTTCCAGATCGACGGCGCGGTCGAGGTCGGTGCAACCGGTCTCGGCTCGATGGTCGGGCACCTGGGCCAGCGCGTCTTCGTGCAGGGTGGTCTGCGCGAGCGCGACCGTGTGCTCACGGCCGTGGCGGTCGAGATCGGCGCGGGTGTGCCCGGCAACGGCCAGGACTGGGTGCTCGGCCACGTCGTCGCGCGCAGCGGCGGCGTCGGCGCCGACGCGACGATCTCCGTGCTCGGCCGCTCGTTCGACGTCGCCACCGGCACACGGCGCTTCCACACCGTGCACGCGGTGAACACGTCGTTCGCGGACACCAAGGTCCTGCGCCGCGGTGCCGGCAACGGTGCCGATGCGGACGCGATCGGCATCGGCCAGCTCGTGTGGGCGTTCGGCGATCTGTCGTCGACGACCCTCGACGCGACGGCGACGACGGGCGTCGTTCGCCTTCTCCCGACGGGCATCTTCGGCATCGCGAACGGTCCCGCGAGCGGCGGCAACCTGTCGCTCGACCTCGCGCGCTTCGATCGTGTGCCCGTGTCGGAGTTCGACTTCACCGTCGGCGGCGCGGCGCAGGCCGACCCGGATGCGTTCGTTCTCGACCTCGGCGGCTTGTCGGCCGCCGGCATCGGCGCCGGCAGCAAGGTGCGCGCGCTCGGCTGGATCGCCGGCGTCGGCGCGACCGGCGCGGATGCGACCGCCGTGTCCCTCGTGAACCGCGACGTCACGGCGCAGGTGCTGTTCTGCGAATGGTCGCCGGCGGCGACGGCCGTGCTCTCGGGGCCGAACAACGGAACCCTCGAACTCGACATCAGCGCGGCGACGACGCACACGGTGGCCGATGGCTTCGGCTCGGTCGCGCTGTCGGCTTCGCCGGCGCCGCGGCTCGCGCCGTCGGGCTCTCTCGGCTTCTACGGCATCGTCGTCGACGGCGCGCTCGAGTCGTTCACGTCGTTCTCGGCGTTCCGCAGCGCACTGCTCGATCACGCAGAAACGCACCCGGTCTTCCGGGTCACTGCGTTCGGCCGCCTCGAGGGCGCGTCGCAGCGCTTCGCGGCGATCGCGGCCACCGCCGTGCTCGACTGAGCAATCGCGCGAGCGGAGAACTCAGCCGAGCGGGCGCACACGCAGGTGGCGCATCACCGCGTGGGTGCCGGAGTGCACGACGCACCCGATCGAGCCGCGGCGGACGTCGTCGGTGATCTTCTGGTCGATCTTGGTCGGCGGCGTCGTTCCGATTTCGCCGACGACGCGATCGCCGACGACGGTCAGTTCGACGTGCACGTCCAGTCCCGCGGGCAGGGCGATCTGGCCGGCGGCGGCCACCGTCGCGAGCACGATGCTGTCACCTTTCTTCTCCGCGAACTGTGTCTCCGTGCGAGGAAAGACGGCGATCCGCCCGTCGTCGAGTCTTGCGTCGAACGAGAGCGAGCAGGCGTGCCACGAGTGGTGACGGAGCACGACGACCGCGCTGTGGGGCTTCTCCGAGGCAGGGCTCGCGAGTGCGAGTTCTCCGGCGCCGGCGTGGCGCTCGACGCCGCCGCCGGCGTTCGTGACCCAGTCGGCATCGTTGGCCTTCACGTCCTGCCACGCGACGGCGGCGATCGCGGCGTCGCCGAACGCGGCCTTCTGTGCTGCGTCGAGTTTCTGCGTCGCCGCGTGCACACGCTGGGCCCACGCCGTGTGCTCGCCGCGGTCGACGAGGTGTTTGTCGGCGAGCGTGTCCGTCGCGAGGTCGCTGGCGGTCGTCAGCGAAGAGAGCGCCTTGGCCGGCTCCTTCGCGTCGACCTCCGCTTGTGCGAGCAACGCGTCGAACCACGCGGTCGACGCCTTGAACACCGCCGTCTGGATCTCCGTCTTCGTCGCCGCGTCGGTGCCGGTGCCACGTGCGGCGAGAGCGACGGCCCGGTCGTGCACGGCTCGCAGCGCGTCCGCGCCCTTCGCGGTGGCGACGTCGCGCTGCACGGCGGCGAGTTCGTCGGCGACCGCGCCGCGCGCGGCGCTCGCGGCGACGAGAGCCTTCGCCTGGTCCTCCTGGCGCTCGATGGCCGCGCGGTCCGGCCCGTCCCGCCAGTCCGCGCGCGTCGCGGCGATGCGCTGCAGCAGCGCCCCGGCGTGTTCGGGAGTGAGCGCGTTCTCGGCGAGCAGCTCCGAACGCAGTGCTGCGTGCTTCTCGGCGAGCGCCTGGCGCGCCGCTTCCTTCTCGTTCGCGGAGCGCAGTGCAACGAATCCGACGATGCCGCCGATGACGAGCAGGGCACCGATCCACACGAGGCCGTTGCGAACCGTGGCAGCCGACTCGGCGCGTCGTTTGCTGCGCATCTGCTCACGCAGTTCGTCGCGGGTCGATTCGGCGTGCGACGGTCGGGACGTGGAGGTGGAACGGCGGCCGGAGGATGGCTCGGGCCGCTCGGACTTCGAGCGGGGTCGGGTCATGGGTGGGCGCCGTTCGCGACGGCGCGCGGCGAGGGGGGCGCGCCGAGGAGGGCGCGGCGCGCGGGAGAGGGGAGGGCGCGCGCGGCCCGTCCTAGTACGGGGGGGCTCGGCGGTTGTTGCAGAGGCGCGTTCGCTGCGCTCCCGGCGCGGCGCAAGCGCCTGCACCGTTCGTGGTTGCAGCCGGCGGAAATCGCTGCGCTTGCAGTTGTCGCGCCGGTCCAACACACTCCCCGCGCCCCAGGGGAGTGCATCCGAGCTGGTGTTCGGCCTGGTCTTCAAAACCTGTGGGGTCTCTCCTCGCGAGAGTCCCGGTGGGTTCGATTCCCATGCACTCCCGCCACTCGTCGTTCGACCGCGTCGATGCGGTCAGTTCTTGCGCCGCTGCGTGACGAACCACGCGACGGGGACCAGGACGAGCGTGAACGCGCTCGAGACGACGAGGCCGAAGATCAGCGCCCACGCGAGGCCGCTGAAGATCGGATCGAGCGTGATCGGGATCGACGCGAGGATCGCCGCGCCCGCGGTCAGCACGATCGGGCGCAGGCGCACGGCGCCGCTCTTCAGGATCGCCTCCTCCAACGACGCGCCGCGGCGCTCGGCGCCCTGTACGAAGTCGATCAGGATGATCGAATTGCGCACGGCGATGCCGGACAGCGCGATCATCCCGATCATCGCGGTCGCCGTGAAGAACACCGGGTTCGCGACGCCGGCAACCGGATGGTCGAACAGCAGGTTCAGGAGCCAGAAGCCCGGCAGGATGCCGAGGATCGTGAACGGGATCGACAGCATCAGCACGATCGGCAGCACGTAGCTCTTGGTCTCGTGCACGAGGAGCACGTAGATCGCGAAGCACGCGGCGAAGAAGGCGAGCCCGAGGTCGCGGAACGCGTCGAGCGTGATCTTCCACTCGCCTTCGCCGCGCCAGTCGACCCGGAAGCCGGCGGGCAGTTGCCACGGGTCGCCGCCGCCGTTGTGCAGCAGCGTGCGGGCGTCCACGGGGACCGGAGCGGAGGCGGGAAGCTGTCCGGCACCGTGCCGGTCGGCTTCCACGTCCAGCACGATCTCCGCCGGTGGACGCCCGGCGGCCTCAGCCATGACGTACGCGACCCGTTCGAGGTTCTTCCGGTGGATCGTTCCTTCGCGGCTCGTGGTCCGGAAACGTCCGAGTTCGGCGAGGGCGACGAGCGTGCCGTCCGAAGTCGGCACGGCGAGGCTGCCGAGCGCCACCGTGTCGACACGCTGCGCCGGCGCCAGCCGCACTTCGACGGGTGGTGCTGCGAGTTCGCGCGGTTCGTGCAGGTGCGTCGCGACGGTGCCGCCGACCGCGGTCTGCAGCACGGCCGCGGTCGCGGCCGCGTCGACCCCGTGCAGCGCCGCCTTCTCGTGGTCGAGTTCGTACCGGATCTCGGGCGGCGCCGCTTCGGCCGAAGTGTCGACGTCGACGACGCCCGGTTCTCGCGCGAGTCGCTGCGCGACGACCGCCGCCGCCTGGTCGAGGTCGGCGGGGCTGCCGTCTTCGGGGCCGCGCAACTCCGCGACGACCGTCGCGAGAACGGGCGGGCCCGGCGGCAGCTCGACGACCTTCACGGCGGCCCCGCGTGCGCGCGCGAGCGGCGTCAGCAGCTCGCGGATGCGCAGCGCGATCCCGTGGCTCTGCTGCTGCCGCCGCTGCTTCGGCAGCAGGCCGACGCGCAGTTCGCCGAGTTCGGGCGAGCGGCGCAAGTAGTACTTGCGCACCATCCCGTTGAAGTCGAGCGGCGACGAAGTGCCCGCGTACGCCGTGACCTCGGTGACCTCCGCGAGCCGCCGGACGTGCTCGCCGAACTCGCGCACCACGGCGTCGGTGCGTTCGAGCGTCGTGCCCTCGTCGAGATCGACGAGGACCTGCAGTTCGGTCTTGTTGTCGAACGGCAGCATCTTCAGCGGCACGGCGCGCGACGCGCCGAGCCAGCCGGTGCCGGCGAACAGCAGTGCTGTGATCGCGACCGTGACGAGACGCACCGTGCGCGAACGCAGCAGCGGCCGCACGAGGGCCGCGTAGGCGCGCTGCACCGCCGGGTGCGCGTCGTCGGCCTCCTGGCCGCCGTGGCCGTGCGGTGCCGAGCGGAGCAGGAGGTGCGACAGCCACGGCGTCAGCGTGAACGCGACGAGCATGCTCATCGCCATCGCGACGGGCAC
>JAEUHQ010000125.1 GCA_016794565.1 Planctomycetota bacterium | reverse complement strand
GGTCCAACCCGGGTACATGGGTGACACTCGTGTCCGGGCACATGGGTGACACTTGCGGGTGACCTCGGCGGCCCCGGTGGGTCTGGTGTCCGGATGCCATGGATCCAGACCGAGCCAGAGATGGAGCGACGGAAGTTCGTGCAAGCGGCGCTGCGGCGCGAGGAGTCGATGAGGGTGCTGTGCCAGCGCTTCGGGATCAGCCGGAAGACCGGCTACAAGATGCTGGCTCGCCATGCCAAGAGCGGGCTGCCTGGCCTTGCGGATGGTTCTCGAGCGCCAAAGGTGCATCCCAACCAGACGCCGCCCGAGAAGGAGGCGGCGATCCTGCGCGTGAGGAAGGCGCATCCGACCTGGGGCTCGAAGAAGATCCTGTGGACGCTGGATCGCGAGCGCCCGGACGAGGGCTGGCCGGCACGCAGCACCGTCGACGAGATCCTGAGGCGCGCCGGAGTCGTCGAGCCTCGCGGACGACGCCCGCGCCGGCAGCCGTCGTCGAAGCCGAAGGTCGAAGCCAAGGCACCCAACGACGTTTGGTCGATGGACTACAAGGGCTGGTTCCTGGTCGGCGACGGCACGCGCTGCGATCCGCTGACGATCAACGACGTGCACAGCCGCGCCTCGCTGGTCTGCCAAGCGATGGTGAGCCCGAAGTTCGCCGACGTGCGTCGTCGACTCGAGGCGGCGTTCCACGCGTTCGGGCTGCCGCGTTTCATCTTGAGCGACGGCGGCCCGCCGTTCGGCGCCAACGGCCTCGGTCGGATGTCGAGGCTTGGTGTCTGGCTCGTGCGTCTCGGCGTGATCCCGGTGCTGACCGAGCCGGGGCGGCCGGATCAGAATGGGCGACACGAGCGGTTCCACGAGACCCTGAAAGAGGAGACGGCTTCGCCACCGCGGGCTTCGATCCGTGCGCAGCAGGGTGCATTCGACGCGTTCCAGCAGAGCTACAACGACGAGCGGCCGCATGAAGCGCTCGGCATGAGGCCCCCGTCGGAGGTCTACGAGTTGTCGCCACGCTCGATGCCTGACGAGCTGGCCGAGCACAGCTACGGAAAGGGCTTCGAGGCGCGCAGCGTTCGCCAGGACGGCAGCATGAAGTGGGACGGCAAGTTCGTGTTCGTCGGCGAGGCGTTTGCCGGCGAAGTGGTTGGATTGAGTGCCGTCGACGATGGCCTGTGGCACGTCCACCTCGGGCCACTTCGCCTCGGGGTCTTGCACGAGCGTTCGCGGACGATCGTTCCCCTCGAGGGCGGTGTCACCCATGTGCCCGGACACGGTGTGGCATGACGTTCTGTGATGGAGGGCGGATCGGTGTGCGACTGGCCACCCCGGCGCGCCGCGTGGTTCGGGGGAACCTGCAACCTCGTCGCTCCGCTCCTCGGATTGCAGCTTCCCCCGAACCACGCGATCCCCGGTCTGTGCACCAACTTGGCCATGCAGAGTGTCACCCATGTGCCCGGACAGAAGTGTCACCCATGCTCCCGGTTGCACCAACCGTGGGTGTGGCTCGACACACCCTGGAGCACTACGCCAAAGACCTTCGTGCATGGCTCCTTCGGATCTCAGATCCAGATCCTGATGGAATCCGTCGATGCGGTGACGGTTGCGCCGAGTGGATCCCTGGTTGTCGATTACCGAAAGTTTCCCGGTGGGGGTATTCAGCCCGCCTACACACAGTTGTTCGATGGGCTTGGTTGGATCCAGATTGCCGGCTTTGGGCATGGAACCTCCGAGGTTCCCGGCAAGGGGAAGACAGTTGCCGGACGCCGTGACGGGAGCATTTGGATCGGCGGATGGCCCGACCGGGTTTTCGAGGGGGTAGGAAATGGTCCAAGTTTGTGGCTATGGGGCACGAACACACCAGTGTCCGGCCCGCCACCAACGCTGTATCCGAACCTGGCCGAAATCAGCTGCATCGTCGAGCTGCCGGACAATCGTGTTGCGGTCGGATTGTCCTATGCAACTCCAATGATCTGGATCTGGGATGGATCGACGTGGACATCCGAGACCTCCGGTCCGTTCTTGGGGCTTGTCGGGCAGATTCGGGACATGCGTGTGCTCGCCAACGGGAATCTGATCGTGGCGGGTGACTTCGACCTTCCCGGAGCGCCAGGTGCGAACGTGGCGGTCTGGGACGGGAGCGTGTGGTCTCCTCGAGTGTGCCCCGGGTTCGTCTCTTCGATAGCCGAGCTGACGAGCGGCGAGATCGTGGCGTGTTTCGGTTCGGAAGTCGCGAAGTGGAACGGTTCTTCTTGGTCGACGATAGGCACGTTCAACGACGACGTGTTCGAAGCGCTGATTCTGCCGAACGGGGATCTCGTCGTTGCCGGAGAGTTCACTTCGGTCGGTGCGCTGCCCTGCAATCGGATCGCGCGTTGGAACGGCACCTTCTGGTCGCCGGTGGGGAGTGGAGTCAACGGACCGGTCTTCGCGCTGGCGTGGCACCCAAAATGGGGCCTCATTGTTGGCGGAAAGTTCACCGTGGCGAACGGGGTTCCATCGGTGAATCTGGCTCGTCTGGGCACGACGTGCCTCGCAACCGCCAACGCATCCGGCCACGGGTGTCCGAGTTCGGGGGGAGGCAATACCCTGGTGGCGCTGGCACCACCATGGGTCGATGCCCTGTTCCAGGCGAGGGGCGTCGGCCTGCCGACCACGGCCCTCGTACTCACTCTGACGAGCGTGACATCGTTTCCCCAAGGCTTGTTGCCGTTGTCCGCCGCGTTTCCCCAAGCCGGTGCTGGCTGCGACGCCCTCGTCGGTCCAGACATCCTGGGGATCTTGGTGACCACGACGGGAACCGCGACTTCCTCGATCTTCCTACCCAACACGCCACCCTTGGTTGGGGTCACGTTCTATCACCAGTTGGTTCCCATCGAACTCGATGCGCAGGGCGCATGGATCTCGGTCACCGCCACCAACGCGCTGCGCTTGACGGCTGGAACATTTTGACCGGTCGTTCCGAACTCGAGGTGGAACGCGACATGGCAGCGAGTCCGAGCTTGGGCGCGACGAACACTGTGTCCCATCTTTGCGCGTCGTTCTAGCGGATCGCGCCGTCGCCCCCATTCGTGGGCACGCTGCCGAACGGGTTTGGAGCCGTGCCACTCACTTCGCAAGCGGCTCGAACAAGAACGCAACGACCCGGCTTCCGCGCATCCGCGCGTTCTACCGGATCACGCCTTCGCCGGCATTGGTGAGCACGGCGCCGAACGGGTTCCAGCCCGCGTCGAGCACGAGCGCCTGCGCGTAGAGGTCCTGCCCGACGAACGACGCCGTCGACGGGACCGCGAACGGCCACGGCGCGGTGCCGCTGCCGCCGAGCAGCGCGGTGAGGATGAGCGGCTGCACGAGCAGCGTGCACGAAGGCATGCCGACGACGGTGAGGTCGGCGGGCAGCGGCGCGCCGTCCCACGACGACTTGGACACGCCGAGCAGCCCGATCGACAGGGATGACGCCGCGGGCAAGCCGGCGATCTGCAGCGACAGCGTGCCGCCGAGCACGGGGAGCGAACCGCCGGTCGCGACCAGCGACGGCGTGCCGAAGCTGCCAGCACAGCCGCTGCCGAACGGCGACCATGTCGCGGCGGTCGGGCGGATGCGGCGCACGCTGCCGATGCTGACGTCGGCGCGTTCGCAGAAGTAGAGCGCGCCGTCGGCGCCGAAACGCGCGTCCGTGATCCACGGCACGGTCGCCCACAGCGCCGGGTTCGTCTGGCCGGGTACCGGCGGCGCGGGCAGCCACGCGCCGCCGCTCTCGTTCAGTCGCCAGATGCGGCCCGTGAAGTGGTCGGTGTAGAAGTAGTCGCCGTCGTACTGCGGTCCGAAGCGGAACGGCGCGTTCGCCGGGACGCGGCAGACGCCGAGCGAGATCAGCGCCTGGAACTGCGGCGGGACCGCGTGCACGGCGATCGGCGTGGATGGGCCCGGCGCGCTGCCGGTGCACGTGGTCAGCGGCAGGTCGGCCTCGAACCACGGCCAGCCGAGGTTGCTGCCGCCGCTGGTCAGGCGGTCGATCTCGTCGCGCTGCGCGTCGCCGACGTCCGCGACGAACACCGCGCCGTTCGCGGGATCGACGTGGAAGCGGAACGGATTGCGCAGGCCGTACGCCCAGACGAGCGGTGCTATGTCGCCGGGGCCCGCGAACGGATTGCCCGGCGGCACGAGGTCCGAGCGCAGCGCGCTGCCGGCACCCGCGGGCAGCGTGTCGACGCGCATGCGCAGCAGCTTGCCGAGCAGGCTCGTCACGTCCTGCGCCTTGCACGCGTCGTCGTCTTCGCCGGTGGTGAGCCACATCATTCCGTCGGGCCCGAACCGCAGGCAGCCCGCTTCGTGCAGCGGCGTGTTGTCGGGTACACCGCTCAGCACGGTGTACGCGGTGCCGAGCTGGAGGTTGGTGCTCGTCGCGGTCGTGAGGCTGCCGGTGACCGTGAAGCGCGTGACCCGCAGGTCCGCGGCGGCGGCGTTCGTGTGGTAGCAGTAGACGAAGGGGCGCGTCGGCCACTGCGGATCGACCGCGATCGACAAGAGGCCCTGACTGTAGCTCGTCACGAGACCCGTCACCGTGCCGACCGTCGCGACTGCGTTGCCGGCGGCCGTCGCCAGCACCTTCACGGCGCCCGTGTGCTGCTCGACGAAGACCACGCGCCCGTCGGGCAGGAAGTCGAGGGCGATCGGGCCGTGCTGGTTCGGCGCCAGCGTCTCCTGCACGAAGCCGTGCGGCAGGGACTGCGCGATCGCGAACGTGGACGCGAGACAGGCCGCGACGAAGTGGGGGCGCATGCGGACAACGATACGCAGGCCTGTCGTCCGTCGGCCGCGCCGCGCCGGGGAAACTGCTGCATTGCGCAGCGTGGCGCCGGCGCGCTGCGTGCGGCATCCTTTGCTCATGCGCTCGCCGTCGCTCCTCTTCGCCTTCGTGTTCGTCTGCGGCTCGTTCGTCGCGTGCAGCGGCAAGGGCGCTGCTGCGGGCGTCTACCTGCTGGATCGTTCGAATCTCCGCGAGCAGATGGCGGCGAACGGCGTCACCGCGGCACCGCAGGATCGCGAGGAGCAGTCGCAGATGCTCGACAAGATCGTCGCCGGCATGGCGGGGCGGATCGAACTGAAGGCCGACGGCAACGCCGAGCTGCAGTTCGTCGCGGCCGGCAAGAGCGTCGAGACGCGGGGGACCTGGCGGCTCGTCGGCAGCACGGTCGCGATCGACGGCACCGCGCAGAACGGCTCGCGCGAGACGAAGCTGCTGCAGTTGCACGACGGCTCGCTGACGCTGGAACAGCCGGGGCAGAAGGTGCCGATGAAACTCGTGTTCCACCGGCAGTGACCGCGCCGCGGGAATTCCGGCCGACTTCGCCCGGGGGGATGGCATCGGCGGCGCAGCTCGCGAGAATGCGCGGCCCCTCAACGAGGCACTCCATGAAGTCCTGGTCGCGATTCGTTCTGCCCCTCGCCGTCTTCGCTGCGTGCAGCGGCCCGGCACATCCGCTCGCCGGCGCGTGGTCCGAGGAACTGCCGGACGGCAAGCACGGCATGTCGCTCGAGTTCGATGGCAAGGGCGAGAGAGTCGTCGTGCACGGTGCGCCGCGCGCCGACGGCACGCACGGCCACCCGAAGGCGACGTTCACGTGGGACGCCGCTTCGAAGACGCTCACGCTGACCGGCGATCTCGTCACCGAGGGCAAGCCGGGCACGTGGACCGGCAAGCTCGACGGCGATCACCTCGACTTGAGTTCGGCGGACGGGAAGCTCGTGTTCCACCGCGGCGGCGAACCGCACGGGCACTGAGCCGGGCTGCTCGCCCCACTCGCAATTCCGCGCCGGCCACCTATCCTCCGGACACGCCCGAGCCATGAAGAACACGCCCGAATCGGACACGACGTCGGAGGGAATCCGGATCCAGGCCGCGGCGCAGTACCTGCCGCAAGAGTCGGATCCCGCGGGTCGCAACTACGTGTTCCGCTACCGGATCACGATGACGAACACCGGGACGCACGCGGCGAAGCTGCTCGCGCGCCATTGGATCGTCGTCGACAGCGACGGGCGGCGCGAAGACCTGCGCGGTCGCGGCGTCGTCGGCGAGACGCCTCGCATCGGCGCCGGCGAGACGTACTCGTACGTCAGCTACTGCCCGATCAAGACGACGTGGGGCACGATGGAAGGCAGCTACACGTTCGAGCGCGACGACGGAGCGCGCTTCCAGGTCGCGATCGGCCGCTTCTTCCTCGTGCCGAACGCGCGTCCGATCGAGCTCGAGTCGCAGTCGCACTGACCTGGCGCGCGAGGCGCGCCAGGTCAGTGAGTTGCCGGCCGCCGCCGCGACGCGGGGAAACGCTGCGGGCGGACCGAAGCCGCCAGCCCCGCTTCGGCGGCGGATGCCTGGCTTCGCGCGAAGCGCGCCAGGTCAGTGAGTTAGCGGCCGCCGCCGCGACGCGGGGAAACGCTGCGGGCGGACCGAAGCCGCCAGCCCCGCTTCGGCGGCGGATGCCTGGCTTCGCGCGCGAGGCGCGCCAGATCAGTGAGTTGCCGGCCGCCGCCGCGACGCGGGGAAACGCTGC
>JAEUHQ010000119.1 GCA_016794565.1 Planctomycetota bacterium | reverse complement strand
ACAATCCGACCGCAACACGATTGTCCGGCAGCTCGACGATGCAGCTGATTTCGGCCAGGTTCGGATACAGCGTTGGTGGCGGGCCGGACACTGGTGTGTTCGTGCCCCATAGCCACAAACTTGGACCATCTGGCAGCCCCTCGAGATCGTCGGGCAATCCGCCGATCCAAATGCTCCCGTCACGGCGTCCGGCGACTGTCTTCCCCTTGCCGGGAACCTCGGAGGTTCCATGCCCACAGCAGGCAATCTGGATCCAACCAAGCCCATCGAACAACTGTGTGTTAGCGGGCTGAATGCCCCCACCGGGATACTTGCGGTAATCGACAACCAGCGATCCACTCGGCGCAACCGTCACCGCATCGACGGATTCCATCAGCATCGGGGGCTGAGATCTGAAGGAGCCATGCACGAAGGTCTTTGGCGTAGTGCTCCAGGGTGTGTCGAGCCACACCCACGGCCAGCACTCCGAGTCGCCGCCCGCGACGCCCCCTGCCCCGCACGCGATGAGCGCGCGGAGCACACCATTGCCGATGTTCTGCCACAGCGTGCCGTCCCAGCACTTCATTCCGAAGTCCCCGCCGGCCAGGAGTCCCCCATCCATGGGAAGGAGGGCACGGACACTGCTGTTCATCCCAAGACCGAATGAAGCCCATGTCGTACCGTTCCATCGCGCGATCCGGCTACACGAGATCCCGCCGGCGGTCGTGAACGCTCCACCAGCGACAATGTCTCCGTTCGACGTCCTCGCCAGCGCCTCGACGGCGCCGTTCATGCCGGTGCCCATGGCGGCCCAGGCTGTGCCGTTCCACCGAGTGATGTAGGTCGTGGTGCCGCCGATCCCATTGCCTCCCGCCACGAACGTGCCATCCGGCATCGCAGCGAGAGCGCGGGTGCTGGTCAGCGGGTAGCCGAACACGGGGAAGCCTGCCCACGCAGCCCCGTTCCATCGCGCAATCCGGGTTGCGGTCACCCCGCCAATGACAAGGAAGTCCCCACCCGCGAGCAGATCACCGTTTGGCAACACTGCGAGCGACAGCACGCTCGCGTCGGCGCCAGATCCGATCGCAGACCAGGTGGCGCCATCCCAGCGTGCAATGCGACTGCATGCCGACCCGCCGGCCGTCGTGAATGCACCACCGGCGACGAGGTGGCCGTCCGGCAGGATCGCCAGCGCTCGGACATCCCCGTCCAGCCCCGACCCGAGGGGCCACCACTGCCAACCATCCCACCGCGCGATGCGGTTGCAGGCGACGCCACCAGCCGCCGTGAACGAACCGGCCGCGATCAGTTCACCGGTCGACAGCCGCGCCAACGCATGAACGGTGCCGTTCAAACCCGATGCCGCAGCCGGCGGGTACTCCAACCCACCGCCCGCCTGAATCGCACACTGAGCCGAGGCGGGTACGCATGCCAATGCCAGAACGAGGCCGGCGGATGCGGTGGTGACGACGCGCCAGAACGAGAGTGCTTGCATGACCATTGCCGTCGAAAGAGGGTCGCGACCTTCCCCATTGGAAGGCACGGGGCAAGCGTAGCAGCATCACTCCTTCGCACACCCATCCCACCGGCCAACCGAACGGGGAGTCGCGGCCAAGTCCGACCTCCTTACGGGCCAGCGAGCCCGGCGAGGGAACACACCGCGACAAGTGTCTTCATGGTCGTTCGAACGAGGGCGCCGAACGCCGCTGCGAAGGACTCGCGAACGACGTTCTCGGCTCCCCATCGGTCGTCCGCTCGTGACGGGTCGAGTCGAACACCGACGGCGACGGATCGTCAGAGCGTGCCCACGAGCAACCGCAGCGCGTTGGAACTCGTGATCGCGACGACCGCGCCGCTCGGTGCGACGTCGAACGCGACGACCTGCTGGTGCAGCAGCACGTTCGCGAGCGACGCCGTGTCGGGGATCTGCAGTGCAACGTCGAGCACGTTGCCGGTCGGCTGCCAGAGCGCGAGGTCCAGATCGGGCTGCAGCAGCAACTGGCAGCCTGGCATCACCGGCGCGAGCAGACTCGCGAGCGGCAACGCCCATGGCGCGGATCCCGTCGCGAGCACGACGAGGCCGCCAACCGGAACGCCGGACGATCGCGCGCGGAACGTCGACCCGGTCCACGGCAGCGTGAGCGCATCGAGGCGATTCTGTCCCGACGGACCGATGCAACCGACACCCGCCACCGCGGCGAGCGCCGGACAGGTCGTCGTGACCTCTGCGAACGAGCGACTGACGAACGGGCCCGCGCGCGCGAAGTCGCCGCCGACGAGCAGGTCGCCGTTCGATGCACTCGCGAGTGCGGTCACGATGCCGTCCGTGCCCTGATCGAACGGTGACCACCCGTTCCCGTCCCAGCGCGCGACGTGGTTCACGAGCAACGCCGCGCCGCCGGTCGGGACCGTGTCGAACGCACCGCCGACGACGAGGTCGCCATCGGGCAGTCGATGCAGCGCGCGCACCGTACCTGCGGGTCCGGGCAACGGATCGAACGCGAACCCCGCCGCGTGGACCAGGTTCGGCGACGACACGCCGTTGGCCGTCGTGAACGCACCACCTACGAACAACCCGCCCGCACCGTCCGCGACGAGCGCGAAGACTTCGCCGTCGGTGCCGAGAAGCGGGCCCGTCCCGAAGGATCCCCAGTTGGCGCCGTCCCAGAACGCGAGGTGGTTCGCCTGCCACGCGCCGGCCTGCACGAAGCGACCACCGGCGACGAGCAGACCGTCGTCGCGCAGCGCCAGCGCCGCGACGCGGTCGTCCATTCCCTGCGCCATCGCGGACCATGCGACGCCGTTCCACGAGGCGATGCGGCTCGCCGCGACGCCGCCCGCGATGTCGAAGTCGCCGCCGGCGACGAGCGTGCCGTCGGGCAAGAGGCACAGGGCACGCACGCCGTAGCCGTTCACGCCGCTGCCGAGAGCGGACCACGAAGTGCCGTTCCATCGCGCGATGCCGTTCGCGACCACGGAGCCCGCCTGCGTGAAGTTGCCGCCGACGACGAGGTCGCCGTTCGGCAGCACGAGCAGCGCCGCGGGCGGGAAGTTGGTGCCGGCACCGAGTGCCGACCACTGCGCACCATCCCACCGCGCGACGTGATGCGCTGTGACGCCCGCGATCGCCGTGAACGAACCTGCGACGTAGCAGCCGCCACCCGGCGACGGCGCGATCGCGGTGATCGTGCCGTTCGTGCCCGCGTGCAGCGGCGACCACACAGAACCGTTCCATCGCGCGAGCCGCCGCACGTCGCTGCTGCCCGGCAGCGTGAAGAGCCCGCCCGCGACGAGATCCCCGCCCGGCAATTCGGCGATCGTGTTCACGAACCCCGTCTCGGGACCCGCGACGTTCGTCACCCACGCGGCACCGTTCCATCGCCGTACGAGCGGCGTCGGAGCACCGACGAGTTGCGTGAAGCCGACCGCGAGCACCTCGTCGTTCGCCGCGACCAGCAGCTTCTGCACCGCGAACGGCACACCGCCGCCGACGGGCGACCAGGCGCTGCCGTTCCACCGCGCGACGCTGTTCGCCGGAGCACCGCCCGCCTGCGAGAACGCGCCGCCCGCGAGGACGTCGCCGCTCGCGGTCACCGCGAGCGAGAAGACGTAGGAGTTCGTGCCGAACGCCATCGCCGACCACGCCGATCCGTTCCACTGCGCGCAGTAGCCGACCGGCAGACCACCGGCGACGGTGAAGAACCCGCCCGCGACGATCGCGCCGTTCGGCAGCACGGCGGTCGTGACGACAGCGGCGTCGGTGCCAGCACCGAGCGGCGACCATTGCACACCGTTCCACCGGGCGATGTGGTTGCACGCGACGCCGCCTGCAGTGTTGAAGAGCCCGCCCGCGACGACGTCGCCGCCGGGCAACGCGGTCAGCGAGAACACCGTCGAATCGGTGCCCGCGCCGAGCGGACGCCACTGCGAGCCATCCCATCGCGCGACGTTGGCGACGCCGGTCGTACCGAGCGCCGTGAACGTGCCGCCCGCGAACAGCTCGCCGTTCGACGACACGGCGAGGTCGTACACGAACGGGAAGAGGCCCTGGCCCAACGTGCCCCACGTGCCGTTCGCGGGGTCGTACGTCGCGATGCCGTTCGCGGCGGCGTCACCCGCGATCGAGAACGAGCCGGCGACGACCAGCACCGGCGTCCGCGGTCCCGGACCGTCGGGATCCCAGATGCGCGTCGCGTTGACCTCACCGTTCGTGTCGAGCGTGCCCTTGCCCGGCAACCACTGCGTGGTGCACTGCGCCACCGCGGTCATCGTCGTGAATCCCCACACGAGCAGACGAGCGAGCGTCTCCATCCCGCTTCGACGTTCGCAGCGAGGGTCCGGGTTCCGCCGCGCCGGGAAACCGTCCGCGAGGCGGTCGTCGCACAGCAATCACGATGCGTGCCGCACTCCGATGTCCGCCGCCGCGCGAACGCGCTCACGAACGCGCTCAGGTACAGCGCCAGCGGGATCGCCTGCAACAGCAGCACGGGCGCGAGGCCTCAGCGAATGCGACCGCCCGCGACCGGACTCATCTGCATCGGACTCGAAGCGAAGGCGAGCCCCTGGAACCAGACGTCCGTGTCGACGAGGCTCGGCAGCGCCGGCACGTTCCACGTCATCGGCGCCGCTCCCTGGGCATCGGCGGTCAACAAGAACGCGAGCCACGTCGTCGTCGGATCGAGCAGCACCGCCTGCTCGATGCCGGGCACCAGCGTGCGCGCGAGGCCCGAGCTCGCGAACACCGCGACCGTCTCGAGCGGCTGCGCCTGGAAGTCGAGCACGAACGGCATTCCCACGAGCAGCGGCGACGGTCGGCTCACGCCGAGCACTGCACCCACGGGCAAGGCACCGCAGTTCGGCACCAGCGTCGTGCGTTCCATGTGACCTGCCAACGCCTGCAGCGCGCACGGCGATGCCCCGGTCGAGAGCGTGCAGTCTGCGAGCCAGACGACGCCGCCCTGCGTCGCGACGAGCGCCGGCCGCCCGTTCGCCAGCAGCGACACGTTGCTCCCCTGGAACGAGCCTCCTTGCAGGTCGACCGCCGCCCCCGACGACGTCGTCGCGTCGATCACGCAGTCGATCGCCGTCACGTGACTCGTGGTGCACGCGAGTGCGGTGTTCGAGAAGACCGTCGGAGGCGTCACCTGAATCGAGCAGCCCTGCAGGTGAACGACCACCTGTGCGGCCTTCAACGGACTGACGCCGGTCATCGAGCACTGGTCGAACGTCACCGAACCGTGCAGGGCCCAGACGCAGTCGAAGTGCATGCCGACGACGTGCGTCGCGGCTCCCGCGCTGCCGAGAAACGACCCCAGGAAGCCGCGCTGGACGTGCACCGTGCCCGGCGTGATCGCGCGCACCGTGCCGGCCGCGAGGCCGAACTCCTGGTAGGTGCCGGGCGCGACCAGGATCGTGTCGAAGGGGCCCGCGACGAGCGCGGCGTCCTTGATCTGCGCGAAGCCTCCCGGCCCGACGAGGATGGTCGCCTGCGCGAGAGATCGGAACGCGAGGGCCGCGAACACGCAGGCCGCGAGGAGTGGCTTCATGGTGGTGCCGAAACGAGGAGGAGGAGCAAGGGCCGCATCGCATCGACGCCCCCTTGCCATCGCACCTACCGCGCATCGACGCCGCGGTTACGCGTTCACCGAGGGGTTGTCGGTGACGGTGGCCGCGACGAGTGCGTTGGTCAGCGTCACGGGAACAGAACCGTCTCCGCGAAGGTCTCTGTGTCGATGCGCAGAATCTTCGCACCGCGCTTCATGAGCACGGTGTGGGCGTCGGGCCAGCCGAGCAGGTCGTAGCTGTCGTTCACGTACCGCGTGTGCGGCAGGATCGCGCGCGTCGTCAGCGTCTTGGCGTCGAGCAGCACGAACGTCTGCCGCAGGTTGCCCGGGTTGTCCGCGGCGTGAACGGCCGAACGCAGCCAGATCCGACCCGCGGGGTCGCGCGCGAGCAGCGATGCCGCCTGATCCATCGGCCACGCGGCGTCGGCGGTGCGGATCGCGGTCTCGCGGGGCGCGGCGACGTCGCGCCGGACTCTGCGCGCCACGTCGAACAGGAACAGCCCCGGCGAGCCGCTCGCGGCCCTGCTCCTGCACAACAGGTTCTCGTCGTCGAAGAGACCGAGGATCGTGCAGTCCTTCAGCGCCGTCGCGTCGGACGACACTCCGGCGGGATCGTGGATGTCCCACCCGGCGCCGTTGCGCCAACCGAGCACTGTCCAGCCACGAACGAACCAGCAGGTCTGGGACACGTGGAGTTGCGCCCCGACCGCACAGGAGGTCAGGTCGAAGTTCGCCCGCGCCCCCTTGCCGTTCGTCCACACGAACCCGTGGCCCGCCGGCCAGACCAGCACAGGTCGTTCGCTCCCGGCCGGCCACGGCACCGACACGACCTCTCCCTCCGGCCGCTCCAGGCGCAGCGTGTCTCCTTCGAACCAGGCAGCGCATCCGTCCGGTGCGCGCAACGGTGTCGTTCGCCGCGCATCGGCGACGGCCGCCTCACGCATCGCCACCGGCAGCCGCGGCTGCAGCCAGAGGTAGTCGCCAGCCGCGACGTCACACTCGATCGACGTCCACGCCCCCGTCTCGAGATCCAGCACGCGGTGGTTCACCGGCTCGGCGCCGTCGCGCCAGTCGAACGTGCGCCAGTACCGCACCGGCCCCGAGGTCCGGAGCATGGCCGGCCGCAACAGCTCCGTCGTGAGGAACTGGTGAATGCCGGCGATCTGTTCGGCCACGCCGGTGTGCAGATCGATCCGGAACGCCGCGCCGGGCCAGTTCGCCTGTTCGCCGGCCGTCGCCAGGACGAAGCGCTGGTCGGCCGTGAGACCCAGGACCCGCATGTCGGCGAGCCGATGCGGGTCGGGACGGTGGTATCGCGACACTTCGCTGCCGAGCCAGGTGACCGGCGGGATCAACGTCGCCGCGAACACCACGGCGCCGCAGCGCGCGGAGCGCATCGCGCCGCCGCCGCGCCGCCCCTTCACCCAGGAGGCCATCGCGACCACGAGGCCGGCGGGCGCGACGAACCAGAGCCACCCGCGCCAGGGCAGCGCCATCTCGATCTGCGGGCACTGCCGCAGCACCGCGGTGACGCACAGCCCGAGCACGAGGCCGAGCGCCGCGGTCCCGCCCAGC
>JAEUHQ010000098.1 GCA_016794565.1 Planctomycetota bacterium | reverse complement strand
GCGAACGCGAGACCGTCCATCGCGTGCAGCACGAACGCCTGGTCGCGGTCGCGGATCGCGGTGAGGTTGATCTGTTCGTTCAGCTGCAACATCGCGTCGAGGTACGCGACGAGCTTCTCGGCACGTTCGGGTGCGAGTTCGCCGTTCCACGTGCGCACGCTCTCGACCAGGGTGTTCGCTGTGCTTTCGATCACGGCATCTTCAGTTGACGAGTTCTTCGGTCGGCGAGGCCGACACCGCGATGGGCGCGCCGCGGCGCTGACGCAGGAGCCGCAGCGCGAGCAGGCCGAGAACGGGACCGCCGATCGCGCCGCCTGCCACGATGCGCCAGACACCTTCGGGCGACGCCAGCAGGTCGACGAGCAACAACGCACCCCCGATGGCGGCCGCCGCGAGGGTGCCGTTCTTCATGGCGCCGAGGAGACGCCAGGTCGAGATCGAGAGAACGCGCTGTGCCTGCACGACGACGAGCAGCAGTGTGACGCCGATGCTGATGCACGATGCGACGGCGAAACCCATGATGCCGAAGTGCATCGTCGCGGGTATGCCGAGCGCGTAGATGACGATGCAGCGCACGAACTGCGCGCGTCGATCGCGGTGCGGCTGGCCGATCGCCCAGAACAGCGGCCCCACGACCGCGGTGAGCGCGGAGATGCCGCCGTACACGCATTGGAGGCCGAACAGGCCGGAAACCGAGCCGTACTCGGGTCGCCCGAACAGGAACGCGGGCAGTGCGCCGCCGCACCAGACCATGACGACGGTCATGGGCGCTGCGACCTGGGCGAACGCCTGGACCGCGTTGAGCCACGCGTTCGCGAGGCGCGGCATGTCCGATCGCAGCTGGGCGTAGGCCGGGACCGCGACGGGCCCGAGCACCTTCAGGAAGATGTTCTCCGGGATCTTGGCGAGGCGGCCGGCGAACTCGAACACCGCGAGCATCACCTCGCTCAGCAGGACCGGAATGATCGCCGCGGACGAGGCGTAGGTGAGAAACAGGAGGAACGGCGCTCCCGCCGCGCCCTTCGAGTAGTGCAGCAGATCCTGCAGAGCCGTGCGATCGAGCAAGAAGCGCGGCCGGTGAGGTCCCGCGACGTAGCTCATCACCGTTCGCATCACCGCCGTGCTGATGTGACCGATCATCAGCGCCCAAACGCTCTTCTCGACGACGGCGAGCGTGATCGTGATGGTGGCCCCGAGGGCCGAGGCGAGGAAGTCGCAGAACGCGACGCGCCGGAAGTCGAGTCCCTTCAGTCGTGCTGCGCGGCCCGGACTCTGGAAGCCGTCGATGAAGCCGGTCAGCGACATCATCAGGAACAGGCCCGGGAGCCAGTGGCGGCCCTCGTATTCGGGTTTTGCGTAGTACCAGGCGAACGCCGGTGCCAGGGCACACAGGAGTACGCTGATCGCGATGCTCCGCAGCACCCGCACCGTGAACACGGTGTCGAGGTACTCGCGCTCGACGCCGCGCGGCGATGCGATCGTCGCCTGCTCGCCCATGAAGAGGGTCAACGATTCGATCAGCCCGATGCCGGTCAGCAGGATCACGAACAATCCCACGTCCTTCGGATCGATCGCGCGGGCGATCACGCCGATCGACAGCAGCTGCACGACCTGCTGCCCGCCGACGGCGAGGAACTGCCAGAACAGCCCGCTCAGCGTCTTTCGTCGGAGTTCACCCGGCGTGTGCGTCATGCGGTCGTCCGGGCTGCGGCGGTGAGCCGGACGGCTCCGCCCGAGGCGACGTTCGACGGGGGGCGGACGAAGGGGCGCATCGAGGCGCGAGAATGCTAGCGGGGAGAGTCGACGAATGCTCACCCGGACAGTGCGTCACGCAGACCGTGCACGCCGGCTTCCGGCGCGATCCACACGATCTCGCGCAACCGGCGCAGCCACGTCGTCTGGCGGCGGATCAGCTGGTGCGTGTTGCGGCGGATCCGGTTGCGCAGTTCTTCGCGATCCTTGTAGCGGCCGCGCAGGAAGTCGCGGCACTCGGCGTAGCCGATCGCCGCGCCCGACGTGAGCGAGAACCCGCCGCTGCGTTCGATCGTCTCCGTCTCCGCGAGCAGGCCGCGGTCGAGCATCTCCTCGGTCCTCTGACGTACGCGGCGGTGCAGGTCGTCGCGTTCCCGCTGCACGGCGACGATGCGGCACGGCCGCGCCCAGCCTTCGCGTTCGAAGTGGTCCTGCGTCGCGCTGATCGGGCGGCCCGTGAGCCGGTGCACTTCGAGCGCGCGCACGATGCGGCGCAGGTCCTTCCGGTGGATGCGTTCCGCGGCGACCGGGTCCTTGACCGACAGTTCGTCCCACAGGCAGCCCGGCGACGTGCGTTCACGCTCCTCGAGTTCGGCGCGCACGCCGGCGTCGGCAGCAGGACCCTGCATCATCCCCTTGAAGAACGCCATCAGGTAGAGCGGCGTCCCGCCGACGAAGAGCACGCCGCGACCCCGGCGGCGGGTGTCGTCGAGCGCGGCAGCGGCGGCGTCGCACCAGCGCGCGGTGTCGAACGTCTCGCGCGGTTCGACCAGGTCGATCAGGTGGTGGGGCACCCGGGCCCGTTCGTCGACCGACGGCTTCGCCGTGCCGATGTCCATGCCGCGGTAGACCGCCATCGAGTCCATCGACAGGACCTCGAGGCCGTGGCGAACGGCGAGTTCGAGAGCCAGCGCGGTCTTGCCGGAGGCGGTGGGTCCGGTGACGACCCACAGCGGGGTCGTGTTGTCGGTCGGATCGTGCACTGCGGAGAAGCCGACGAAGTTACCGCGCGAGCCTTTGCACGTCGCCAGTCGAGCCCTTAGCCTGCGCCGCCCCGCAAGCCGCATGATCGCGTTCATCTCCGACATCCACAGCAACCTCGAGGCGCTGCGAGTGTGTCTCGCGGAGATCGATCGCCTCCAGTGTCGCCGGATCCTCTGCCTCGGCGACGTGATCGGCTACGGCCCGGAACCGCGCGACACGCTGCGCCTCGTGATGGAGCGAGCGGAGTTCTCTCTGCTCGGCAACCACGAACACGGCGCGATGTTCTACGCGTCGGACTTCAACCCGCGCGCGCGCGCCGCGATCGACTGGACTCGCGACCAGCTGAGCCGCCGCGACTGCCCGCGCGAGGAGAACATGAAGTTCTGGAACTACCTCGACCGGATGCCGAAGGAGCATCGCGAGAAGCGCATGCTCTTCGTGCACGGGTCGCCGCGCGATCCGGTCCGCGAGTACCTCGTGCCGCGTGATGCCGGCGACCGCGAGAAGATGTCCGAGTGCTTCGCGAAGATGGGCGACGCCAACCTGTGCTTCGTGGGCCACAGCCACGTGCCCGGCGTCTACCTGAAGAGCGGTGCGTTCCTGTTGCCCTCCGACATCGGCTTCGAGTGGAAGGTGAGCGAGCAGGCAATGGTCAACATCGGCTCGGTCGGTCAGCCGCGCGACGGCGATCCACGTTCGTCGTTCGTCACGTACGACGGCGCCGACGGCACCGATGGCGTCGTGCGCTTCCATCGTGTCGCGTACGACGTCGAGTCCGTGATGGCGAAGATCCGCGCGATCTCCGAATTGCCCGACTACCTCGCCGAACGCCTCGCGCAGGGTCGTTGAGTCGCCCCGAACGCCGGCTCGAGTCGGCGCCCGTATCCCGATGCTGAAGCCGCTCTTCGTCTCGTCTTTCCTGCTGGCGGCATTCGCCGTGGCGCAGAACCCCGCTGTTCCCGAGCCGAGGGCGGGCACACCGATCGCCGACGTCGGCTTCGTACGCGAGTTCGGGACGCCCGGTGCGCCGGGCAGCTTCCGGGCGCGCCTCTCGCGGGCCGGCGCCGGCCTCGCGTGGCTGCAGGCAACCGACCACTACGTGTCGCTCGACGCGGCACGCAAGACGACGCACGGCCCGGAGGACTGGCTCCTGCTGGCGACGAGTTACGCCGGCGCGCCCGGGGAGAGCGACCACGCGCTGCGCCTCCTGGTCGATGGCGACTCACCGCTCGGCGTGGATCCGGCGACTGCGGAGTGGACCGCCGTCGACATCGACGGCGGCGTGAAGTTCACGCTTCCGACACCGTCCGGCCTCGTGCTCGAGAAAGTGCTGCGCCACGACCCGAAGGCGCGCGGATTCGTCGTCGAGATCGCGTTGCGCAACGAATCGTCGACCGTGGTGGGGAACGTGCCGATGCGCCTGCTCGGGCCGGCGCTGGTGCTGCCGCACGAGTCGTCGCTGTTCGGCCAACTCGCGGTGTCGATCGCAGCGGCGACCGACGGCACCCATCCCGTCGTGCATCCGAAGGCCGGTCCTTCGCAGAAGCTCGAACTCGATCCGAAGATGCTCTCGTTCGCGGGCAGCACGAACCGCTTCTTCGGTGCGTTCCTGTGGCCCGCCGACGATGCGGCGCGCGCGGCGATCGTCGATCTCTCGGCCGACACGCTGCCGTACGCGGACGATCCGGACTCGCGCACGCACGCCGCGACCGTGACCAGGATGCGCTACGGCCTGACGCTCGCGGTGCCGCCGGCGAACGCCGAGACGCGGATCGTCTACGGCCTCTACCTGGGGCCGAAGTCCTTCCGCGTGTTCGAGACCCTGCCCGAGCCGCAGCGGTTCGCGCCGATCCTCGACGTGGATCTGACGCCGCCGTGCTGCGGCGTCGAGGTGCCGGGCGGCCGTGCGATGGCCAAACTGCTGCTCCGGCTGCTCGGCTGGTTCCACGACCTCGTCGGCAACTGGGGCCTCGCGATCGTGATGTTGACGATCCTGGTGCGCGGTCTCCTGTCGCCGTTGAACTACCGGATGCAGAAGTCGATGCGCGCGTACTCGGCGCGCATGGCCGTGTTGAAGCCGAAGATCGACGCTCTGCAGAAGAAGCACGCGGACGACAAGGCGGCGCTGCAGCAGGCGATGGTGGCGTTGCAGCGCGAACACAAACTGATCCCGCCGCTCGGCGGCTGCCTGCCCATCTTCCTCACGATGCCGATCTACATCGGCCTCTTCACGGCGCTCCGCACCGCGTACGACGTGCGCCAGCGGCCGTTCGTCGGCTGGATCGACGACCTGAGCCGCGCCGACAACCTGTTGGCGCTGCCGTTCTTCCCGCACCAGCTGAATCTGCTGCCGATCGTGTGGATGGTCCTGATGGCGATCCAGACCTTCCGGCAGCCGCTGCCGACCGACCCGCAGCAGCGCCAGACCATGATGATCATGCGCTACATGCCGCTGGTCTTCGGCGTGATGCTCTACGGCTACGCGTCGGCGCTCATGGTCTACATGGTGACGTCGATGGTGTGGACGTTCGTCGAGTCGGCGATCATCAAGAAGAAGCTCGGCCCGATCGACCCGAACGTCGCCGTGATGGCGCCGACGCCGATGTGACGACGCGGGCGCGGCGGCAGCGGCTTCGGACGAGGCGCGCTGCCGGCGCGCGGGTTCACCGCGTCGAAGGTGAACTGCGCGGGCAGCGCTGCGGGGGCGGACAGGGCGCACGCCGCGATGGCGAGTGCCCGGAACCCGCGGCGTGCCGCGAGCGCGATGGGTTTCGTGGGTCGGATTCTCATGGTCGAACTCCGGGTCGAGCGAAGCGCGCACGCGGAGGACGTCGGCGCGGTCGTCGACCGGAGTGCCCGGTGCTGGTTTCCGTCGGGAATCGGGAGCCGCGCAGATTTCGAACATTCCATTCCGCTTCGCGCGCGGCGTTCCGTCCCCCGGTTCCGTGCATTGGCGTTCGTCTATGCTGCGGTCCGTGGCGACACCTCCTCATGCGGGTAGTTGTTCTCACGGCGACGGCGAACGGGCGTTCGCCGATCTCCTCGATGCCGCCCGTCGCGGCGAGCAGGTCGCCAAGGACACGCTGTTCGACCGGATCTACCCGCGACTCAGCCGCATCGCGCACGCGTCGATGGCCGTCGAAGTCCGCCTGCGGCGTCCCTGGCTCGCGGCCCTCTTCAGCACGGGCGACATCGTCCACGACGTGTGCGAGCGCGTGCTGGCCGACCTGCACACGTTCCAGGCCGACAACGAGCGGGCGCTGTGGGGGTGGCTGTCAGTGGCGGTGCGGAATCGCATCTTCGACGTGCTTCGCTATCACGAGGCGGTCCGGCGCGATTGCCGCCGGGCCGCCGGCAGGCTCGACGACGTCGAACCGCGGGAGCCGGCTGCGGGGCCGGCGACCCAGGCGCAGCGCGACGATCTGGTGAGGTCGTTCTGGGCGGTCGCCGAACGGCTGCCGCCTCGCGAGCACGAACTGCTGCGACTCCGTGTGCAGGGCGGACGCACGTTCGAAGATCTCGCCAAGGACCTCGGGTATCCGTCGCCCGATGCCGCGCGCAAGGCGCTGTATGCCGCGGAGGCGCGACTCGTGGTGATGCTGCGCAGCACGGGCCTCGCGCCGGAGACGGGTGCATGAGCCACGCGGACACCACACTGGTCCGCCTGGTCGCGATCGCCCTCGAGCAGCGGGCGTCGGGACAGGAGGTTCGCCTCGACGAGATCTGCGGCGAGCGCCGCGACCTCCTGCCCGCGCTGTCGGACGCGGTCGGCATCGCCGCGTGCCTGCCGGAACTGGAGATCGAAGCGGCGCCGATGCCGGCGCAGCGTGTGCTCGGCGGACGCTACGTGTGCGAAGCTCGCCTCGGTGCCGGTTCCATGGGCGTCGTGTATCGCGCGCTCGACCTCGAGTTGTCGCGCGCCGTGGCGGTGAAGATCCTGCGCTCGGATCGGCTGACCGGGCCGGACGCCGAACGCCGCTTCGCCACGGAGTCGCAGCTCCTCGCATCGGTCCGGCACTCCGCGGTCGTGACGATCCACGACCGCGGTCGCACGGAAGCGGGGGAGTCCTTCTTCGTGATGGAACTGCTCGAGGGCGCTCCGCTGCACGTGATCGTCGAAGAGGCGGCGAACGTGGTCGCGTCCGGCGGCTACGCATCGCTCGACGGGATGCGGTGGGCGACCGGCCTGCTGCGCCTGCCGCGCTTCGACCCGAGCTATCTCCGCACGGTGGTCGGATGGGTCGCCGACCTCGCGTCCGGACTGCAGGCGGCGCACGACGCGGACGTGTTGCACCGCGACATCAAGCCGTCGAACGCGTTCGTGCGGCGCAACGGCGCGCCGGTCCTGCTGGACTTCGGCCTCGCGGCGCGCCTCGCCGACGTCGGGTCCGGGAGCGGCACCGGAACGTTCGGCACCGCGGCGTACGTGGCTCCCGAGCAGGTCGTGAACCCGGTGCCGAGCGTTCGTGCCGACATCTACGGCCTGGCTGCCACTCTCTATCACCTGGTCACCCTGCGAATGCCCTACTCGGGCACGCCGGCGCAGATCCTGGCGCAACTGCAGCGGCGCGACCCGACGCCCGCGCGGAGGATCCGCCGCGACCTGCCGCTCGACCTGGTCGCGATCCTCGAATGCGGCATGAACCGCGACCCCGCGCGCCGCTACCCGACCGCCGAAGCGTTCGCGAACGATCTGCGTGCATTCCTCGCGCATCGCCCGGTCGTGGCGCGACCGACGACGTGGGCGAGCCGCGTCTGGCGCCACGCGCAGCGCTCGCCGGCGGTGCGGGGCGGCGCCGTGGTCGCGGGCCTCGCCACGCTCGTGCTGGTCGGTCTGGAGCTGCGCCGGCAGGACATCGCATCGCGCCGCGTCGCGTGGCTCGACACGTGGTCACACCTGCCGCCGGCGCTCACGCTCTGGGCCGATCCGGTCCTCGCGGAAGGACGGCGCCAGGTTGCTGCCGGCCTCCTGGACGCCGCGGCGGCGAGCTGCGTCGAGGCCGTGCCCACGAAGCTCGTGCGCGCCGCGTTCCGGCGCGACCACGGTGACGTCGGTGGTGCGATCGAGGACATGCGCGCCGTCGCCGACGAAGTGGGCAGTCCACTCGCGGTCGAGTTGTTGCACCGCCACGTCGAGACTCCGGCGGGCTCCGTCGTCGCCACCGAAGGCCTGCCCGCGCCGACCGACGACGTCGACCGCTACCTCCTGGTCTTCCATCTGATGAGAGCGGGAAAGACCAAGGTCGTGCGCGAAATGCTCGAGGCCGTCGCGACCACGTTCGCGCCGCTGTGCGAGCTGCAGCTCGCGCTCCGTCTCCCGTCCGTGCGGAAGCAGGCCACGCAAGCGGAACGTCTCGGCGTCGCGCGGGCGATCCACGAGGAAGCCGTTCGGCTCGAGACCCGCATCGGTCGGCGGACCGCGACGACGGGCTACCTGATCGCGAGTGCGCTCGTCGCCGAAGGGCGCTACTTCGAGGCGAAGCCGATCTTCCTCGAGGGCATCGAACTGGCGACGCCGGCGTACCACGCCCTGTTCGCGAACCTCGCGGTGGCGCAGCGGCGCACGGGCGACCACGACGGGGCGATCGACAACTGCCGCCGGGCGATCTCTCTCTACCCGTCGTCCGCGCCGGCCCACGAGACGCTGATCGTGACGCTGGTGGACCGTGGGGATCTGGAAGGCGCGCGCGAGGCGCTGGCCGAGTCGGGACTCGATCCGGGCGCACGAACCGGTTCCGAGGCGCGCGTCTCGTACCTCGAAGTGCGCGAGGCGTGGCGCAACGGCGACGAGGCCGGCGCTCGCGCCCTGGCACGCCGAACCCTGGCACTGCTGCAGAGGGTTCCGGATCGGCCCGAGTCGCCGCACGAGGCGGCGTTCTGCAAGGCAGTCATCGACGGTGAGGACGTGTTCACCGCGATGGTCCGTGCCGCCAGCGAAGACGTCGACGACCCTTGGGTGCTCCAGACCCTCGTTCTCCCGCAGATGCCGAGCGCACTCGACCAGAAACAGACCGCGGTGGTCCGGCAGCTCCTGGAGGAGTGGTGCCGTCGCCGCCTGGAAGCTCTCCGCTGACTTCACCCCGAACCACCATGATCACTTCGCGAACGACGACGGCGTTGCTCTTGCTCACTTCAGGAATCGCCGCGCAGGGCACCATCGAGCCCGGGCGCGGTCCGTTCTCGACGACCGGATGCGTCTTCTCGGTGCCAGGCGCATCGAAGGATCTGCTGCACTACCGGGCCGACACCGGCAACGTGGCGCCGGCCCAGATCATCGGTCCGACCCTCGTCGACTTCAGGGTTGCGTCCATCTTCGCGTCGGTGCTCCTCCAGGACCCGGGCGCGAACATCGATGTCGACGCGCTGTCGCTCGGCAACGACGTGTTCCCGATCGCCTGGAGGGGCGGCAAACCGTGCCTGGATCCGCAGCGGTCCCCGGATGGGTGGGCGGCGCTGCTCTTCTCGGTGACGAATGCGTCCGTGTCGGCGAACGTACCCGACCCGATGGCGAGCCGCGCTTCCGGTGGCGGCGCCGGCGCCGACCTCTACAGCTGGATCCTGCCGGGCTCCGCGCTCGGAGAGTTCGCCAACACGATCTATCTCGAGACCGGCGCCGAACAGCTCCAGGTCGCGAGGTCCGGCGAGATCGACGTGCTCGACGTCTCGTTGGCGCTGCTGGCGCAGAACGGCGGCGAAACCGATCCGAACTTCGCACCGTTCCGGGATCGCGTCTTCTTCTCGTTGACCAAGGCGTCGGCGGCGTCTTTGGCGCCGCTGCTCGGGATCCTGCCGTTGTCGGACGTGTCGGGAGGCACCGTCTTCACGTCGCAGTGGGACGGCAGCGCCTGGGGCCAGATCACGGTCTACCGTCCGGCGTCTGCACTCGGGCTGGCCGGCGCCGATCCGAACACGGCCAGCGACGACATCGAAATGGATGCCCTCGCTGTCCGCCTCCAGACGAACGAGGTCGTCTACTCCGCCGTGGCGTCCGCGGGTCTCCCGCAGCTGCTGCTGCAGTACTGGGCGCCGCCGTTCTACAAGGAGTTGCTGACGGACACCGGGACTCCCATCACGACGTTCATCGGCGACAGCGACGTCGACGCGCTGTGCGGGATCGATCCCGAACTCCTGGTCTGCAGTCGCTGGCTCGGCACCCCGTATGCGCCGTCGACGCCGGGGATCATCCTTTCCGGAACCCAGATGCTGACGCCGACGGGCCTTTCGATGTTGCTGCACACGAACGGTGCCGACACGGGTGCGACCGGGATCGCCGGGACGTTGTTCCTCCAGCTGGCCGTGAACTCGGGCGCGTCGGACGACATGGCCTCCTTGCCGTGGAACACGCTCTTCGCGCTCGGCCCGTGGGATGCGACCGGCACGTTCGCGTGCAGCGTGCCCATCGGATTCGTGCTCGGCATCGACGTGTCCTTGCGCACGGTGCTCGTGCAGCCGAGCGCGATGATTCCGAGCACGATCGTGTCGACGAAGTTGTGAACGACCCCGCCGGTCCCGCGCCGCGCGATCACTTCGGCCACGAGAAGTCGATCTGCAGCGAGCCGTCGGGTCGGCGTCGCGCCGTCGCCTGCCCGCGGTGGCCGAGCACCACGGTCTGCGCGAGGAAGAGGCCGAAGCCGAAGCCGTGGCCGCGCAGCGCGCGGTTCGGGTAGTACGGCTCGAACGACGCGGGCAGCGTCCATGTCGCCAGTGCCGGGCCCGCGGCGGTGATCCGCATGCGGCGCGCGTCACCGGCGGCGTCGAGACTCACGTCGACGATCACTCCGATGTTCGCGAGTTCGTGGGCGAACGTCGCGATGGCCCCGATCGCGGCGGCGATCTGCTCGGCGTCGCCGTTCACCACGTGCACGCCGTCGGCGATGCGCAGGTTCGGCGCTGGCATCGCGGCGCGCTGCCGCTCCGCCAGCGCGACCCCGAGCAGCGCGGCGAGATCGACCGGCTGCGTCCGACGAGGTCCGTTCACCGCCTGGGCGACGAGGCGCAGTCGGTCCATCACTCTCTGGATGCTCTTCACGCCGTCGAGCACCGTGGTCAGGCGATCGCGACGGTCGCGATCCGCCGCAGGATCGAACGTGCCGCGCAGCAGTTGCAGTTGGCCGGCCACGAACATCAGCGGGTTGTTCACCTCGTCGGCGACGCCGCGAGCGAGGTCGGTGAACACGTCGTGGCGGGTCCGCTCGGTCCCGTGGAACGCCTGCTCGACGGCGTCGGCGAGAGTGCCGGGCACACTCGGGAACACGACGAGGCGCAGGCGGAGCCGCTGCGCGAGCGGGGCATCCGCAGCTTCGCGCGCAGGAGACGTCACGAGGGCCAGGGAGGTGTGGGGCCAGAGGTTCTGGAGCACGCGCAGGGCCCCGATCTCCTCGGGGGCGTCGCTCGAGAGAGCGACGAACACCAGCGTCGGCTGGAAGCGCGCGATCGCTTCGCTGTCCGTGCACAGTGCGCTCCACTCGCGAACCGTGGGCGCGAGTGGGAGCGAGCGCAGCGTCCCGACGAGCCCGTCGTCGACCGGTCCGACGACGGCGATCCGCGCGGGCGCATCCATGATTGCGAAGACGTAACCCGGCCCTGTGGACCGAGGCAACGGGCCATTCCTCGTCGCGTCGAGCCGCGGGGGCGTCCGCCTCCAGGCCGCGGCGGGCACGAGCCGATAGCAACGAGGTGACGGACGACCACGGATCTTCCGACGGTTCGCCGCGGCGAGATCGCCTCGGCGCGCGTCCGGGTCGTCTGCAGCGGGTGGAGGGTCCGCTCGGTCCGAGCGAGCCGGCGCCGCCGGTGCGACTGTGTCGCGAGTGGAAGGGACTCACCGCCGCCGATCTGTTGCGCGACGAGATCGTCGAGAAGCTCCCCGGCCGGGTGTTGTCGGCACTGCGTGACATCGAACGCGGCGATCTCGCAGCCGCCGACCGTGCGTTGCCTTCGGCGCTCGCTCCGATCATCGCTGGACCTGGCCATCGTCCGCGGGCTTCGCGCGGTCTGCTCGTGGCTCTCGTGTGTGCGGCGTTCGCCGCCGCGGTTGCCGTGGCGCTGGCGTTCCGATGACGGTGCGGCCGGATCGACGCCGGAGCGGCGAGGAGAACCCTCGCATCGAGGTCGGTCGGCGCGCACTATCTCGCGGCATCTCGTGAGCCAACCTTCGGAACAACCTGCGGCGTCGGCGCTGGCGACGCCGGACGTCGCCACCGGAGCGGTGCCCGCGATCAGCGTCGTCGTCCCGATCTACAACGAGCGAGAGAACGTCGCGGCGCTCCACGAGGCGCTCACGTTCGCGATGCGTTCGTGGGGGCGACCGTACGAGATCGTGCTCGTCGACGATGGCAGTCGCGACGGCACGCGCGACGTACTGCGGTCACTCGCCGCCGACGATCGGCATCTGCGTCTCGTGTTCTTCCGCCGCAACTACGGTCAGACCGCCGCGATGGCCGCCGGGTTCCGCGTCGCCCGCGGTCGCGTGATCGTGTCGATGGATGGCGACCTGCAGAACGATCCGGCCGACATCGGCCGGATGATCGAGAAGCTCGACGACGGCCACGACGTGGTCTGCGGCTGGCGCCGGCACCGGAAGGACCGCGTCGCCACGCGCCTCCTGCCGAGCCGGATCGCCAACTTCCTGATCGCGCGCGTGACCGGCGCCCGCATCCACGACACGGGTTGTTCGCTCAAGGCCTACCGCAGCTGGGTGGTCCGCAGCCTCGTCCTCTACTCGGACATGCACCGCTTCCTCGCCGCGCTCGGCGTCGGCATCGGTGCGCGCATCGCCGAACTGCCGGTGCGCCACCATCCGCGGCGGGCGGGCAAGTCGAAGTACGGGCTCGGTCGCGTCTTCCGGGTGCTCGCGGATCTGGTGGGCATCAAGATGCTGATCCAGTTCGCCGCGCACCCGATCCGCTGGTTCTTCCTCCTCGCGATGCCGCTGTTCGTGCTGTCGCCGCTGCTCTTCCTGCTCGCGTTCGTGAAGCTCACGCGCGAAGGGCTCGAGTGGGCGCCGGTGATCGACATGGCGGCGGTGGCGGCCGGGTCGGTCGTGTTCCTGACCGCGGCGAACGTGCTGCTGCTCGGGTTCCTGGCCGAGCTGCAGGTGAAGGTGTCGACGTTCTTCCGGCAGCGGGTCTCGGTCACGGCGCGTGAGGCGGCGCGATGAGTGGCCCGCTCGTCTCCGTCGTGGTCGCGATCAGCGGCCCCGAAGCGCAGCCGCGGGAGGTGGTGGAGGGCATCGGCGCGGCACTCACGACCGCCGGCTACGCGTGCGAGTTCGTGTTCGTGCTCGACGGGCCGGCGCCGCGCAGCGACGAAGAACTGCGCGAACTCGCGACGAGCTGGCCGGTGCGCATCGTGCAGCTCGAAGGCGGCGGACTCGGCGAGTCGATCGCACTGTCGGCGGGCGTGGCGCGGGCGACCGGTGCCTTCCTCGTCAACGTGCCGCCGTACCTGCAGATCGATCCCGGGGAGGTCGTGAAGGTCGTCGCCGCGCTCGAGGCCGGTGCGGACTGCGTCGCGACGTGGCGCCGTTCGCGCATCGACCCGTGGCTCAATCAGGTGCAGTCGCGCCTGTTCAACTGGCTGCTCCGGCTCGTGATGAACATGCCCTTCCACGACCTCAACTCCGGCACGCGGGGCTTTCGCCGCAACGTGCTCGAGGAAGTCGCGGTCTACGGCGAGCTCTACCGCTTCCTGCCCGTGCTCGCACGTCGGCAGGGCTTCCGCGTCGTCGAGGTCGAGGTCCGTCACCGCGAAGAGAAGGGTCGCGCCGGCTTCTACGGCATCGGCGTCTACCTGCGGCGCCTGCTCGACATCCTCGCGATCTCGTTCCTCACGAGGTTCACGCAGCGCCCGCTGCGCTTCTTCGGTTACCTCGGCTTCGCGGCGATCGCGGTCGGCGCGCCGCTGGCGGCGTACCACGTGTGGGGCCGCATCGCCGACCAGATCACGCTGAGCGACAAACCCGGATTCGTCATCGGCTCGATCCTCGCGGCGTTCGGCGTGCAGCTGATCGGCTTCGGACTGATCGGCGAGATCATCATCTTCACGCAGTCGCCGAACCTGCGCGACTTCAAGATCGAGACCCAGATCGAGGGTGGTGCTGCGGCCCCGTCGAAACCGGAGTCGCCGCCGCCCGCCGCACCGATCGCCGCGCCGCCCGACGCCGCAGCCACGGACATCGTGCCGGCGGCCCCGCGTGCGGGCGACGCCGTGCTGCCGTTCCGCGTGCGCGACCTGTTGCCCGGCGAAGACTCGCGCTGGGACTCTTTCGTGAGCCGCCATCCGCTCGGCACGCACTTCCATCGGAGCGGCTGGTCGCGCGTCGTCGGCGAGACCTTCCGCCACGAGGCGCGTCATCTCGTCGTCGAACAGGGCCGGCGTTGGCTCGGCGTGCTGCCGCTCTTCCTGACGAAGAGCCCGTTCCTGGGTCGCAACCTGACGAGCGTTCCGTACGCGGTGTACGGCGGGGTGCTCGCCGAGAGCGACGAAGCGCAGGCTGCGCTGCTCGACCACGCCGCCGCGCTCGGGCGGGAACTGGACGTGGGCTACGTGGAGTTGCGTCACCTCGAGGTCCGGCCGGGGGAACGCCCGCGCTCGCCGCTGTACGTGACCTTCCGTTGCGACCTGCCCGCGGACCCGGCGGACGTGATGGCGCGGATTCCGAAGAAGGCGCGCGCCGAAGTCCGCTGCGCGCGCGAACCGGCGGCGCCGGCGACGGACAAGAGGCGCGAGTCGTTCGGCATCCGCGTGACACCGGACGGTTCGATCGACGAACTGTTCGCCTTGTTCGCGGAGAACAAGCGCCGGCTGGGTTCGCCGTCGCTGCCCAAGCGCTGGTTCTCGGGTCTCGCCGAGGAGTTCGGCAAGGCCGCGGTGATCCACCGCGCGGTCGAACCCGGCGGCCGCACGCTCGCGGCGGTGATGTCCTTCTGCTTCAAGGACACCGTGTATGCCTACTACTCGGGCTCGTTGTCCGACGTGAACGACACGGGCGTCAACAACTTCATCTACTGCGCGATCATGGAGTGGGCCGTCGAGCAGGGGTACACACGCTTCGACTTCGGCCGCAGCCGCGCCGACTCGGGGCCGGCGAAGTTCAAGCGCAACATGGGCTTCACGCCCGAGCCGCTGCACTACGAGTACCTCCTCCTCGGGCGCGGGGCGAAGATGCCCGAGTTCCACCCGAGCAATCCGCGCCTCGCGCTGCCGCGCCGGATCTGGTCGCGCATGCCGATGTTCCTCTGCAACGGACTCGGTGCGAGACTGTCGCGCTACCTGCCCTGAGGAGAGCCATGGAACCAGCGAACCCAGAACGTACGGCTGCGCCGCCACCCGATGGCCCGATCCGGCTCGCGACACCGCCGTTGGTCGTCGAGCACACGCACTGGTCCCCAGGACTGCTCGGTTTCTACGCGAGCTGCGCCGGCGTCGCGCTCGGCGCCACGATCGCGGCCGCGGGATGGTGCTTCTTCCACTCGAAGCCGTCGGTATGGGTCGGCAGCGTGATGATCACCGTCTGCAGCGTCACGACCTACCGCACGCTGTCGGCCGCGCGGCGTCCGAAGGTGTAGTCGCCGCTCCGCTCAACGGCTGGCCAGCAGCCAGTCGACCGCGCCGGCGAGGTCCGCCGCTTCGTGATCGACCGTGAGGCCTTCGTGCGCGAGCACCGCGCGCTCGTGCTGCACCGGCTTGCCGCTGCGCACGTGGATCGTTCGCAGCGGGAGGCCGCGGGCCATCAGCAGGTCGCGCGCGCTGTCGCCGACGAGCGCGCCGCCCTCGAACGCGACGCCGAGCAGCTCCTTCGCCTGGAACAGGAGACCGGCCGCCGGTTTGCGACACACGCAAGCGCCGCCGTAACCGAACGAACCTTCGGGGTGGTGGGGGCAGTGCAGGTATGCGGTCGGGAGCCGCAGGAGCCGTTCGTGCAGCACGTCGTGGATCGCCGCGAGGTCCGATTCCGTGTAGAGCCCGCGCGCGATGCCGCTCTGGTTCGTGACGACGACGATCCGGAATCCGGCGTCGTGCAGGCGCCGCACGGCGTCGGCGGCGCCGGGCAGGACCTCGAGTTCCTGCGGCTTCGTCACGAAGCCCTGTTCGCGATTCAGCGTGCCGTCGCGATCGAGGAAGACCGTGCGCGTCACTTCACGCCGTCCGCCGGCGGGTTCTGCCGGGCGGCGAGCAGTTCGAAGCCGAGCTTCGGCGCATCGTCCCGGTGGAGCTTCACGTAGAGATCCGGCACGAGACCGCCTCGGATCCCGAACGGGAAGATCAGGTCGCCGTCCGTCCAGAACAGGGGCAGCGGGGGCAGCACGATGTCGTACGCGCCGTCGATCCACTTCGACGTGTAGCCCTCGGTGTACTGGTACACCGTGCGCCGTTCGGGTCGGTAGCCGGGCAGCCGCAATTCGACCGCGTGGTCGCGGCCGAAGTTGCCGCCGATGGCGAGACGCGCGGGGGTCGTGCGGCCGGTGTCGGTGCCGTCGACGAAGATCTTCGCGCCGAGCGGGTCGCTCGTGATCATCACGTGCTCCGGGCTCGACCACCACGTGCAGGCGCTCGCGAGGACCGGGAGGAGGCAGGGGAGCGCGCGGCGGAGCATGCGCGGAGAGTATCGGCAGCACCGCCGGCCGTCGTCGAAGTCGCGGGCAGGATCCGGGACCCGAAGCTTCCGTCCGCGCGGGCATCCGGTAGCATCGTGCCCCGTTGCAGGCGGCTCCGCGGGGCGGTCACCCCGGTGCCGCGGGCGATTGCACGAGCCCGGTCGGGGCTCGAGAGGAGGCTCATGGTCATTCCCGTCATTCCCGTCGGCGCCACCCGCGCGCCGCATCGTTCCCGCTCGATGTCGTTGCACTTCGTGTCCTTCGCGCTGTGTGCCTCCCTGCTGTCGGCGCAGGTGCCGACGCCCGGGGCGACACCCGCGAACCCGGCTCCGGCCGCCGCACCGCAGTCGCCGGCTCCGGCCGAGACCCCGAAGCTCGGTCGCATCGTCGTCGAGAAGGCGCAGCTCCGCTGCTGGCCTGGCAACGCGGCGCAGCCGCCGTGCTTCGAGGACGTGCTGCCGAAGGACCAGGTCGTCGCGGTGGGTCGCACGGAGAACGGTTTCCGCGCCGTGCTGCTGCCCCTCGGCCCCGTCGGCTACGTGAGCCGCAAGTTCACCGACGTCGGCGACGACGGCACGGTGAAGACGAAGGGCACGAAGGTCGCGTTCCGCTACCGCGCTCGCAGCAGCGAGGCGCCGGTGACGACCTTGGCGGCGAACACGGTGCTGCACGTCGTCGGCGAGCAACCGGACTGGTTCCGTGTCCGCGTTCCCGCGATCGAGGCGTGGCTGCCCGAGGCGGAGGTGCAGATCGGCGACCCTGCCGACGCCGCGCTCGCCGCCGGCTTCGCAGCTCTCGAAGTGCAGCAGAAGATCGAGGTCCAGGCTCGCCTCGATGCGATCGCCGCCGCGAAGAAGCAGGACGAACAGAACAAGGTCGACCTCGCGGCCGTGCAAGCCGTGCAGGAAGCGTTCTCGGCGGAGATGGGCAAGCCCGTGGCGCAGCAGAACTACGCCGGCATCGAGGAGTCCCTCGCGCAGGTCGTCGCCAAGCTCGCGCCCGAATCCGCTGGCAAGGCGGTCGCCGAGGCCCTGCAGAAGCGGATCGAGACCCAGCGGTTCGTCGCGGAAGCGACGGTCCTCCGCGACGAGAAGCCCGCGCCGGTGCCCGTTGCGCCGACCGAGCCGCGCGATCAGCTCGCCGACCTGTCGATCGGGTGGCTGCGCTACGAGCGACGACTCGGCAGCCCCGGCATCTACTTCCTCGAGAAGGGTGGACGGCGCCTGTACCTCGTGTCGTGCAACACCGGCCGCTACGACCTGGCCCTCTTCGTCGATCGCGAGGTCGGCATCACGGGCCCGCGGCGACGGCCGGCGGCCGAAAGCCTCGCGGTGCTCGACGCCGAGCGGCTGCTGGTGCTCGGTACGACGGCGCCGTGACCCGTTCGCGCCGGCGAAGCGCCGGCGCCATCGCGGAAAAGCAGCCCCGGCCGGCGTGATGCCAGCCGGGACCTGGGGAATGCCGAAGAAGGCCCGCTGCCCGGTGGGCGGGCGGCTCGAGTCCTACGGTGCCCTTTCCCCTCGTCCGCCTCGCGTTCGCGCCGCTGCTCGCCGCCGTCGCGGTCGGCCAAGCGCCGGCTCCTGGCGGGGCTGCTCCGACCGGAACGAGGTGGGCGCAGGTCGGAGAGGAACTGCTCGTCCGCGAGGACCCCGTCGCGGCGTGGACGGCCTTCCGTCGGGCCGCGGCCGAGGAGGCGGACGAAGCCGTGCGACCGGAGACGCACGTCGGTCTCGGTCGCACGCACCTGATGCTCGGGCGCAGCGACTTCGCGCTGTCCTACGCCGAGGCCGCGATCGCGACGGACCCGGCCAGCCAGTCGGCGATGGCGCTGGGTGTGCGTGCCCTGATCCGGGCCCGGGCGTTCGACGACGCGGTGCGGCGCTCCGGCAACTTCGTCGCGCGCGCCGGATCGGTCGGCCCGGACCTGCGTGCGGCCCGGGCGTCGGCCCTGTTCCGTGTGCAGCGGATCGACGAAGCCGCCGAGGAGTATCGGCGGGTCCTCGACGATGCGCCCCTCGATCCCGAGGCGAACCTGCGACTCGGCTCGGGGCTGCTCGGCCCGGTCGAAGTGCAGATCACCGACGACTTGCGTGAAGCCGTGCGTGCGGCGGCGAGCGGCGACCACGACCGCGCAAAGCGGATCCTGCGCGACCTGCTGCGGCGGCAGCCGGGGAACCCGGTCGCACATCGGCTGCTCGGCGAGGTGTTGTTCGCGCAGCGCGCAGCGACCAGCATGGCCGCCACCGATCCGTCGTTCGCCGCGCTGCGAGCGGCCCTGCCGCGGCCGGACACGTCGTCGCTGGCGATCGCGGACTTCGTGAACGGATACGAACGGCTCTCGCCCGAACGCCGGCTCGTCGTCGATCGCACGGCGGCACTGTTCGCGCACAACCTCGACAAACTGATCGCCGTGGGCGGATCGCACGACCTGCTGCGCGAACTCGACCGAACGACCGACGCCGACGCACGTGCGGGGCTGCGCGGCCGGCGCACGTTCGACGGGCGCGTCTGGGACGACGTGCGTGGCATGGGCGGCATTCGCGCCGCGACGGGGATCGAGGCTCTCGACGAGGCCGCGCAGTTCGGGTTCGACACTCTGGCGCACGAAGTGGCGCACCAGGTGCACCTGTTCACGTTCACGCCGCTGCAGCGCGCGCGGATCCGTTCGCTCTACCAGGACGCGATCGCCGAGGGGCGCTGTCTCGACTACTACGCGGCGAGCAACGAGGCGGAGTACTTCGGTCAGGGCGTCGAGGCGTTCGTGAGCTTCGGCAAGCACCCGGGTGGCGAGACCACGCACGGCCACACTCGGTTCGAACTCTTCGCGGTCGACCGCGGACTGCACGACTTCATCGCCTCGGTCGTGGCGCACGATCCGCTCGCGGATCCGACGGCCCGCGAACGAGTGCTCGAAGCGTCGGTCGCCGTCGCGATCCGTTGTGGGCGCGCGACCGAGGCCCTGACCGCGGCGTCGATGATGGGGCCGGGAGCGCTCCGCGCGCGCCTGCTCGCGCAGGCGGCCGCCGCCCTCGCCGCCTCCTGCTGCCACTGAGCGCGGCGAGCGGAACTGCCGGTTCGCTGCAACCGGTCGCCGTTCCGCGTGCACAGAGCATGCATGGCCGAGGAGTCGAGAGAAGTGGTCGGCGCACACGGGCCCCGGGAGCGGATCCAGCAGCTCGGCGAGCCGCGGCTCAGCGACGCCGAGGGCGTGGCGTTGATCCTTCGGACCGGCGGCCGCGGCGAGTCCGCCGAGCAGGTCGGGCAGCGCCTGCTGCGCACGTTCGGCGGGTTGCCGGGGCTCGCGGCGGCGAGCCTCCGCGAGCTGGCGGCGGTCTCGGGCGTGGGCCCGGTGCGCGCCGCTTCGATCTGCGCCGCGTTCGGTCTGGCGCGGCGCCTCGCCGAGGCGTCGCTGCGGCCGGGGACCGCGGTTCGCAGCGGCGCGGACGTCGCGCGCGTCGTGCGGGACTCCGCTCGCGGCTCGCGTCGCGAGAGCTTCTTCCTGGTGCTGCTCGACGTGCGCCATCGCATCCTCGGCGTCCATCTCGTCAGCACCGGCGGCATCGACGCGGCGCCGGTGCATCCGCGCGAGGTGTTCTCTCCGGCGATCCGGGACGGCGCCGCCGCGGTCGTCGTCGCGCACAACCACCCGTCCGGCGATCCGACGCCGAGCGCCGAGGATCGGGTCGTCACCGACCGCCTGCGTGACGTGGGAGTGCTCGTCGGCATCCACCTGCTCGACCATCTCGTGGTCGGCAACGAACGGTTCTACAGTTTCGCGGAGGAGGCGTTCTTCCCCGTACGCTGACGCCGGGCCGCGGATCGTCGGGTTTTCGCCGGAGATCCGACCGCGGCCGGTTCCTCCGCCGCGACGACGACGTGATCCATCGATGACGAGGCTGTCCGACGAGCGGTTCGAATCCCTGGTGCGGGATCACCACGCGGTGGTCTACCGCGCGGCGCACCGCCTCGTCGGCGATGCGGCGCTCGCAGCGGACGTGGCGCAGGACGTGTTCCTCCGGGTGCTCGAGGGCAAGGTGCGCCTCGAGGCTGCCGCGAACGAGCGCGCGACCCTGTGCTGGTTCGCCACGCGACTCGCGGCGAACACGATGCGCTCGCGTCGTCGTCGCGCCCACCACGAGGAGAACGCGATGCGACCCGACCCGCTCTCGACCGACGATCCTGCCGAAGCATCTTCGGTTCACGACCTTCACCACACCGTCCAACGGCTGGTCGACAACCTGCCACGCGACCTGCAGGTGCCGCTCCTCATGCGGTGCCAGGACGAACTGACGTTCGCCGCGATCGGCACCGCGTTGCGACTGCCCGAGTCGACCGTGCACGATCGTTTCCAGCAGGCGTTGCGACGGCTGCGAACCGCGCTCAGCGGGCGTGGTTTCGTCGTTGCCACGCTCGGGCTCGACGACCTGGTCGCGAGAACCGCGACCGTCGCCGCTCCGGTCGACCTGCAGGCGCGGCTGCTCGCGTTGCCGGCCAGCGCCGCGTTGGGAGTCGCCGCCCTGGGGCAGCGGGCGGCGACGACGCTCGTCGTTCTGATGGCTGGCACGGCGATCGCGGCGGGTGCGTGGTGGCTTCGCACCGAGCACGCTCCGCGGCTCGTCGAGACGACGGGTGTCGCAGCGGCGTTCGTGCCGGCCCCGGGATCGGGCGGGCTGGAGGCGCAGGACCCGTCGCCGGCGAGGCGGGAGCGGCCAGCGGAGTCCGCGCGCGCCCCTGTTCCGACGAACGACGGTGTTCGTGCCGCGAACGTCGCGGTCGAGCGCTCGACGTTCCGGGGCACGGTGCTCGACGCGGCCGCGTGGCCGGTCGCCGGTGCCTCCGTCGTCGTCGTCGCGGCGGGCGGGCTGAAGCCGTTCGTGCTGGGGGACACGGTCACGGATGCCGCGGGTGCGTTCGTGGTCGGCGTCGACCCGTCCGAACTCTCTCCGCGTCGCGTTCGCGTTCGCGTCAGCGAAGGCACGCAGCTGCTCGTCGAGACCGACGAACTGCCGCTGCCGCGCGCAGCGGACGCCGAGCCGCTCGCACTCGTCGTCCCGGATTCCCTCGGGACCGCGACGACGCGCTGGGAACTGGCCGTGACCGTGCGCGACGAACACGGAGCAGCCCTGGCCGGTGTCCCGGTCTCCCTGGTGCCCGGGAAGGACGCGGTGCCGCGGGTCGACTGGGTTCGTCCGGAGACAGGCGGGGCGACGGGACTCGACGGCAGGGTCGCCCTCGGCGGTCGCACGCTCGGCGCGAAGTTCCTCTTCGTCGATGGCCGCAAGCTCGGCCGTCGCTCGGTGCTCGAACCGATCACGATCGGTCGGGCCGGCGGAGTGCGGCGCGAGGTGTGCCTCGCCTCGGGGCGCGAACTCGCGGTCCGGGTCGCCGCGGTGGACGACGCCGATCTCGGCTGGGTCGACGTCTGGGCCGAAGACGAGGCGATCGGGATTCGCCACACCGCGGAACCCGGCCGAGACGGCGTCCTGTCCGTGCGCGGACTGGGCGACGGGACCTACCGGCTGCACGTCGCCGGCACCACGGAGTGGTCGCCGTTCGAGCGGCGCGGAGTGCGCGCGACGGGCGGTCCGGCGACGGTTCGTTTGAAGCGGCGCGACGACGTTCGCGACGTCGGGGACCACATGGCCGAACTGCACGGCCGTCTCGTCGACGCGCGGTCGGGCGAACTCGTCCAGTACTCGGCGTTCCAGGTCGACGTTCTGCCGCTGCGAACCGGCGAGTCGACGCTCGCTTCGGACCGCATCGTGCCGCGGGGCGCCGTGCAGCAGCTCGAAGCGGCCGGGCAGTGGGCGCGGTTCGACGAGGTCGGGCTGGCGGCCGGCAGCTACGGAGTGATCGTGAAGGTGCCGGGCTACGCCGGCATGGTCGGCGAGTTCGCCTTGCGCGAGAACGAGGTGCTTGCAGACGTGCGGATGGTTCTCGAACGCGGCGTGGAAGTGCGGGGTCGTGTCGTGGGCGCCGATGGCAGCCCCGCGCGTCGTGCGCACGTCTTCCTCGTCGGTGAGGGCGCCCTCGCCGACGAGTGCCTCGCGAAGTGGCGCGGTGTCACCGATGCTGCGCGCGATCGCACGGCCGATCCATCACACCTCGTGTGGTCGGCGTGGACTGGCGAGGATGGCGCGTTCGTGCTGCGCGACGTGCCGGCGAGCACCGCGCTGCGAATCGTCGCCCGCCGCGACGACGGCTTCGCGGTGGCGTCGGTGGCGACGCCCGCCGCGGGGAACGTCGCCGAGCCGCCGGCGCTGCGTCTCGCGCCGCGCTGACCGCTACTTCGCCTGCTTCCGGATGCTGGCGCCGACGAGCGCTATCACGTAGTCGCCGTTCGCCTTCTGCGCTGCGAACACGACGCGCTCGTCCGTCCGGAGGCGCGCGGTCTGTTCGAACTCGATCCCCGAGACGCGCGGCAGCTGCACCTTCACCTTCTGCTTCTCCGCGATGGTGGTCTCGTACTCCGCGATCGGCTGTTCGACCTGCTGCACCCGAAGTTTGCACGCGACGGCGACGACGTCGCTGCGCAACGGCAGTGCCCTCACTTCGGCCGTGATTCCGTCCACGACAGTGTCGACAACCGGATCGGCGATCACGCCATCGGTGGTCCGGCTCACCGTGAAGTCCTTGATGTACGAGATCTGGTGCGCGATCTGCAGGACCGCGGCCTGTAGTGGGGATGTGGTGAGCCGTGGGCCGACGATCTCGGAAGCGTTCGCCGCGCGTGCAGCTGCCAGCATCGTGTCGGCGTCGTCGTGACTCATGGCGAGTTGCCACCGCGCTGCGTTGTCTCGCCGGCCCGCGGCGAGCGGGCGGGCGCAGCAGGATTCGAATGTTGCCTTCGGGACGACGAGCACTTCGATCTCGACTTCGACGAAGTCCTGCGCGAACTCGGCTGCGCTGGCGAGCAGGGCTTCGAGGGCCGCCGCCTGCGCGGGTCTGCCGAGGAGCGTGAGCCACCTTCCTCCCAGCACCTGCAGGTCGTCGCCGGCACCGAGCGGCGGTTCGAGGAAGGAGCGGAGGAACGACGCCGTGTCGATCGGCGGAGCCGACAGCGCCACGGAATCCTTCGGCGGCGGCGTCCCGGCGGGGGCCGCATCGGCGCCCGTGGTTTCCGCAGGAGCATCCTCGACGGCGCGAACGCGGTCGAGGTCGAAGAGGCGGAGCAGGCGCCCCTTGCCGTCCGGCACCGGGACTTCCTGCGCGCACAGCGCTCCGGCCGTGAGGAAGACGACGGGCAACCAGGTTCTCATCGGGGTTCGCTCCTTCGTTCGTAGACGACGACGTGCGTCGACGACGATGCGGCCAGGGTCTCGCGGATCTCGAATGCGACGGCGACGTGTGCACGCGGCGTCAATTCGCGCAGGGTGGACGTGAAGATGTGCGACACCGGGCGGGTGACGGTGTCGTCGTCGCTCCGGACCAGCCGCATCACCAACGCGATCGCGGCCGCGGCAGCGACGACCGCGGCGGGTGCGACGAACCGCTTCGATCGTCGTCGCGCCGGCGGCGCGGCCACCGTGCCGACCGTGCGAAGGCACGCACGCAGCTCGGCGATTGCGTCGAGGTGCTCGGGGTGCTCGAGCAGGTACGCCTGCACCTCGGCGTCGTCGAGAGGATCGCGACGTTCGTCGAGGCACTCGTCGACGCGGGCCACGAAGGTTGCGTGGTTCACGGTGCGCGACCCCCACCAGACTGCAAGCGTCGCCGCGCGCGGTGCAGATGGGACTTCGCGGTGTTCACCGGCAGCCCGTGTTCGGCGGCGAGTTCGCGCAGCGAACGGCCGCCGCCGTGGAAGCCGAGCAGCAGGTCGCGTTCGAGCGGAGCGAGAACGGCGAGGCGGTGCCGCACCTCGTCGCGCCATTCCGCAGCGGCGGGATCCCGGCCGACGAGGTCGTGGTGCCCACCGTTGGTGCGCGGCGTACGACGTTCGCGGCGACGGTGGTCGCAGAAGCAGCGGAACGCGGCCTGTTGCAGCCAGGCGAGTGCGTTGCCGGCCGGGTCGAACGAGGCGCGGAGGCGCCACACCTTCGTCCAGGTCTCTTGCAGGAGGTCGTCGGCATCGTTGGGGAACGTGCAGAGCCGGCGCAGGAGGCCGCGGACCGCCGCTTCGTGGGACTGCAGCAGCGTGGCAAAGGCGGCGTCGTCCAAGGGGCGGCGTGGGGCTCCGGCGGGGATCGCACGGGGCTCTACCACGCGGCGGGGGCGCGAAGTTGCAGGGCTCGCGCCCGATTCGGCCGTCACGCGGCGCTCACAAGTAGTCGGTGAACCAGGCGTCGCTCGACAGCAGCGGGAAGAAGTCGACGTTCCCGGTATCCCACACCGCGGACTGCGCGTAGATGCGGAGTCCGACCAGGCTCGAGTCGAGCGGGCCGATCGCGACCGTCGCGACTCCGGTGACGGGATCGTGGAGCGCTCCGCCCAGCAGGATGTAGTTCGAGAAGTTGTCGCCGATGTCCAGCATCACGATGCCGGGGGCAGGGCTCGGCACGTTCGACGTGCTGAGGAACAGGAAGCTGAAGGCAAGCGAGGAGACCGGGCCTTGGTGGATCAGCCAGTGCTGGATCTCGCCCGTGGCGCGATCGTTCTCCGTGCGCAGGGTGATGGAGTTCGGTGCGACGACCTGCAGCGTGAGCGCGTTGCTGATGCCGCCGACGGTGAAGAGGCGCATCGGGTAGGTGCCGGGCGCCATGCCCTGCGGAATCGACATCTCGACGGTGTCGTGGTCGACGATGCGGAT
>JAEUHQ010000067.1 GCA_016794565.1 Planctomycetota bacterium | reverse complement strand
TCGAGAGACACGTCGTCGGCAGGACCGTGGATCCGAACGGCGTCGTAGGCAGCGAAGTCCCGTTGGACACCAGCAGCAACACGAACAGCGATCCGAAGGTGTCCTCGCCGATCGCCGACGGCCCGAAGACGCGCTTCCTCGCCGTCTACCTGCGCGGCACGAACACCGTGCGCGGAGTGGTCGTCGCCTTCCAGCCGACCTGGTCCGGCACGAACTACTACGACCTCACCGCCGTGGCCGGTCTCCGGGCCGGAACGCTGGACACCGACAGCGACGGCGCGCGCTTCGTCGTCGCGTCACCGGCGCCGTTCGCCGGACAGGTCGACGTGTCGATGCTCGGCTGGGAGGGCGGCTCGCTGACGCCGCTCGGGTTCGCGGCGACCCTGCCGTCGGGCTTCGCCGGCTCCGCGGACACGCAGATCGCGGCACGTCGCTCGAGCGGCGGCGCGGTCGGCGACTACACGATCGGCTACCTGCAGGGGACCGGATCGAACCGCACCGCGGCGCTCGTTCGCTACGGCGGGTACACGAGCGGCCCGACGAGCGACGTGCTCGCGACGGCGTGCCAGGGGTCGAGCCTGTCGCTCACCCTGACCGGCCAGCCGTACCTCGGCAACACCGTCGAGTTCGCGCTCTCGGGAACCGGGAACGCGTTCCCGCTCATCTGCTTCGGCGGCGCGAACGCCACCGCGGTGCCCGTCTGCACGGGCTGTGCGCTCGGCCTCCGCGCCGACTTGCCGATCCATCCGTTCGCCGGTCCGTCCGTCGTTTTCTTCGTGCCCACCGCGCCTTCGCTCGTCGGCGAGACGTTCGCGATGCAGGGCGTCGCCATCGGCACGCACCCGTGCCTCGGCGGTATCGAGTTCGGTGACACGATCCGCTGGACCATCCGGTAGCGAGCGCGCGACTCGCGACGATTCGAGCGGCCCGTCGTCACAGTCTGCCGCCGGGATCACTCGACTCGTCACGGTCGCGATCCAAACCGCGCGACAGGAGACGAACGATGTACGACATGCAGAACCTGGCGCTCCTCGAGCGCCTTTCCCAGAGCAGCCCGAAGACCTTCGCCGCCTACCAGGCCCTCGACAGCGCCGCGTTCGCGGCGGGCGCCATCCCGCTCAAGTACAAGGAACTCATCGCGGTGGCCATCGCCGTCGCGACGCAGTGCCCGTACTGCCTCCGGATCCACGGCGAGAAAGCGCGCGAAGCGGACGCCACGGAGAAGGAGACGAGCGAGGCCGTGATGATCGCCGTCGCACTCCGCGCGGGCGGTGCGCTGACGCACGCGACGCACGCGCTCGAGTGAGCGACGGAGGCGAAGGGCGGCGCCGCCGCCTCAGCGAGTCGTGCGCGCCCAGTGGAGCACCGTCGCGAGCACCGCCTGCGTGTTGCGACGCAGGAACGTGTAGTCGAGCGTGGCGGGCGTGTCGGACGGCTGGTGGTAGTGCGGGTTCCGGAACTCGGCGGTGTCGCCGAGCGAGATCGCGGGAACGCCGTTCTTCCAGTAGTTCCACGCGTCGACTCGTTCGGCGTCGCTCGACCAGGTCGCCATGCGATTCAGGCTGTAGTAGGCGAGTTCGGGCACGTAGGCATCGACGCAACCTTCGAACAGGTTGCCGAGCCAGCCCGAACCGAAGTTGCCCGCCACCAGGACGAAGTCGCCCACGTACGGCGGCCCGAGCAACAGCGGGATGCGGATCGGGGACTCCTGCGAGTCGGGCTCCGAACTCGCGTAGCCGACCATGTCGAGCGACAGGATGCCCTCGGGCAGGCGGTTCTCGCGCAGCATGCGCTCCACGTGTTCACGGCTGCCGACGAGCTGCTCCTCCTCCATCGCGAAGAAGACGAAACGAATCGTCTTGTCGGTCGGCACGTTCGCGACGAGCCGCGCGATCTCGAGCAGAGCGGCGACGCCACTGGCGTTGTCGTCCGCGCCGGGTCCGAACGCGACCGTGTCGAAGTGCGCGCCGAGTTCGATGACCGCCTCCCCTTCGCCCCCAGCGCCCTTCTCGGCGATCAGGTTGTGCCGCACTCCGCTCGCCCCGGTCGCGACGAACGTCGTCGAACCGGTGGCCGTCTGCTGCCGATGCCACGACATCGCGACGGCCGTGAACGGCTCGCGCGTCGTCGTGTATCCGCACTCGGCGAGGTGGTTCTCGATGTACGCGAGCGTCGCGGCAGTCGCGGCGGCGTCGCCTGCCGGTCGGGGCGAGGCACACAGGGCGCGGACGTGCTGCTCGAGCCGTTCCTGCTCGACCGCGGCCACCAGGGCCGCGACGCCCGGGTCGGGCGCGATCGAGCACGCCGCCGCGAGGAGGAGAGGAACCAGCGCTGCCGGTCGCACCGTCATTGTGGCCCGCGACTACGGACGACTCGCTCGGTACTCGCGACGCCGCCAGCAGCATGATCCGGGGGCGACGATGTTCGCGCCGCGCCGCGGCATGTCAACCTGCGACCGCACCCGGCGCCGGGGCCCGCGGGCCGATCGCCGCTCGCCGTACTGACGCGGCTCTTACGCGGCGACCCTCGCGGACTCCTAGGCTGGCGCATCATGACGAAGAAACCCGTTCGCGACCGCACCGGAGCGGCCCTTCTCTCCCTCGTGATCCTGACCGGGATCGGCTCGACGAGCAGGCTCGCCCGGGGCCAGGAGGCCGCGCCCGACCGCTACTTCATGCCGATGGCGGAGAAGTCGACGGCGTACATGCCGCGCGTGATCATCCGCAACATTCGCGAGGACCGCGCGGGGAACGTCTGGTTCGCCACGTTCGGCGGCCCGATCCGGTACGACGGCAAGGCCTTCACCAACTTCGCCGACGAAGTGGGCTTGCCGAAGAGGCGCATCTTCTCGCTGCTCGAGCAGCGATCCGGGGTCCTGTGGTTCGGGTCGATCACCGGGGGCGCGACGCGCTACGACGGCAATGCCTTCACGAGGTTCACCACGAAGGAAGGCCTGTGCGGCGACGACGTGATGTGGATCTTCGAGGATCGCGACGCGAACGTCTGGTTCGCCACGGGGAGCGGCGTGAGCCGCTACGACGGCACGGCGATGAAGACCTTCTCGACCGCCGATGGCCTTCTCCACGACGCGGTCTATTCGATCGCGCAGGACGACTCTGGCCGCATGTGGTTCGGCACCCAGGGCGGCATCTGCTCGTACGACGGCAAGACGTTCGCGAACTTCGCCGACCGCGTCGGGCGGCCGTTCGTGAACGTTCGCGCGATCGTCGTGGACCGATCGGGCAACGTCTGGTTCGGCGGTCAGGAGGGGGCGTTCCGGTACGACGGCCGCACGCTCGCGAGCTTCACCGCGGAGAACGGGCTGCTCACCGACTTCGTCGGGTCGATGATCGTCGACCGATCCGGCAACGTGTGGTTCGGGCATCCCGACGCGCCGGGCGGCGGAGCGAGCCGATACGACGGCAAGGCCTTCGAGCACGTCACGACGGCATCCGGACTCGGCAGCACCAACGTCTACGCGATGCTCGAGGACAAGGCGGGGCGCATCTGGTTCGGCAGCGTCGACGCCGGCGCGTGCCGCTACGACGGCAAGACCTTCACGAACTTCTCCGCGGACGCTCCCGTGCGAAAGTGACTGCGGGGCGCTCCGCGCGCAGCGCCCGGACGCCCCGTTCGTCGTGATCCCTCTGCGTCACTGCGCCACGGCGTCTCGCACCCGCGCGCGGGCCGGCGGCAGGAAGGGCAGCAGCTTCGGCACGCGGCGCTGGTAGTCGCGATAGCTGGCGCCGTGCAGGTCGAGCAGGTCGCGCTCCTCGATCACGAGCGCGAACAGGATGTAGAGCGTGTAGCACCCGGCGAACAACAGGCGTCCGACCGTCATCGTCGGCGCCGCCCAGAACGCGACCAGGAACCCGAGCATCAGCGGGTGTCGCACGACGCGGTACAGGCCGCGCTCCTGGAACGTGCGCGCGGCGTAGTCGCGGCCGCGAAACGCGAGCCACACCTGCCGCAGACCGAAGAGGTCGAAGTGGTCGATGAGGAAGGTGCTGAGCAGGACCGTGCCCCAGCCGACGAACGCGACCGCGAGGATCGTGTGGGCGACGGCGCCGGACGTCTGCCACAGGACGGTCGGGATCGCCCGCCACTGCGTGAACATCACCGCGAAGATCGCACACGTGACGAGCACGAAGCACGACCGCTCGATCGCCTGCGGCACGTGGCGGGTCAACCAGCGTTTGAAGCGTGGCCGCGCCATGACGGTGTGCTGCAGCCCGAACAACGCGACCACGCCCACGTCGACCAGTACGGCGAGAGCCGGCGCGCTCGTCGGCCCGCCGCCGTCGACCGTGACGGGAACGACGAAGCCGGTGACGAAGCCGATCAAGTAGAGGAAGGTCAGCAGGAAGAGCGCGTAGACGAGAACGCCGAACGACAGGATCGAAGAGCGCGGCACGGTGGTCACCAAGGCTGTTGGAAGGGATGGCTCGGGGGCCCCTGTGGCATCGCCGCCGCAGGGCACGCTGCGAACACCCGGAGAGTGCCGGCCGCCCGCGACCCGTGACGCGCCGCAGCAGGTTTCGTCGCACGACGACCGCCGGCTCCCGCGTGCGGTGGTCGGATCCCGCGCGGCCGTGACGTTCGTCGGCTGCGGCACCGCGAACACGAGCTTCGTCACGTGGGCCGGCGACGCTCTCCGTTCCCCGGCGATCCGCGCGGCGACCCGCGCGATCAGCCCGAGGAACACTCGCGGATGCGCTGGGCGATGAAGTCCCGTTCCGCCGGCAACGTGGCCAGGCTCGCGGCCCGATGGAAGCAGGCGAGCGCTACGCCGGCGCGACCGAGTTCGGCGGCGAACGTGCCGCGCATCGCGTGGTACAGATGTGAGATCTCCAGCACTCCCCTCTGCTCGATCGCGTCGAGCGCATCGAGCCCGGCCTGCGGACCGCGCACGCGGGCCACCGCGACGGCACGGTTCATGGCGGTCACTGGCGACCCGGTCAGGGCCAGCAGCCGGTCGTAGAGCTGCAGGATGCGCGGCCAGTCGGTCGCGGCCGCATCGGCTGCGAGGCAATGCGTCGCGGCGATGCTCGCTTCGACGTGGTACGCGCTCAGCGTGCCGCCCTGCGCCGAGTGGTGCAGGCAGGCGAGGCCGCGAGCGATCATGGCCCGATCCCACCCACGGCGGTCTTGTTCGTGCAGGCGCAGCAGATGTCCCGCTTCGTCGGTCCGGGCGCGCAGCCGCGCGGCGTTGAGCAGCATCAGCGCGAGCAGCGCCGAGACCTGCGGTCCCTTCGTCGCCGCATGCTCGCTCAGCAGCGTGACGAGGCGGATCGCTTCGTGGCACAGCTCGTCCCGCACCAGCCGATCGCCGGTGGACGCCTTGTAGCCCTCGTTGAAGAGCAGGTAGAGCGTGTGCAACACGCCGTGCAGCCGCGGCGCGAGCGCGTTCGCATCGGGCACCACGAACGGCAGCGCGAGTTCGCGGATGCGCTGCCGCGCGCGCACGAGGCGCTTGGCGATCGCGGCTTCGCTGGCGAAGAACGCGGCGGCGATCTCGTCGGCGCTGAAGCCGCACAGGGTTCGCAACGCCAGCGCGATCTGCGCGTCGACCGACAGTTCGGGATGCAAGCAGACGAACATCATGCGCAGCGTGTCGTCGGCGAACGTGTCGTGCTGCACGTCGTCGGGTGGCGCGGACAACGCCTGTTCGACGGCGACGCCGTCGCCGCTCTCGTGCCAGCGCCGGTCACGCCGCAGCGCGTTGAGCGCGAGGTTCTTCGCGACCTGGGTGAGCCACGCCGCCGGATTGTCCGGCACCCCGCGGTACGACCACGTCTGCAGCGCGCGCAACAGAGCCTCCTGAACGACGTCCTCGGCGAGTTGCAGACGCTGCGTCCCGAGGCGGGCGGTCAGTGCGGCGACCACCCTCGCACCCTCGTGGCGGAAGAAGTGGTCGGCCACTTCCCCGGCGCGGTCGTCGTGCCCGCTCATGCCGAGTCAGTCGCAGTCGAGGTTGGCGATCCGACGAACCTCGAGCCTGGCGCCGTGGTCGACCGCCGGGCACGTGCGAGCAATGGCAACCGCCGCGTCCATGGTCGCCGCGTGAACGATGAAGAAGCCGCCGACCGCCTCCTTCGATTCCGCCGCGATGCCGTCGGAGACGAGGCTGCCGTTCTTGCCGGACACCATCCTTCCTTCGGGGGTCAACGGCTGCGCGGAAGTCATGATGCCCTGGTTCGAGAGGCTCTCGATCCAGGCATACACCTCCCGCATCTGCACCTGCATCTGTTCCGGCGAAGGAGCTCCCCCGTCGCAGGAGGAGCCGCGCACGAGGAACATGTACTGACCGGTGGGAGTCTTCTTCACGGCTGTCCTGAGGTTGGTGAGAGGTCGAGAGTCTGCCGGTTCTGCGCCGAGCACACCATGCGCCGAACCAGACACGACGCCAGCGCCACGACGCACAGCACGGTGACAGTGCACAGCATCAGGTCCGCCGACGAACACGAGATCGTGAGCCCCGTGCCGAGCGCCACGTACGCGGCGACGCACATCGGGCACTTCGGCAGCAGCGCGAGTACCGCGCCGGGCACCAGCCAGCCGGCGATCTCCCGCAGGCGCGACCTCGAGGTCGCCCGGCAACAGCGCCGCGAGGTCACGCTCCTGCCTCCGTGCCCTTGCAACCGCATCGCGCCGCTGCAGACGCCTCGTAGCTGTCGTGGTGGCGAACCCACTGCATGCCGTACTCCAGCGCGTCTTCGTCGCGCCCCTTCGGCACGAGATCGAGGATGCGGTACGCGCCCATCATCAGCTCCACACCGCGGCCATAGACCGAGCAGGTGTGATGGATCGTCCCTTCGACATCCTTGTGGAACACGCTGATGCCCGGCGCCTCGGTCGAACCGAACGGCTGCTCCGTGAAGTTGTAGTTCACCTTGCCGCTCGCGACTTCTGCCTCCGTGAACGACACGTGGAAGTCGCGATTGAAGTCGCTGCCGTTCGACGACACCCACGGGAATCGCCACCCCATGCGCTTCTGGAACGCGACGATCTCCGCGATCGGTGCGCGCGAGACCGCGACCATGGTGACGTCGCGCGCAGCGAGGTGCGGCAGCATGCCGTCGGTGTGGTCGGCCATGAAGGAGCAGCTCGGGCAGCCTTCGCCCCAGCCCGGGCCGAGCATGAAGTGCTGGACGACCAGCTGACTCCTGCCGGCGAACAGATCCGCGAGCGAAACATGCCCGCGTTGCGTCTCGAAGCGGTAGTCCTCGACGACCTTCAGCCAGGGCAGCGCACGGCGCCTGGCGGCGAGGGCGTCGAGCTGGCGCGTGAGCTGCTTCTCCTCCGCGAGCAGGGCGGTGCGGGCGGCGAGCCAGTCGGCGCGGGAAGTGATCGTGTGATTCGTCTTCGATTTCATGGAAGCCTCGTGCTGGCGGGTGTCTCGGTTCGTTCGCGAGCCGTGCAACGGCCCCTTCGAAGCCACGACAAACGAACGAGCCCGACGAGGACACGTGAGCGGAGATTTCCGGGAGCGACCGGCCCGCAGACCGCGCATCGAACCCCGGCGGCGAAGGCGGTGCGGGAGCCGATGGGCGCCCCCCGCACGCACATGGGCTTCCCGATGTTCGAGTCAATCGATCCGATCGGCAGTGAAGCGGAGCGCCTCCTCCCGGATGCGGACGCGGTGTTCGGTGCGCTGGCGCATGCGTCGCGGCGCCACATCTTGGTCGTGCTGCACGTTCGCGGCAGCGAGATGACGGCCGGCGACATCGCTGCCCGCTTCGGTCGCTCCGACGACCACGCGGTGGCTGCCACGCGTCAGTTGTTCGTGACGACGTCGATCGCGTTCGAGAACACGAGGCCGAACGGGTTCGCCGCGGCATCGACCGTCGCCGCCTGCACACTGACGCCGGAGCCCAGCAGCGTCGGCGATACGGGCATCGCGAACGACTGCAGCGCGACGCCGTTGCCGTCCGAGAGCAGCAGCAGCACCGCGTCGGGATTGGCGTAGAGGCGGTTGCCCGGTGCACCGAGCGGCGCGAGGTCGACGTCGAGCGCACCGCCGACGATCAGCAGCGAGATCCCGTTCGGCAGCGTGCCGCGCACGTCGAAGAACGCGTTCTTGCCGAGCGCGCAGCTGCCGCGCGTCGACACGCGCGCCTTGCTGCCCGTGCTCGTCGTTCCCGAGGCGCCGCGCGCCACCATCCGGCTCGCGGCGGGCAGCGACGGGTCGATCCACTCGACGCGCGTCTGCGTGCCGCCGACGCCCATCGTGCACTCGACGCGGCCGTCGCCGTCGAAGTCACCGACGCGCACTGGCGCCATCCCCGTTCCGCCCGCCAGATAGCCGAGCGTCGCACCGGACACGATCTCCCGCAGGTGCGGCGGGAGCGACGTGTAGACGGAGAAGTCGTCGTTCCCGTCGCCGTCGACGTCACCGAGGTCGAGCACCTGATTGACGGTCTGGCTCGTGTCCACCGGCAGCGTGCCGATCACGGCGCCCGCACCGTCGACGATCTCGGCCACCGCGAGATTGGTGTTGTAGGCGATGCGATCGACGCAGCCGTTGTTGTTCACGTCGCCGAGCGGTCGCGGCCGGCCGTCGGTGTACGTCGTGGTCGCGAACGACGGGCCCTTCACGATCCGGTACTGGCCGATCGCCGGAACCCCCATCGAGAGATCCGGGTAGCCGTCGCCGTCCACGTCTCCGAGGCGAACCTGCACGAACAGCGGACCGCCGAAGAACGTGAACGAGTGCAGCAGCGCCCCGGTGCGCCCGGAGCGGATCTCGAAGATCTGGCCGGCGCGCAGCACCACGTCGTCGTGCCCGTCCGCGTCGAAGTCCGCACCGCCGAGACCTTCCTGGTAGAGGAAGAAGCTCGGGGGCCACGTGTGCAGCACGGAGCCGTCCGCACCCGACACCACGACGGCGTTGCCGGAACTGGCGCACCACACGAGGTCCGCGTGTCCGTCGGCGTTCACGTCGCCCGCGGGCGAGTAGCGCTCGAACGCTCCGATGCTGGGCCTCGTGAGATACGCGAGCGTCGTCCCCGAGAAGCTCGTGAACACGACCGCCTGGCCCGCGACGACGGCGGCGAACTCGTCAGTGCCGTTCCCGTCGACGTCCCCGACGCCGAAGGCGTACGGACACGGGAAGGCGGCCCCCATGGCCATGCCCTGCGCGACCGCGGCCGGCGCAGCGAGCACGAACGAGAGAGCGGAGAGAGAGAGCGCGGCACGTTCGAGCACGGGAGCCTCCGGAGCGATTCGGCGAGAAGAGGGTCGGGATGCTACCGCGGGATCGTCGGCGAATGGCCGCACCGCGCGCGCATGGGAAGGACAAGCAGCGGTCCAGGACCCACCGGGAACCCACTCGCCCACGATCCGCCTGACGCCACTCCGTCAACGCCGCCGCCGGCTCTCCGCAGCGAGGCGTCCGGCCCGAGATTCCTTCCTCGCAACGCACCGGTGGTCCACAGCGACCCCATTCGCCACCTCCGCACGAGGCCACTTTCAGTTCACGGTACTACCGATCGCGCGCAGCGCGGCGTGCCGTTTCTCGCGGCCGAACTCCGTCGCGACGCGACCGGCACTCGGTAGCGACGACACAGCTCGCACACGCCGGTGTCGCGCGGCAGACGACGAGACCGTGGGCCCGCATCACCGTGAACGACTGCTGCCGCGCCGACGCCGTATCGGGCAACTCGGTCGCTGCCGCCTCCTGCGCAGAACGGTAAGTCTTCGCGTAGTTCGTGTTCTCCGCGCCGTAGCCGAGTCGCAGCATCGTGCGGAGTCCGTTCGACTCGAGCGCGATCGGCGTCGCGACGCCGGCGAACAACACGATGCGATCCGCCCCCGGGTCGCCGACGCCGGGGAACTTCTTCAGCGCGGCGCGCTCCTCGGGCAGCCAGGCGCCCGCCCGTTCCGTCCGCGGTCTTGCGTGAAGACCCGAGGCGGATCCAGACTGCTCCTGCGACCGCGCCTGGTCACTCGCCGATCGTGAACTTCAACGCGTTCGTGAACGAGAAGTCCGGCAGGATCGGGCACGTGCTCGGCTTCAGCAGCAGCCACTGCGTGTAGAGGTCGACGCCGACCAGCGTCGCATCGCACGGGATCGCCAGCGTGTACGGATTGGTCGCGGGGAACAGGATGTCGGGCGACGGCACGATCGTGCAGCCGCCGCACGGCGCCGACAGGTTCGAGAAGCCGAGGATCAGCACGAGCGGCAGCGAGACCGAGCTCGAGATCGCGAGCTGGAAGTTCGCGTTGCCGAGCACTGCGTCGCCGTTGTAGGTCGCGAAGTCGTCGAAGCCGCTGATGCTGCACCCGCCGCCCACTGCGGCGACCGCGTCGTCACCGCGCGCTTCGAAGCGCGACGCCCGTACGGCATCGTTCGACCACACGAGCAGCGCCTCGTCGCTGGCGGTGTCTCCGGCGGAGAAGCGCGAAGCGATCGCCGGCGAGTAGGCGTCGACGATCCCGTTGCCGACCGCCCATTCGACACCGCACGACGCGCACGTCGCCGGGTCGAGCCCTTTCACGACGACCTGCGTCGCCGCCGACGAGTTCGCCTGCGTCCTCCAAGCAAGCAGGAACTTGTCCTTCGCGAACGCCAGGTTCGGTGAGTTCTGCCGGTACGCGGTAGGCGTCAACGCGAGCAGCGGGCCGGATGTCAACGCGCCGCCGCCGCATGCACCCGACCACGTGACCATCTTGCCGCGCACGAGTTCGGCGCCGCCGTTCTCGTCCTTCCAGGCGACGAGGAACGTCGCGCCGTCGGCCGCTGCGCACACCGGATCCCACACTTCGCTGCCGGCAGCCGACGTGAACAACAAGATCGGCGGCGCGCACAGCGTTCCCGTCGGGCCGACCATGCCGGCGTACACCGACTGCGGTCCGAAGCTGGTCGGCGCTTCCTTCCAGGTCACGAGCCATCGCACCGGGTTGCCACCGAACGCCGTCACGGAGGGCGTTCGGCCATTCGGCGCGATCGTGGTGTAGGTCGTCGGCGAAACGAACGGATCGCCGCTCGCAGGCACGTGCACGACGCACGTCGCCACGCCGCCGTTCCGTTCGTAGACGATCAACGCGCTGTCCGAGGTGATGAGCGTGCGTGAGTCGCCACCGACGACGGGCACATCGACCGCCACGCTGCCACCCGACCAACCGAGCTCGACATCGACGGAGTTGGAGACGGCGCCGTTGCCCGCGTCGATCGACCGCACGCGCACGGACGACGTGATCCCGGACCAGTAGTGCGTGTACCCCGTCACGAGGAACCGGCCGGTGCCCGCGATGTTCGCCAGCGCGCGGTTCGTCAGGTGACCCCACCCAACGAAGAAGCTCGAGCCGACCGGGGTTCCCGTCGGGCCGATGAACTGCGCGCGAATCTCGTCGTTCGTCCCGGTGAGGACGTCGTTCCAAACGACGAGGTAGCGGTTGGTCACATCGTCGAATGCGACGTTGGGGTCTCGATCGTTGCCGTTGGCGGCGTTGCCGATCGTGATCGCGCTGCCGATCAGCGGGTCGAGGATCAACGGGTACGCAGCGTGTTCGACGAACACGGCGGGCAACACCCATTCGACGTGCCGGCCATCGGCGGTGACCCGGATCGAGCCGCGCGCGGTTGCGCCGTTCGCATCGACACCGGTCACCGCGCCGAAGGTGACGCCGGCGATCCCGGGTGACTCGTAGCGCACGCCTTCGTCGCTCGCCGCGGCGAGCGGCAGATCCGTCGCGATCGCGCCGCGTACGACGAGGTCCCCGTCGCCTGCGGGGCGCGTCGCAAACACGAAACCCTGCTCCACGCCGTCGCGGCGCGCGTCGTAGACCTCGGTCACGTCCTCGCGGTGCGCGTAGCTCACTCGCGTGCCGGCGACCTGCGGCTCGACGTCCGCGGTGCGCACGAACACGCTGCTGGCGCCGCGGCGCACCGACTCGAGCTCGAACCGGACCCGGTACTCACGCGCCGCGTCGCCGCCGTGTCGGGGCAGGAACGACGGGCCCCGCCCATCGAAGCGAACCGAGTAGTCGGCACCGCCGGCCCACGCCCCGCCGTCGACCTTGCTGGCGCCGAACGCGTCGCGGATCACGCTGGCGTCTTGGGCAGCGGCCAGCGCGCACAGGACGGCGGCCGAAGGAATCGAACGCAGGAACGAGGTCGGGTTCATGGGTTGTCGGCCAGCGCGACCGCCTCCTCCCGGGCAGCGAACCACCGGTCGATCGCGTTCGCAGAAACTCCCGGGCGCCCGCGGCGCCCTATTCGCCGATCGTGAAGCGCAGCGCGTTCGTGAACGAGAAGTCGGGCAGGATCGGGCACGTGCTCGGCTTCAGCACGAGCCACTGCGTGTAGATGTCCGCACCGACGAGCGTCGGGTCACACGGGATCGCCAGTGTGTACGGGTTCGTCGCCGGGAACAGGATGTCGGGCGACGGGACGATCGTGCAGCCACCGCACGGCGCCGAGATCGCGGAGAAGCCGACGATCAGCACGAGCGGCAACGAGACCGAGTTCGCGATCGACAACTGGAAGCTCGCGTTGCCGAGCACCGCGTCACCGCTGTAGCTCGCGAAGTCGTCGAACCCGTTCACGCAACCGCCGCCCATCCCGGCGACGATGTCGTCGCTGCGCGCTTCGACGCGCCGGCCGCGGATCGTGCTGTTCGACCACACCAGCAGCCCCTCGTCCGACACCTGATCCCCGCCCTGCCAGTGCGTCGCGATCGCCGGCGTGACGTCGGCGAGGATCGTGGTGTCGGTGCGCAGCTCGCGGCCGCAGTCGGCGCACGTCGCCGGGTCGAGGCCCTTGCAGTAGACCTTCGCCACCGACGAAGTGCCGACAGTCTGCGACCACGCGAGCAGGTACTTGTCCTTCGCGAACGCGAGAGCCGGCGATTCTGCGCTGCCGCTCTGCACGATCGGCGCGATCACGGCGCCGCCGGTCCAGGCACCGCTCGCACACGAGCCGAGGTGCACGAACCGCCGCAGGTTCACGGCCGCCGCGTTCGCGTTCTCCCACGCGATGACGAACTCCGAGCCGTCGCGGGTGGCAACGGTCGGATGACGCAGGTCGGCCCCCGCGCCGCCGTTCACGATCGTGAGCAACGGACCGCAGAGATTGCCCGCGCCGTCGATGGTCTGACCGACGATGCGATCGAACGGAGCGCCGAGGGTCGACGGGTTCTGCCCGAACGCGACGAGCCATCGACCGAGCGAGCCGGCGTGCGCCGAAATCGCGACGTCGCCCGCCGGGAAGGAGGAGCTGGCGAGCGACTGCGACGTGCCGAACGTCGGATCGCCCGTCGACGGCACGCGCACGATCATCGTGTCGACGTCCTGCGTCGCGATGAAGCCGTACTCGAACACGAGGAGCGCATCCTGGTTGCTACCGAACAGGCCGATGCGCGAGTCGCCGCCGAGGGCGAACGACCCGGGCCCGCCGAAGGGCCCCCCGGCCACCGCGAGCACCGGGTTGGACATCGCGCCGGTCGCGGCGGAGACGGAGCGAACATAGATCTGCTGGATGATCGAGGTCTGGCCCCCCAACGAGTAGGTGTCGTTCGCGAGGTACGCGACGAGGAAACGATCCGTCGCGTTCACGTTCGCGACCGAGGGTCGCACGTCCGTCGGCGTGTCGTTGTCGAACAACACGAGACCACCGGCGATCGAACCGTTGCCGCCGACGAACTGACCGCGCACCTCGGCCTGCGTCGACGACACGTGGACCGTCCACACGACGAGGTAGCGATCGATCGTCGCGTCGTACGAGACCGCCGGCAGCACGTCGATGCCGGCCGCGTTGCCGACCGTGAACGCGTTGCCGACGAACGGATCCAGCACGAGCGGATACGCGGCGTTCTCGACGAACGACGCGGGCAGCACCCATTCGATCCGCTCGTCGACGACGCGGATCGAACCGCGCACGGTGACGCCGTTCGCATCGACGCCGGTCACCGCGCCGAACATCACGACCTCGAGATCCCCCGCGCCGAACGTGATGCCGTCGTCGCTCGCGGCCGTCACCACCAGTTCCGTCGCGATCGTGCCGCAAACGACGAGGTCGCCGTCACCCCTCGGCTTCGTCGAGAACACGAAGCTCTGCTCGATGCCGTCCCGACGCGCGTCGTAGCGCTCGACGAGACCGCCGGCGTGTTCGAAGCGCACGCGATTGCCGTCGACGACGGGCGACGCACCGGTCACGGAGAGCACGTTCGTCGCCCCGCGCCGCACCGACTGGAGCGTGTAGCGCACCGGCATCGCGGACTCGGCGCGGCGCCCGAGCAGCGGCACGAACTCGAACCCGTCGCGATCGAACCGCGCGGTGTAGTCGGGGCCACCGGCGTGCACGCCGTCGGCGCCCGTCGTCACGCCGAACGAATGGGATGCGGCGTCGGCGATCCCGGGCCCCGAGGGCTCGGGGCCCTGGGCGAGGGCGGACGGAGCGACGACCGAGAAGGTGAGAAGAACCGGCAGGAAACGATGGCGCATGGCAGAGGCCTCCGCGGAGGAGCGGCTACCGCAAGCAGCGAACCGGGCGAGCGTTCCGTTCGCGGGATCTGGGCGAAACACCGACGCCTCACCAACACGTCCGCCCAACCGGTGCCGGCGTCGCTCGCCGATCGTGAACTTCCATGCGCTCGTGAACGAGAAGTCCGGCAGGATCGGGCACGTGCTCGGCTTCAGCAGCAGCCACTGCGTGCAGAGGTCGACGCCGACCAGCGTCGCATCGCACGGAATCGCCAGCGTGTACGGGTTCGTTCGCGCTCGCATTCGCGCGAGCCGGAGTCGGCTGCGACGTGCTGTCGCCCCCGACTTCCTCGGTCTGGCAGTCACGACGACGGGCACCGTCCGGTCGAACCTCTTCTCGCCGCACATCCCTCTTTTCGTCGGGGTGACTCTCTGTCACCAACTGGTGCCGATCGAATTGGGCCCGACGGGCAGCTGGGTCGGGCGACGCCTGCGTCGACCACCCGTCGTTCGCGGCAGCACTGCTCGGCCGGCTGCGACCTGCTGGTGGCGCCCGACACCCTGCAGCTCTACGCGCCGACTGACGTCTCCCTCGAGTCGTCGTTCTTCCTGCCGAGCGCGCCGCCGATCGTCGGGCTCGACCAAGCTCGGAGTCGGGCAGCAGGCACCACAGCATGCGCGATCCTCTCCGCACGCCAGCCCCGGCATCGTCCATGGCCGGGGACTCGAAGGCACCTGCCTCCCCTCACGCAGCTCAGAACGATCCGGCAGTGAGCTGCAGCGCATTGGTAGCGGTGACCGCGATCCACGCGCCCTGTGCGTCCAGTTCGATCGGGATCATCTGGTGATAGAACGAGACTCCAATCAGCGGCGGCGTGTTCGGCAAGAACAGGCTGGAGTGGGCAAAACCCGTTGTGGTGAGTAGCAGGCCGAGGATATCGGGTGCGGTGAGAACGTCGCAGCCGACAACCGCTTGTGGAAGAGCCAGCGTCAATGGCGCCAGGCCTGGCGCAATCGGCGTCACACTGGTCAATGTGAGCACGAGCGCGTTCGTCGGCAGGCCAGTGCCCGTCGCGCGGAATGTCGCATCGACCCACGGAAGACTGTCCGCCACAAGAGTGTTCTGCCCGCTCGTGCCAGCGCAGCCATTGCCGTATCCCACGGCGACCGCGGGGCACGTCGAGAGCACTCGCGCGAAGTTTGGAGAAGAGACCCCACCAGCTTGCGAGAAGGTCCCCCCAACCAACAGGCCTTGCGTCGGGTGCATCGCGAGAGCGCCCACACTGCCGTTCGTCCCGAAGGCGAACGGCGACCAGGATGTGCCGTCCCATCGCACCAAGTTCGAGGGGGGAGAGTAGCTCGTACCAGCGACAACGTCTCCATTCGGCAACGCGAGCAACGAGTTGACATGCCCAATCGACGCAGACCCCAAGGCCGACCAGACGGAACCGTTCCACCGAGCAACATTGGGAAAACTGCCACCACCCATGCCGCCCGCTACGAGATCGCCATTCGGAAGCACGGCCAGAGCTGTTACCCACCCGAGCCCAGGGGGCATCGTCGAACCCAGCGGCGCCCAGGTCGTGCCGTTCCAGCGCGCTACGTTCACACCAGTCGGGCCGCCCGCGACCCAGAAGTCGCCCCCTACCACAACGTCGCCATTGGGCAAGATCACGATTGCGTCGACTTCGCCGTGTATGCCGCCCGTCAGGTTGCCCATGGCTGACCACGTCACGCCGTTCCAACGCGCCACATACATGGCACTTACGCCCCCTGCGCCCGTGAAGTCTCCGCCCACGATGATATCACCATTCGGTGCACCTCTGACCGCCATCACTTGGGCACCAGCGCCAAAGACAGAGATACCCCCAAGAATGTCGAAGCCGCGAAGCGGATCCCACACTGCGACCTTACACTCGAATGGAATAAAAAGGTCCCCACTGCTACAGAAAGCGACGCGCCCATTCGGGAGGCAGTCGACATCACGAATTTGCTCGAACCCAATAGTCAACCGCCAGTTACTTCCGTCCCACAGACTAATACCGGAGCTGCCATTCGGATCCCCGATCGCGGCGATGACGTGGCCATTCTCCTGCACACCAAACCTGTAGACTGGAGCGTCTGGGCCTGCAAGCGCTACAGAATTGCGTGCGACGCCCCCGGCAAAGGCCCCGCCTTCCACGACGCTGCCGTCTGGCAGCCCAAGCAGGGCCCAGCAACGATCGGCCAAGGGTTCTATGGACGTCCAAGCCGATCCACTCCACAACACGACGCGTGCTCCAGGAACCGTGAAGTCGCCCCCAACCGCCAATTTGCCATTGGTGAGCGCTGCCAGGGAGTACACCGTATTGTTAATGCCTGGGCCCAGCGCGGACCAAGCTCCGCTCCAGCGCGCGACGTAGCCCGGAAAACTACCGCCTGCCACGAGCTGGCCATTGGTCAAGGTCGCCAAGGCACGAACGGTTGCGCTCAATCCAGGGCCGAATGACGTCCAGTTCGCCCCATCCCACCGGGCCACCCGATTCGCCGACACGCCACCAGCAGTCGTGAAGTCGCCACCGGCGACCACATCCCCGTTTCGCAGGGTCAGCGCGTAGACCGTGTTGTTC
>JAEUHQ010000046.1 GCA_016794565.1 Planctomycetota bacterium | reverse complement strand
CGAGCCGGCGCCGAGCTGCTCCTTGATCCGCAGCGCCTGCTCGAGGGCAAACTCGTCGTACGCGTTCAGTTCGAACTGGACGCCGGTGGGATCGATCGACTTGCCGTCGGCGGCGATCTTGATCGCCGCGTCGGTGGTCGGAACGCGCTTGATGCAGACGACGATGTCCATGGGGAGGGTCTCGTTGCGGCCCGGGAAGGGCCGGTCTGGGCGGAAAATCGGGCGAGCAGTCTAGCCGGCTCCCACCGGCCGTCGACCGTGGTGTCGGGATTCGTCGGGTGCCGGCCCGAGGCGGTGTCCTGGGTCCGCCGACCGCGCGCGGGCCCGTGCACCGGGGGACTGTGGGGTCGGCGGCGGTCGTGGGAGGATCCTCGCCGGCATGGCTGCCGCGAGAGTCCGTGTGGTGATCGGCGACCTGCTGGATCAGGACGTCGATGTCATCGTCAACGCGTGGAATCGCAACCTCGTCCCGTGGTGGTTGCTGATTCCGCAAGGAGTGTCGAAGGCGATCAAGCGGCGGGCGGGCTACGGCACGCTCCCGCTCCTCGGCTCCGCGGACGCCGAAGGGTCGTGAACGAAGACTCTGCTTCCGTTCGCCGATACTCACGCATGATGCGGTCCAGACCGAACGAGGATGCCGTCGAGGGTCACATCGAGGCGCCGACGACTGCCGAGACCGTGAACGACACTCTGTTCGGCGGCAGTCGGTTCATGGCATGGACGATCGGTCCGGTCGCCATCGTCGCAGCCATCGGTCTCGCCCTCGGCCCGTGGGCTTGCAACACCGCGTCTGTCGCGCGTGCGGCGGTGCTGGTCGTTCTGCTCATGCTCGCCGTGGCCGTGATCGCCCCGCGGCGCGGTGCCTTCGCCGGGCGGGTCGTCACCGGTGCCGTGTTCCTGGCTTGTCTCCTCTACGTCGTCGAGATGGCGATCGAAGGCCCCGACGTGACTGCGAAGAGCGGGGATCCGTCACTCGGCAACGCACTGCAGGCGCTCGTCGTGTTCGGGATCCCCTGCTTCTGGCTGACGGTGCGCCGCCGTCGCCGGTAGGGGCCGGTGCGAGGCCGCGGCGAAGCTCTCACGGGTCGCTCCCGTGCCGGCTACAAGCTGCGCATGGTCCACGAGATGATGGTCGGACTCACGGTCACCGACGACGACCTCTACCAGCAGTACCGCGCGGCGATGGCGCCGCTGCTCGCCGCCCACGGTGGCGGCTTCCGCTACGACTTCACGGTCGCGAAGGTGCTGAAGTCCGCCAGCGACCACCCGATCAATCGCGTGTTCGCGATCTGGTTCGGCAGCCGGGAGCAGAAGGACGCGTTCTTCGCGCACCCCGAGTACCAGGTCGTCAAGGCGCGCTTCTTCCAGCGCTCGGTGGCCGGCACGACGATCTTCGGCGCCTACGACCGGTAGTGCGCCCCCGGCGGCGGTCACACGGAGTCGAGGCCGTCGATCCAGAACGTCGCGTCGATGCCGGGCTTCGTGCGCACCATCGGCCCCGGCACGACGCCTTCGCCGACGACGCTGGCGCCGAGCGCCGCGCGCAGGGTCTGTCGGTACGGCGGCACGAGCACGACCGCTTCGAGCTGATCGGCGACGTGCATGGCCGCCGGCAGGAGGCGCGCGACCGCGGCGTCGGTGCCGCCGAGTTCGTGCCAGTGGCCTTGCAGGTCGGCGCCCTTGCCGCAGCACGCGTAGGCAGAGATGCCGACGTCTTCTTCGAGCACCACGGTCGTCATGCCGGGCGTCGTCAGCAGGCCGGACATCACGCTCGGCGAACGCACGACGCGCAGCGGGTTTCGTTCGTGCAGTGCGTGGAGCGCGGCGTGGTCCCTCACTTCCGCGTGGCGGACGAGAACGTTCTCGCGCCGGGGACGGCGCATCACCGCGAGGCACGTCTCGTCGCGACCGGCGACGAAACCGTGACGCGCGTAGAGCTCCGGCCGTTCGGCCCAGAGCAGCACCGCGCCGGCGCGCTCGTCGCACGCGGCGAGCGCGGCGGCGAGCACCTGGTTCGCGTGTCCTTGCCCGCGCCGCGCCGGATCGGTCGCGACCGATCCGAGGAGCGCGCAACGCACGGAACCGCGTCCGGTCTCCACCGTCACGACGCGGCACGCGCAGTGGCTGACGAGCCGTTCGCCTTCCGGAGAGTCCTCGAACAGCGCGAAGAACATCCCGTCGCCGTCGCTGCGGTAGAGCTGCGGCCAGGTGTGCTGCACGCCGTAGAACAGGCCCGGCAGCAGCCATTCGTCGAGCTTGGGCAGCCAGTGCTGCATCGCGGCGCGATCGAGCCGCACGACGTTGCCGGCGGCGACCGTCATGGCAGGCGGTTGCGGAAGGCCTCTTCGAGGCGCTTGCGCAGGTCCATCGCGGTGACGAAGCCGTCGTCGGCCGCACGGATCGCGTCGCGCAGCTGGCCCGGATCGTTCGCGTCCGCGACGGCGCGACCGGTGGTGCGCAGCTGCTGCAACGACTCGAGCAGCCGCTGGAACGTCGAGCCGTCGGGGGACGGCCCGGCGGTCTTCGCCGGCGTGTCGGGGGCGACGGCCGGCGCGGCATCGACACGGGGGAGGAGTTCGGTCGTCATGGCTTCAGCCGAGGAAGCTCGACAGGCTCGTCTGGATCACGCGCGACGTCACCTGGAGCGCCGCCTGGTACGAGAGGTCCTGGCGCTGCAGTTCGAGGATCGCTTCGGCGATGTCGGTGTCCTGCACCGTGCTGAGCGATTCCGTGCGCGCGACGCGCAGGCCTTCGACACGATTCGAGAGCACGTCCATCGAAGACGAGCGGAAGCCGAGTTCGCGCAGTCCGTCGAGGATGGCGTCGTGCGCCGAGTCCACTTCGCCGAGCATCTGCGCGACACGATCGCGCACGGTCTGGTCGGGCAGGTCGTCTTCGTTGCGCAGCAGATCGCGCAGCGTGGAGAGGGTCGTGAACGCGTCGAACGTGCCCTCGAACTTGACGTGCTCCTCGCCGGTCTGCGCCAGGCTGCGCACGTCGACGTTCAGCACCGACAGATCGTACGAGTTGCGGATCATCACGCTCGACTGCGAGAAGTCCGACACCGTGATCGTCGTCGCGCCGTCGTCGGTCGTGAGGTTCGCGTTCGCGGTGAACGTGCCGGTGAGCGGGGTGGGAACGCCGGTCACGGTGAGGGAGATCGTGCGTCCGTCCGCCGTCGTGAACGTGCCGTCCGTGACCGGGATCGGGATCTTGGTACCGCCGCCGATGCCGAGTGTGTCGGGGCCCGTGGTGAACTCGTAGGTCAGCGGACCGACCGCCGTGCTCGCGCCGCTGCCCGCGCTGATCGTGCTCGGCACGCCGGCGCCGAGCCCGCCGAACGACACGCGCAGGCTGCCGAAGCCGACGCCGGTGTCACCGGCGCTCACGGGCAGCGCCCCGGTCGACGCGGAGCCGACCGCCGCGGTGAACGTCGTCGCGCCGCGGTTCCGCGCCTGGAAGATCGAGTTGCCGGGCACGTTGAGCGCCGTTCGCACGCCCGGAGCCACCTCGACGTCGAGGTTCTCGCTGTTGCCGCGATAGACGACTCGCGTGCCGCCGGCGTCGGTGACGATGTCGAACGGCGGGCTGCCGTTCGCCGTGCCGCCGAACAGGTACTTGTCGCCGCGTCGGCTGTTGCCGATGCCGACCAGCTGGCTCAGCAGCTGTTCGACTTCGGCGCCGATGCTCGCACGATCGCCCGCGCTGAGCGTGCCGTTCGCGGCCTGGGTCGTGAGTTCGCGCACGCGCTGCATCAGCGACGAGCCGTCCTCGAGCGACGCCGCGCCGGTGTTGAGCGTCTCGCGCGCGAGAGCCACGTTGTCGCCGAGCTGGGTCAGGTCGCGCAGGTCGTTGCGCAGCGGCAGGATTCGCAGCGCCGCGGCCGGGTCGTCCGACGGGCGGTTGATGCGCTTGCCGGTGGCGACCTCCTGCTGGAGGCGGGAGAAGCGGAACAGGCTGTTCTGCACGTCGCCGAGCGCGCGCGAGTACAGCATGCCTTGGGTGATGCGGATGCTCACGGTTACCTCCCCAGATTGATCAGCGTGTCCGTCATCTGCTGCGCGACCGCGATGAAGCGCGCTGCCGCGTCGTACGACTGCTGGAAGCGCAGCATGTCGACCATCTCCTCGTCCATGTTCACACCCGACAACGACTCGCGTTCGGCCTGCAACTGCTCGAGCAGCTTGTTCTCCGACTGGAGCCCCGTGGTCGCTGCCGCGGTCGAGAACGCGACGTCGCCGACGATGTCGGCGTAGAAGTCCTCGATGGTGTTCGCCTCGAGGTCGTCGAGGTCGATGGTGCGGAGACTGGTCATGCGCGCGAGATTGCCTGCGTCGCCTTCCGCCGTGCCGATGCCGGCAGCGAGGCGATCCGGGTTCGTGAGCAGCTCCGGATTGACTTCGATGTCTGCCGCGCTCGAGCCGAGGAAGAACGCGTTCATGCCGGTCGCGACCAGCAGGTCGCTGGTGTCGCTGTCGGCGAGAGCGTCCATCTGGAAGGCCTGGCCGGCGGTCGCGGAGATCGAGCCGGGGCCGAACGCCACCTTGATGCCGTTGCCGAGCGAGATCGGCGTGTCCGGCTCGTAGTCCCGGCCGACGTTGACCGTGGTCACGAGGGCGCCGTTCGCGTCGTAGACGCGAACACGGAGGTCGGGCGTCTGTCCGATCTGTCCGTCGCTCTCCGGCACGAACGTGAACTGCTGGTTCGTCGAGCCGGTGTAGGTGCCTTCGGTGCGCACCGTCACCGCATTGTCGCGGCCGAGCGCGGTCGTGGTCGAGAGGCCGAGGCCCGTGAGCGCCGTGCCCGCGCCGACATTGGCGAGAGCGAGTTGCGCGGTCGAACCGCCCTGCGCGCTCTGCAGGACGAGGCGGCCGCCGACCGACGTCGCGCGACCGGCGCTGCCGAGGTCGTTGTTGATCGCGGCGACCAGCTCGTCGACGGTCGCGTTCGCGGGGTTGACGAACTCGTTCGCGGCCAGCGTGACCGTCCTGGTGATCGGTGACGCAGCCGTGCCGGTCGTCACGGTGAAGCTGACCGGGAACGTCTGGCCCGAAAGATCGTACGGGCCGGCGCCCTGCGAGCCGATCGACGGCTTCAGGCCGCCGAACGTGCCGGCGCTGTCCGGATTCGGATCGAGACGCGGGGAGAAGTCGAAGCCGTAGCCCGAATCGGCCGCGATGCGCAGGCGGCCCGTCGGGTCGACGCTCGCGGTGAGGTGGTCGATGCCGCCGATCGCCTGCGCCACGTCCTGCAACGACATCGAGCGCGGGTCGACGTGGATGCGCGAACGCTCCATCTGGCCGGTCGCCTTGTCGGTGACTGCGATCCACAGATCGCCTTCCTGCACGGGGAATTGGAAGCCGGACTGCGACAAGAACTCGTCGCCGCCCGCGCCGTCGCCGTCGCCGTCGACTGCGCCGTAGGCCGCGGTCAGGGCCGAGAACGGGCCCGACGCCGGCATGCCCGTCGAGTGCAGGCGGTTCCACTCGAGGATCGTGCTGCGCGCGAGCTGGTCGAGGCGGCTCTGGATGCCGGGCACCGAGCCCTTCTCCTGATCGAGCAGCGCCGCGATGCGGCCGCCGGTGATCACGGCCCCACTCGTCGTCGAACCGATCGTCAACTTCGTCTTGCCCGACGAGTCCTTGCCCGCGGCGAGCGACGACGCCCGGTCGCCGGAAACGACCAGGTGGCCGCCGACGAGCAGGTCGACGCTGCCGGACGCCCGCTCGATCGTGCGGGTGTCGAGCAGCTTGCCGAGCTCCTTGATGTGTTCCGCGCGTGTGTCGCGCAGGTCGTTCGCGGTGGCCCCGGTCGCTTCCGTCGCGATGATCTTCGCGTTGAGGTCGGCGATCGTGGCGGCGCGCGAGTTGACCTGGCGCACGAGGCCCTGCACTTCGGAGAACGTGCTGCCGGACAGATCGGTGAGGCGCTGCGACACGAGCCGGAAGCCCTGCGTCAGCACACCTGCGGCCTGCACGACGCCGCCGCGCAGCGCGCGATCGGACGGATCGGTGCTCAGTTTGCCGATCGAACCGAAGAGGCCCGCGAGCGAGTCGGACAGGCCGCCGTCCGGTTCGGCGAGGATGCTCTCGATCTCGTCGAATCGCGACTGGTCGACTTGGGCGGAGCCGACGAGACCCAGCTGGAGCTGGATGCGTCGTTCGAGGCCGTCGTCGATGATCCGCGTGATGCTGTTCACGTCGACGCCCGTGCCGATCTGGTAGCCGCCGGCGATGCCGAACGGCAGCGACGCCGAGAGATCGACGCGCTGGCGTGAGTAGCCAGCAGTGTTCGCGTTCGCGACGTTGTTGCCGGCCGTCTGCATGCCGAGACGAGCCGCGGTCAACGCGCGGAGACCTGCACCGAGTCCGAATCCGAAGGTCATCACATCCTCCTGTTCACATCCGCCCGTCGATCAGGACACCTTGCCGCCGCGGCGCGCCGAGGCCGCGGGCCGAGCGCGCGTTGCGGTCGTAGAGGGCAGCGCCGCTCGGCGGCGCGGCGGCCGCACCGAGCTGCTGCAGCACCGACTCGTGCGCACGCTGACCGAAGCGCAGCAGCCGCTGGCCCAGCGTCACCTCGACACGAACCGACTTCGCGAGCGCCGTCGCCTCGTCGGCGGCGGCTCGCAGCGTCTTCGCCGCGGGTGCCGGCATCGCGGCTGCGATGCGCGTGACGTTGAGGTGCAGATCGGCGGACGTGCCGCCGATCGGCGCCGGCATCACCTTGCGGATCTCCGCGAGGAGCAGCGTGCGCGTGTTCTCCTCGGCCGCGAGTTGCTGCGCGATCGCCTCCATCTCGGCGGAGGGCTGGATCGTGCTCGGCCGGGCCGAAGCCCAGGAGGTGCGCCGTTCCTGCAGGCCCTGCAGCAGTGTCCGCAGCAGTTCGCACGTCGTACGGAACGAGCGCTCGAGACGATCGGTCTGGTCATGGAAGGACATCGGTGCCTCGTTTGCCCTGCAGGGCGGCGTGGAGTGAGTTCCTGGCGAGCACGGCCTTCGCGATCTCGTCGTGCGCCTTCGCGACGGGGCTCGCCGGCCTTGGCAGTTCGCCGTTGCGTTCGAAGTCGCGCATCAGCTGCTCCTCGATGCCGACCTTCGCGGACGACGTCACCTTCTCGGCGAGGTTCTGGTCGAACCAGTCGGCGTACGTGTCGGAGCCGGGGCCCGAACCGAACATGCCGCCGTCGCCGCCGACGCCGGACGTCTGGCGCAGGCTGCTGACCAGCGTGCGCACGAAGATGGTCTCGAACTGCTTCGCGACGTCCTCCGCGTGGTGGCGTTCCTTCTCCGACGCGGTCTCCGGCTTCATCCGCATCGTCTGGAGTGCGAGCGCGTCCATCAGCGCACCTCCAGCGTCGCGTGCAGGAAGCCGCCCTGGTCGAGCGCCTGGAAGACGCGGACGAGCTGGTCGGGCGACAGTCCGAGCGCCTTCAGGTTCTGCAGCAGGTCCGACACGGTCGCGCCCCCGCCGAGCTTCTGCAGCGGGCGATTGTCGGTCTGGATCTCGACGCGCGATCGGCCGACGCGCTCCGTCGTGCCCGGGCTGAACGGATTGGGCTGCACGACCTCCTCGTCGTTGGCGATCGCGATCGTGAAGTCGCTCACGCCCACGACGCAGGGGCTGATCATCACGCCTTCGCCCGCGAGCACGGTGCCGGTCGTCTGGTCGACGAGGACCTTGGCCGGGTTCTCGACGGCGACGCGCACGTTGCCGACGAGATTGAGGATGCGGAGGGCGTTCTCGTTGGTGCGGTCCTCGTCCGAGAGTTCGATGCGGACGAGGGACGGATCGACGGCGCTGACGACGGCCGACGAACCGTCGAGTGTCGTGCGGACGCCGGCGGCGATGGAGGCCGCGTTGAACGGGCTCGGGTTCAGCACCTGCAGCTCGAGAGCGCCGGACTCGCTGAAGAAGGACGTGCCTTCCTCGCGGATCACGACGCCGCCGTTGTCGAGCCACGCCGCGGTGATCTGGTTCTTCGTGACCGAAGCGTTCGTTCCGGATGCCGAGACGCCGGGCACCACGAGTGCGCCCTGCGCGACGACGTAGGTCTGGCCGTCGACGCCCTTCAGTTCGGCGCGGAGCAGTTCGCCGCCTCGCAGCGACGTCGCGTCGCCGATGACCTGCACCTTCACGTCCAGGAGCTGACCGGCGCGCGCGAACGGCTGCAGCGAGCACGTGAGCGACACGAGAGCCGTGCTGCCGCCGGTGACGTCGGCGATGGTGAGGTTGTAGCCCATCTGTCGGACGAGGTTGACGATCGCCTGTCGCGTGCCGCGGTCGCTGGAACCCGTGCCAGCGAGGCCGGTGACGAGTCCGACGCCGAACAGGTGGTGCGGCATGCTGTTGTGCAGGCGCGTGACGCTGCGGATTCGCGGCGACAGGACCGTCTCGCCCGACTCGGACGTGTGCACGGCAGCGACTTCGTTCGAGACCGGTGCGGCGGCGGGTGGCGGCGCCGGCGCGGTGGCGGCGGGCGGCGGGTCCTGCGCCAGCGCGAAGCCGGCGACCACGAGCGTGAGAACGGCGAGGAAGCGCATGATGCTCAGAACGGCCAGGCGGCCCAGACGAGGGTGTCGAACAGCTGACCGACGGGGCCGCGCGTCACCTGACGCGTGTTGCCGCCTTCGCCCGAGATGGAGATGCGAGCGTCGGCGACCTGCGCGCTGCTCACGGTGTTGTTCGGCGTGACGTCGAGCGAGCGAACGAGGCCGCTGATGCGGAGCGTGCGCGTCTCGTCGTTCACGGTGACGCTGCGGGTGCCCGCGACGACGAGGTTGCCGTTCGGCTGCACGTCGATCACGACGACCGCAATGCTCGCCTTCACCTCGGATCCGAGATCCTGCTTCGCCTCGCCCGAGAAATCCGACTCCTTGCGGACGTCGACCTTGGGCAGCACGTTGCTCTTGAAGGTCTTGTCGCTGAGGCTGAACGCCTCGAGGCGCGCGGCGAGGGACGTGTCGTTCTTGCGTTCGACCTTGTCCTCGTTCTTGACGCTGTGCTGTTCCTGGATGGAGACGGTGAGGATGTCGCCGACGTTGCGGGCGCGGAGGTCGGTCGCGGCGGCGATGGTGGCGCCGGCCTTGACGTAGGGGTTCTGCGCGGTCGCGGCGGCGGCGAGAGCGATCACCGAGGCGGCGATCGAGAGGAAGGAACGGTTCATTGCTGCACCTCGACCAGTCCGGTACCGGTGACGACGCCGGTCATCTGCGAGCGGGACTGGGTGTTGGTGAGGGTGATGCGGCCGGCCAGCGGCGCGTCGTGGTTGGCCATCGCCTTCGCGGTGACCTTCACGCGGCCGCGCGTCAGCACGACCGTCACGACGTCGCCCTTGTGCACGAGGGCGGGCGGCGCGACGTCCCCGAGCATCAGGCGCTGCTGCGGCTGCAGGTTGCGCGAGGCGATCATCCCGTCGACCTGGCGCCAGTCGTCGAGGAAGAGACCGCTCGTCTGCGTCACTGCTTCGCGGACGACGACGAGGTTGTCGGGGCCGAGCGGTGTGCCCGCGCGGACCGTTCCCACGGTCTTCAAGATCGCGCGGAAGCGCCGCAGCTTGAACGTGACTGGCACCTTCTTGTGGCTGGTGCCGTCCACCAGCACGTCGACATCCACGATCGCCGAGTCGGGGCTCGTGGCGCCGTTGCGGACACGCGCGGACAGCTCCTGGCTGCGGCGGCCCGGCGGTGCCTGGATCTGCCGCAGGCGCGCCGGCGCCTCGAACTCGACGTCGCCCCCTTCGACCGCGAGCAACGCCTGCAGCGCGGCCGTCGCGGTGTCGAGCAGGTCGGCGGTCGGTACGTCGACCGTGATCGACTGGACGACCACTTCGCTCGCGCCCTCGAGCTTGATCGACGCGATGTCGCGGCCTGCGGCGGCGAGGGACTGGACGATTTCGGCGCGCGCGAGCGTGCGCGCGTAGCCGGCCACGGGAGCGGGGCCGAACACGATCTGCCCGACCGCCAGTGCGTCCGGCCCGTTGGCCGAGACCTCGCACAGATCGGCGATCGTGACGTCGAGGCCGCGAACCGCGACGGCGGGCCGCAGGCGCAGCTCGATCGCCGGCTTCGGGTCCTTCTCGTCGCCGCCGCCGCCGCCGAACACGGCGGTGGCGAGCACGATGGTTGCGAACGGATTCATGACTCTCCCTCTTTCCCCGCGGTGCGGATCAGCGTGACAGGTTGGTGGCCGTCGACAGCATCTGGTCGCTGGCCTGGATCGCGCGGCTGTTCACCTCGTACGCGCGCTGCGCGACGATCAGGTTGACGAGCTCGTTGACGATCTGGACGTTGCTTCGCTCGACGAAGCCCTGCTTCAGGGTGCCGAGACCGATCGAGCCGGGGTTGCCGGTGATCGGCGCGCCGGACGCTTCCGTCGGGCGGATGACGTTCGCGCCGACCGCGAGCATGCCGGACGGGTTCACGAAGCGGTGGATCGTGATCTGGCCGAACGACGTCGCCGTGTCGGGGCTGCCCGCGGTACGGCCGCTGAAGCGCCCTTCGGGGTCGATCGAGATCTCGAGCGTGTCGCTCGGCACGGTGATCTCGGGCAGCAGCACGTTGCCGGAGCCTGTCACGATCTTGCCGTCGGCGTTGATCTGGAACGCTCCGTCGCGCGTGTAACCGGTCGAGCCGTCGGGCAGCTGCACCGCGAAGAAGCCCTCACCGTCGATCGCGATGTCGAGGTTGCGCTCCGTGATCTCGAGCGTGCCCGTCGTGAAGACCTTCGTCGTGCCGTTGAGGCGCGTGCCCGAACCGATCTGCGTGCCGATCGGGACCGGGCTGTCGTTCGCGCCGCGCGCGAGACCGGGCGCCTGCAGCGTGACGTAGAACAGGTCCTCGAAGGACGCCTGCGACTTCTTGAAACCGGCGGTGTTCACGTTCGCGATGTTGTTCGCGATCATGTCGACCATGGTCTGCTGGGCTTTCATGCCCGTCGCGGTGGTGTAGAGACTCTTCAGCATCGGGATGTCACCTCAGGAAGTTCGTGATCAGGTTCTCTTGCAGGCGGCCCATGCCGGTGAGGGCCTTCTGCGTCGCGGCGAAGCTGCGCTCGACGGAGATCATCTGGACCAGCTCTTGAAGGCTGTCGACGTTGCTGCCCTCGAGGAAGCCCTGCTGCACCGCGTCGCCCGTCTGCGTGCCGCGCTGGTCCAGCGGGTCGACGTAGAGGCCGCGACCCGCGGGCACGAGCGCGTCGGGCTTCGCCAGCGACACGACGGCGATCGGGCCCCACGTCTGGCCGGTGTTCGGGTTCTGGATCGTGCCGTTCGGTGAGATGCTGAGCTGACTCGGCGCGGTCTCACCGCTGTTGATCGTGATCGGCTGGTTGTTCTGGTCGAGCACGGTGAGTCCGCTGCGCGTGAGCAGGCGACCGTCCGACCCGATCTGCATCTGGCCGTTGCGCGTGTAGTAGCGCGTGCCCTTGGCGTCCTGGACGCGCAGCCACTGCGGTCCGTCGATCGCGATGTCGAGGTTGTTCCCCGTCTCGCGGAGGATGCCGCGCTGCAGGTCGGTCTGCTCGGCGTACGTGATCGTCGGCAGCGTCTGCTGCAGAACCGACTGGAAGTCCTGCTTCGCCTCGACCGCGATCGCGTGGCGACGCTTGAAGCTCGTCGTGTCGACGTTCGCGAGGTTGTGCGCGGTCGCCGCCTGCTTCTCGGCGAGGAACGCGAGCCCGCGCACGAGTGACATTTCTCCGTAGTTGGGCACGACTACCTCACGATGTTCATGAGTTCGGCCAGGATCTCGTCCGTCGTCGTGATGACGCGGGAGTTGGCCTGGAAGCCGCGCTGCGCCTCGATCAGGTTGACGAATTCGCGCGCGATGTCGACGTTGCTGTTCTCCAGCTGGCCGGCGCGCACCGAACCCGCGCCCGCCGAGTTCGCGGTCGTCGCGATCGCGTCGTCGGAGTTGGGCGACTCGACGAACATCGTGTCGCCGACGCGAACGAGGCCGCCCTCGTTGCTGAACATGCTGACGCGCAACTGGTCGAGCGTGCGCGACTGGCCGTTGCTGTAGAAGCCGACGAGCTCGCCGTTGTTGTTGAAGCCGACGTTGAGCAGCGTGCCCGGCGCGAAGCCGTCCTGGTTCACGGCCGCGATCGTCGTCGCGTTGCCGAGCATCGCGATGCCGTCGAACTGGCCGGACGAGCCGAGGTCGACCGTCACCGACTGCGAGGCGGAGATGCCGCTCCACGTGAACGCCAGCGCGTTCGTGCCGCCGCCGATCACGTTGAACGAGCCGTTGTCGTTGAACCGGATCTGCCCGATCTGCGCCTGCGTGACGGTGCCCTCGGAGGAATCGCAGGTCGCCTGCAGGTCCCACACGGTGGAGTCGATCGTGCTGCGCGTGAAGGTCAGCGTGACCGGGTGCGTGCGACCCTGCGAGTCGACGACGTCGATCGACGTGACCGCGGTGTCCGGACCGGTGCCGTTCTGCGCGACCTGGAAGTTCGGCCAGCTGTTCTTGCCGGTGTTGCCCGACGCGTCGCCGATGAAGAGGCTCATGTCGGCCTCTTCCTTGTTCGTCGCGACGAGGCGCACGTTGCCGTCGGTCGTCAATTCGGCCGTGCACTGGGCCGGGTCGACCGTCGCGTTGATGAAGTTGACGAGGTCACCGATCGTCGTGCCGTCGTTCGCGGGGCCGAAGACGAACGTGTCCGAGAACACCGTGCCGTCGGGGTTCGTGCCGCTGACCGTGATGTTGTCGCCGACCGCGTAGGCCGATGTCCGCGCCGTGAGGCTCGCGAGGCCGGTCGCCGCGGTGGCCGTCGTCTCCGTGCCGGTGCCGAGCGTCGCGTTGAGGCCGAGCGCCGCGAGCAGACCGGCGGACGAAGGACCGTCGTCGAACTTCAGCGTCGAGCTCGTGCCGAGCCGGATCGTGTCGAACGAGATCGTGCCGGCCGTGTCGTTCGCGGTGACCTGCAGGCCCTGCATCGTGAACAGCGCGGCGACCGTCGAAGCGTTCACCGGGGCGGCCCCGAACGTCGAGGACGGGAACGTCACGGTCTGCTGCGCGCCGCCGTTCACCGACACGAGCACCGACTTGCCGGCGAAGGCCGTCAGGTCGAACTGGTTGCCCGCGCCCGCCGTACCGGTCGCGGTCTTGCTCGCGGCGGTGCCCTGCTTCAGCACGGCGTTGGACTGCACGATCTCCGCCAGCGGTCCGCCGACCTTCGCGGGCAGGTTGCCCTGGAAGTCGACGCTCGTGGTCGCGGAGGCCGGCAGCGTGTCGGTGACCGGGACCGTGATGTTGGCGCCCGAACTGCCGACGACACGCATGCCGCTGCGCAGGTCGACGAGCGTGCGGTTCGCGTCGATGCCGAACGAGCCGACGCGCGAGTAGAACGTCTGCACGCCGTTCGTCATCGTGAAGAACCCGCGGCCCTGCAGCGCGACGTCGAGCGAACGGCCCGTGTCCTGCATCGTGCCCTGGTTCGTGTCGGTGTCGACGGTCGCCATGATGGCGCCGTGACCGATCTGCAGCGGGTTCACACCGCCGAAGTTGCCGTTCGGGCCCGAGCCCGAGCGCACGGTGAAGCTGAGGATGTCGCTGAACGTCGCGCGCGAGCCGCGGAAGCCCGGCGTGCTGACGTTCGCGAGGTTGTTGCCGATGACGTCGATGTAGGTCTGGTGGACGCGGAGTCCCGACAGGCCCGTGTAGAGTGCGGTGCTGACCATGGGTGCTTTCTCGCGGAGTTGGTGGCGTCGGTCGGATCAGGCCGCAGGGGCGTCGCTGATGCCGAGGACTTGCCGCATGTCGATCTCCGCGCCCCCTGCGAGTTTCAGGTTCACGTTGCCCGCTTCGGTGACGTAGACCGACTCGACCTTGGCCGACTGCTCGGTGCCCGCGTCGTCCTTGTAGGAGACCTGGCGGCCGAGCAACGCACTGCCCTGACCGAGGCCCTGCACGCGCGCGAGCACGCCTTGGTAGTCGAGCAGCTTCAACATGTTGTTGTTGAGGTCGCGCTGCTCCTGCATGGTCGTGTAGCTCGCCATCTGGTTCATGAAGCTCTCGTTGTCGACGGGCTCGAGCGGCGTCTGGTTCTGCAGCTGCGCGGTGAGCAGCTTGAGGAACGGGTTGTCGCCGTACGTCGCTTGCGAGGTGGAGAGCACGCTGGTGCCGGTGTTGCCGGTGGAACCGGTGCCGCTGGTGCTGGTCGTCGAAGAGATCATGGGTGTTTCCTTCAGGCCCAGAAGTCGAGTCCGTCTGCAGTGATCCAGCCGCCGCGACGCTGCATCGCGCCGTCGTCGCGGGCCGGGTGTTCGTCGTTTGCGCTGCCGTCGCCGCCCTGTTGTCCGCGGGCGTTGCCGCCGTCGCGCGTGCCGACCTGTGCGTCCGCGACGTCGAGACCAGCGGCTTGCAGCGTGTCGCGCAGCCCGTCGAGGTTGCGCTGCAGCATCGTCGCGACGTCGCTGCGTTCCGCGCCGATCCACAGGCTGAGCTGGTTGCCGTTCTCGACCTTCATGTGGAGGTCGAGCTCGCCGAGGTCGGGTGGTTCGAGGCGAACGCGCATCTCGCCGCCGCCGTCGAACACCCTCATCAGGATCTGCTTGAAGACCGAGTCGCGCGCCTGGTCGACCAGTTCGGCCGAGACCTTGGCGTTCGCGCGGTAACCCGCAACGACCGGCGCGCTCCGCGTCGGTGCTGCCTTCGCCGAGCTCGCCGCGTCGACGCCGCGCACCGGCGCTTCGCCCGGCCTCGCGACGGCGGCCGTCGGTCCGTTCGCCGGGGCGATCGCCGCGGTAGCGGTCGTGGCCTCGGTGCCGCGCTGCACGATCGCAGCGAGCAGGTCCTCGGTCGGGGATGAAGTGCGGGGAGAGTCGGTTCCTTTGCCTGCAGCTTCCTGCCGCGCCGGCTCCCCCCGTCGCAGTGTCGTGGTCACGGAGGGCTCGGCGACTGCCTGCGGGTCGACCGGCGCCGAGGCTGCGGCGTGCGGGTCGATCGCCGCCGTGTCTCCGCGCGGCGCTTCGACCGGCTCGGGCGGATCCTCCGCGGCGTGGTCCTCGACCGACGCCGGCTCTTCTCTGGGAGTCTGCTCTGCAGCCGGCGGCGCTTCGATGCGCGGCGCAGCGGCGATCGCATCGACTCGATCGAGCGCCGACGCGAACGTCTCCGACGTCGCCGCGGTGGCGCGTGCGGGGGCCGGGATCCGCATGGGGTCCGACTCGACACGGCCTCGAACGTTGCTCAGGATCGCCACAGCTCCTTCGATTCCTCCGCCGTGGAGGGAGCACCGGCCGTGCCAAGCCCGGGCGAATCCGCGTTGCTCCCGTGCGAGCGGCGACTGGCGGTCGGGCGACGTTCGTGCGGCGTGCGGGCGGCAGTTCCTGCCGGGCCGGCGATCGGCAGGATGTGCCGTCGCCGGCACGACTTGCCGATCGTCCGCCTCCGCCGGGCGATGCGCTGTTCGACATGTTTTCTCGGGCTCGCCTCTCAAGCACGAACCCGTTCTGCCGATGATCCGGACAGTCGTCAGCCGGAGGTCAGATGGACATTCGAAACGTCGCCAAGAACGGAGGAACCGAGCCAACGAACAGCCGTGCGAAGCGCACGGATGCGCGCCGTGACGTGCTCGTTCCGCAGCCGCCCCGCGACGAAGCGCGCATCAGCGGGGAGAGTCAGAAGACGGCGACGGCTGTGACGAATCTCGCGGAGCGTGCGCGCACCGCCGGCTCGTCGGATCGTGAAGCGATCGTCGCCGCTGCCGCGCAGAAGCTCGCGAATGGCGAACTAGACGGCGAGAAGGCGATCCACGCGACGGCCGAGCGCCTGTTCGCCGCGAAGTTCCTCACCGTGTGACCGTGCCGGGAGCCGTCGATTCGACGGGCACGCGTGCGAACGCGATGCCGTCTGGACCCTGCCGCGCATCCAGCTTGTCCACGATCCGACCGCTCGCGACGTCCAGCACCGCCACGAACTCGCCGCGGCCGCAAGCCACGTAGGCTCGTGCGCCCTCGGGGTCGGTGCAGATCCCCATCGGCATCGCGCCGAGTTCACTGCCGTCGGCCGCGATCGAGATCGACCGCACGAGCTTCTTCGTCGCCGCGTCGAACACCTGCACGTCGCCGCCTTCCGCGCACGAGACGAGGGCCAGCGCGCCGTCGGGCGTGAACACGACGCGGAACGGGAACTCGGCGGTCGCGACCGGCTCGCTCGCCTTTCCCGACTTCGGATCGACCACCGTGACGCTGTTCGCAGCGCGGTTGCCGACCCACACTTCGCCCGACCGCGGGTTGACCGCGAGGCCTTCAGCGCCCGCACCGGTCGTGACGATCGTCGCCGCACTGGGTGCGGCATCCGACGCGTCGCCCGCGATCGCGAACGTCGCGAGGCTGCCTTCTTCGATGCTCGTCGCGTGCGCGGTGCGGCGGTCGGGTGACAGCGCGACCATGTGCATCGTGCGTTGCGTCGTGGTCCACGTGCGCACGACGCGGTCCGTGCGGAGGTCGAACAGTGCGAGCCGGCGCGACAGTTCGCTCGTGAAGACGACGGAGGTCGCGTCGACGAACGCGATGCCGTGCGGCCGCGGCAGCACTCTCGTCGTGGTGGCGCCGTCCGCCCCGGTTTCGCTCCGTGACGGTTCGACGGTGCGCAGGACTTCGCAGCGGACGAGATCGACCAGGGTCAGGGTCGTGCCCGGCTTGCGCGCGCCGTAGTCCGTGACCACCGCGGTGCGTCCGTCCGGCGACACGGCGACCTCGTGCGGACCCTCGCCGGTCGGCAGGTTCGCGATCTCGCTGCGCGTCGCCGGGTCGAACACCGACAGCGAGCGGGCAGCCTTGTTGCACACGAGCAGTCGGTCGACCGTCGTCGGCCGCGGCGCCGGGTCCTGGGGCGGAACGAGGATCGTGAGCAGCAGGGTGGTCGTGCAGCAGAACGGGAATCCCGGGAGCATCGGCATGGCGGCGATTACGGAGGCGGCGGTCCGGTTGCGAGTGCCCGGGGTTTGGAGCCGTTGGACGACCGGCTACAACGGGCGGGCCCCGAGCCCAGCTCGCCCGCCGGTCCCTTGCTCCCGCGCTCCGTACTGCTGCTCCTGCCGATCGTCGGCGCCTTCGCGTGCGGCTCGGCGTCCGCGCAGGAAGAACCCGCGTCGGCGGCGGAGTCGAGCACGTCGAGGGTCGAGCGCGCGATCGCCGACTGCGAACGGTTCCGCGACGATCCGAAGGAACTGGCGCGGCGGCGCCGCGCCCTCGCGTGGCTCGGCGAGATGAACGATCCGGCCGCGACCGACTACCTGAAGAAGGAGCTCGAGTCGGCGGGCACGGGGGCTGGCGCCGTGATGGTTCTCGACGCGATCGCGAAGGCGCCGCGGCCGACGTTGCAGCGCGAACTCTTCGACACGCTGCACGGTCCGAAGGCGTCGGAGGCAGTCCGTGTCGCGGCGGCGAAGGCGATCGCCGCGTTCGGCGAGCGCGGCATCGACCGATTGCTCGAGATTGCGCACGGCAATCCCGAGGCGACGACCGGCAAGGCGCGCGAGACGGTGATCGGCGTGCTCATCGACAGCGGCGACGATCGGGCTCTGCGCAGCTTTGCACCGAAGCTGCTCGAGGGTCCGATGGCGGATCGCCTGCGGTTGCTGCGGCGGATGGAGAACGTCGGCGCGGTCTACCCGATCGACGCGGCGCGCGTGCGCCTCGTCACGGAGGGAACGCTCGACGTCGCGGCGGTCGCGTGGCGGCAGCTCGCGATGCACGGCCACGACCGCGCGCGTTCGCTCGCGATCGACATGCTCGAGCGCCTCGTCGACGAGCCGCGTCCCGGCGTTGCGGCGGATCTCATCGGGGGCGTCGCGTCCGTCGGCGATCCCGATCTGTATCCGGTGCTGCTTCGCTTCGCGGTCGCCGGTGGCGACGTCGTGCGCAAGGCGCTCCGCAGCGCCGCTCCGGCGGTCGCGAAGGACCCGGCGCTGGTCGAGTTCCTCATCCACAAGGGCATCGAGAACGACGATCCGAAGGTCCGCGACGCGGCGCGGATCCTGCTCGAGGAGGCGCCGGCTCGCGCATTCGCGCCGTTGATGGAGCGCGTTCGCGCCGAACTCCGCCGAGGCAGCAAGAAGAGCCTCGACCTCGCGGTGAGCCTGCACGACCTGCTCGCCAAGGACCCCGGCTGGTCGGTCGAACTGCTCGCACTCGCCAACTCGAACGACGACGAGCTGCGCGCGATCGGACTGTCGCTGCTGTTGCGCATCGGCTCGGACGTCGCGATCCCCGCGGCGCAGAAGTGTCTGACCCACCGCAACTGGCCGCTGCGGTCACTCGCGTACCGGTACCTCACGAAGTGCCGCGACACGAGTTCGATCCCCCTGCTGATCGCGCGGTTCGAACGTGAAGACGAGGGACGGCTCGCCCAGGAACTCGCCACCGCGCTGTTCGCGCACACGGGCACCCGTTGTTGGCGCCGCGTGGAGTGGGAGGCCTGGTGGGAGGCGCACAAGGTCGGCTTCGCGCTCCCGCACGCCGACACGATCCGCGCCGGTGACGGCAGCGGCGGGGGCACGACGGTCAGCTACCACGGCATCCCGGTGACGAGCCGGCGGGTCGCGTTCCTGATCGACTTCAGCGGCTCGATGGCCGAGCGCATCGGCACCGACAAGAAGAGGAAGCGCATCGAGGAGGCGAAGGAGCAGCTGGCCGCGGTCGTGCAGGGCATCTCGTCCGACCACCGCATGAACCTGATCTGGTTCTCCAACGAAGTACACGCGGAGTGGGATCGGTTGCAGCGAGCGACGGAAGACAACAAGAAGAAGCTGCTCGAAGACCTCGCGAAGCTTCCGTTGGGCCCAGGCACGAACGTCTTCGACGCGATTGAACTCGCGTTCCGCGATCCGGACGTGGACACGATCTACCTGCTCACCGACGGCGAACCCACGACCGGACGCTTCGTCGACACGCCCGGCATCCTCGACGAGGTCCGCCGCATGAATCGCGGCCGACAGATCGTGCTGCACGCCATCGGCATCGGGACCGACTCGGAGCTGCTGCGTCGCCTCGCCGAGGACTCGGGGGGCGTCTACAAGCGAATCCGCTGACGCAGCGCGGATTCGAGCGCGGTCGCCGCATCGGTCTTGCCGTCGCGGTACTTGACGATCATCGGCGCCGCCACGTGGAGTCCGAGGCGTTCGGCGCGACCGCCGTGCGCGGGTCGCGAGCCGGGGACGACCACGGCGCCGGCCGGAACCTCGTGGCGCACTTCGCGATCGTGCACGAGATCGTGCACGACGGTCCCGGCCGCGAGCACGACGCCCGCGGCGAGCACCGCGCGTTCGCGGACGACGAATCCCTCGAACACGCCGCACAGCCCGCCGACGAACGCGCCGTCCTCGACGACGACCGGTTGCGCGTTCGCGGGTTCGAGCACGCCGCCGATCTGCGCGCCGGCGGAGAGGTGCACGTTCTTCCCGATCTGCGCGCACGAGCCGACGAGCGCGTGGCTGTCGACCATCGTGCCGGCGTCGACGAACGCACCGACGTTGACCCACGCCGGCGGCATCACGACGACTCCGGGCGCGACGAAGGCGCCGCGGCGCACTGCCGAGCCGCCCGGCACGAGACGCACTCGATCCGAGTCGACGAAGCGTCGCACGGGGTACGCGGTCTTGTCGAAGAACGGCCACGGCTCGTCGAACACGCACTCGAGCGTCGTGCGGCGGAAGCCGAAGAGGATCGCGCGCTTGATCCACGCGACCGCGTGCCAGGCGTCGCCGGCGTCGCGTCGCGCGGCGCGCAGGCGCCCGCATTCGAGCCCGGCGAGCAGGGCCTCGTGCGCCGCGGGCCACTCCGGATCGGCGAGAACATCGTCGTCGCCGCGACCGTAGAACGCTTCGAGCCGGGCGTCGTCCATTGCACTAACCATGGGCGGTCGCCCGTTCGCTGGCCTTCGGCGCGTCGCGCAGCGCCGCCGCGAGGCGGTCGCGCGTCGCCGCGCTCGCCGGCAGCAGAGGCAGGCGGACGTTCGCTTCGGCGAGGCGGGCCAGCGCGAGAGCCTGCTTCACGGGGATCGGGTTCGGTTCGACGAACAGCGCTTCGAACAAAGGCAGCAGTTGCGTGAAGAGCTTGCGCGCCTTCGCGACCGCGCCGGCGCGTGCCGCGGCGACGAGGTCGCGCATCGGTTCGGGCAGCACGTTGCCGGCGACGGAAACGAGTCCCTCCGCGCCGACCGCGATCGACGACAAGACGAGAGCGTCATCGCCGGCGAGCAGCGTCTTGCCGGGCGGAAGGTCTGCGGCGATGCGCGCGATCTGCTGCAGGTCGCCGGACGACTCCTTGATCGCGACGATGTTCGGCACGTGCCACAGCGTCTGCACGGTCGACGGCTGCAGGTTCGTCGCGGCACGTCCGGGCACGTTGTAGAGGATCAGCGGCAGCTCGGGCGCCGCCTTCGCGACGGCCTGGAAGTGCGCGATCAGGCCGTTCTGCGTCGGCTTCACGTACGGCGGCACGACGACGAGCGTGCCGTGCGCGCCGAGGGCCTGTGCACGCTTCACCCACGCCGCGGACTGTGCGGTGGACGACGATCCGGCGCCGACGACGACCAGCGCGCGGCCCGCGTTCTCGCGCACGGTCGCGACGACCAGGTCGCGTTCGCTCTCGTCGAGCGTCGCCGCTTCGCCGGTCGAGCCGAGCGCGACGACGAACTCGGCGCCGGCCACCACGTGCCTCGTGAGCCGCGCGAGCGCCGTCGTGTCGATGCGGCCGTCGGCCGCGAACGGTGTCGCGAGCGCCACGCCGAGCCCCTGGAACCTCGAGTTCATCCGCCGCCTCCCGCGAGGTCGTCGAACAGCGGGTCGAGCACGCTGCGCGCGACGTCGTCCATCGTGAAAACGCCCTTCCTGCCCCGGATCCACGCCGCCGCGGTCAGTGCGCCCGACGCGAACGCCGTCGCACTGCGCGCGGTGTGCACGACCTCGATCACCTCGTCGGGAGCATCGATGCCGACGCGGTGCTCGCTGTACGTCGAGCCCGCCCGCACGACGGCGACGCTGAGTTCGTCCGGGCGCAGCGGACCGCCGAGCTTCCACGCGGTCTTGCGCGGGCATCCTTCGAGCAGCGTCCGCGCGAGCAGTTTCGCCGTGCCCGACGGCGCATCGTGCTTCTTCGCCTGGTGGTGCTCGATCACGTACGGATCGCGCGTCGGATCCTGCGCCGCGAAGCGCGCGATCGCGAGCGACAGACGTCGCACGAGCGCTATGCCGAGGGAGAAGTTGGGCGCGGTGACGACACCGATCCGCTGCGCGACTCGTGCGACGAGGTCCGGCAGGTCCCATCCCGTGCTGCCGATCACGAGCGGCGTGCCGGTCGCGAGTGCCCATTCGAGGCGCGCGGGCACCGCATCGCCGCTGGATGCCTCGATCGCCACGTCGACCTTCGCGGCCGGCGGAGCCTCTCGCGCGACCTGCCACACGACGGCGTCGCCGCCGCGGGTCGCGATCGCGGTCGCCAGCCGACCCTTGCCGAAGAGGCCGATGCGCAGCGGGCTCACGGCGCCGACTCCTCGTGCCGTGCGTGGTTCGCGGCGCGCGGTGGCGCGAGCCGGGCGGTGCGCGGCGCGGCTGCGTTCGCGAAGAACTCGGCATGCAGGCGCTGTACGGCGGTGTCGGCGTGCTGCTGTCCGACGACGAACGACAGGTTGCGGTCGTTGCCGCCGAAACAGATGAGCTCCGGGACGACGTCGCCGAGAGCGCGGCACGCGCGCTCGATCAGGTTGGGCTCGTCGTGCAGGCCCTCGCCGACCGCGGCGACGATCGCGCGATCCCGGCTCACGTCGACGCTGGCGAACCCGTCGAGCGCCGCGACGAGCTGGTCGATCGGTGCGTTCGCTTCCACGGTGCACGCCACCGAGACTTCGGCGGTGACGACGAGGTCGACGCAGATGCCGAGGCGGCCGAACTCGCCGAACAGGCGCGCGAGGTAGCCGCTCGTGGCGAGCATCCTCGTGCTCGTCATCGTCAGCACGGTGACCGGCCCGCGGCTCGCGAGCGCGGCGATGCCGCTGCGTGCCGGTTGACCGCGCCGCGGGTCGATCGTCGTGAAGGCACCACCCGGGTGCACCGTGTCGCGTACCGTGATCGGCACGTTCGCATCGACCGCCGGCTGCATCGTCGCCGGGTGCAGAACCTTCGCCCCGAACGCCGCGAGTTCGGCCGCTTCGGCGGGACTCAGAACGGGGATCGGTCGTGCGCCCGGGACGACGCGCGGATCGGCGGTCAGCACTCCTTCGACGTCGGTCCAGATCTGCACCTCGTCGGCGCGGAGCGCTTCGCCGAGCAGTGCTGCGGACCAGTCGCTGCCGCCGCGGCCGAGCGTCGTCGTGTGGCCCTCGGCGGTGGCGCCGACGTAGCCTTCGGTGACGACGATCGCGCCCGCGCGCAGGTGGGGCGAAACGTGCTCGGCGGCGAGCTTCGCGATGGCGGCGCGATGCGGCACCGCCGCGCCGAAGCGGTCGTCGGTGCGGAGCACTCGGCGGGCATCGACGTGTGCGACCGGCACGTCGCGCTCCGACAGCAGCATCACCAGGAGCCGCGTCGAGATGCGTTCGCCGTACGCGACGATCGCGTCCGTCGTGCGCAGCGTGAGTTCGCGCAGCAGGGTCACGCCGCGCAGCAGGACTTCGATCTCGCGGCGCATCGTGTCGATCGCATCGAGGCTCTCGTTGGCGAGACCGGAGCGCGCTTCCTGCAGCAGCGCCCGTGCCGTGCTCTCGGCGTGCGCGAGCGGCGCGGCGACGAGGGCGAGCGCTTCGTCGAGGTGCCCGTTGCGGGCGGCGTTCGCGGCGGCGAAGAGCGCGTTCGTCGTCTTGCCCATCGCCGACACCACGACGCACGGCTGCAGGTTCTGCGCGGCGACGACCAGATCGGCCACGCGACGCAGACGCTCGGCGTCCGCGACCGACGATCCGCCGAACTTCATGACGATCACGAAGGACTCCCCGCGAGGAAGGTGTCGGCGATCGCGACGAGGCGTTCGCAGCCTGCACGCAGCTCGGACCCGGTGATGCGTTCGTCGAGCGTGTGGGCGACCTTGATGCTGCCGGGGCCGCACAACGCGATGCGGTTGCCGCCGACGAGGCGGCGGATGCGCGGAGCGTCGCTGCCGAACGTCACCGTCGCGTGCTCGAAGCCGGCCAGGTGCGTGAACCGCTCGGGCGGCGTGAACGACATCTCCTCGACGGCGCTGTCCGCCGGCGCGAGTTCGCGCACCTTGGTGACGAAGCGCGAGTCGGGCAGCGAACGCACGAACAGCATCGCCTCGGCGTGCGCGGGCACCACGTTGAGCGCGCCACCGCCCTGCATCGCGCCGAGGTTCCACACTTCCGGCCCGAGGTCCTTGTCGGCGACAACCGGCAGGGCGCGCAGGCGCTGCAGCCAGTCGATCAGCGGCCAGATCGCGGAGCGGCCGAGTTCCGGCGTGCCCGAGTGAGCGGCGACGCCCTTCGTCGTGAGCTTCAGTTGCAGCGCGCCGCGCTGGCCGGTCGCGAGCCGGTTCTCGGTCGGCTCGCCGTTGATCGCGCCGACGCACGTCTGCAGCCGAGGCGCGAGGTCGGCGGCGGCGACGGCGCCGATGCTGTCGGTCTCTTCGCCGACGACGCCGAGCCACGCGAGCCCGGTGTGGCCGCGTCGCAGCAGTTCCTGGATCGCGGCGAACTGCGCAACGATCTGGCCCTTCGCGTCGCACGTTCCGCGGCCATGCAGCAGGTCGCCTTGCCGGCGCGGCGGCAGGAACGGCGGCACCGTGTCGAGGTGCGTCGAGAAGAGCAGCCGCGGCGTGCCCCAGAGCGCGAGCACGTTGTGCCGACCGGGCGCCACTTCCTGCAGTTCGACGCGCGCGTCGAGTTCGCGCAGCAGCGTGCGCAGTGCCGGCAGTCCGTGGTCTTCGCGCCCCGTCGTCGTGTCGGCGCGACACAGCGCTTCGGTGCGATCGAGAAGCCACGCGGCGTCGGGTGCACCGGCAGCGGCCTTTTGTGGCGAGGTCATCCTGGTTGCTCCGCGAAGGTACGGAATCGCCGTGAGGAGCAACACACTCTTCGTGCACTCTCTGGCCCTCCGCGCCGCCATGGTTCCCCCGTTTCGAGGGAAGGGACGGCACGACAACCGTGTGGTGTTCTCCACAGCGGTCAACCGCGGCACGGACGACGGGCGGCGGTTTCGGCGGCCGTCGCCTTTCGCCGGCGCTGCGAACGGGCTCGTCGCCCTCGCGCCGGGTACTCATCGCGGTCGCTCCTCCAGCGATCGCGGCGCACGATGTGCGTGC
>JAEUHQ010000056.1 GCA_016794565.1 Planctomycetota bacterium | reverse complement strand
CGGTGACGTTCGCGATCATCGCCTACATCTGGGTCGAGCACTGGCTGTTCGCGCGGCGCTACGACCTGCAGGACCCGTGGACGACGTTCCTCAACCTGCTGCTGCTGTTCCTGCTGCTCTTCTACGCGTACCCGCTGAAGTTCCTCTTCACGCTGCTGTCGATCGCGCTCTTCGGCCCGATCGGCGGCCTCGACGTGGCGCACGTGATGCAGGGCTACGAACACGTCGGCATCGACGGACTCTTCATGATCTACGGGATCGGCTACGGCTCGATCTTCTTCGTGATCGCGCTGATGTACGCGCGGGCCCTGCACTTCGCGGAGGCGCTGGCGCTCGATCCGGTGGAACGGTTCCTCACGAAGTCGGGCATCGTGCAGGCGTCGATCCAGGGCGGCGTCGGGATCCTGTCCGCTGGGATCGCGGCCGCCGGCGTCGGTGTGAAGAGCGCGCTGCCGGGCTGGATCTACATCGCGATCGGTCCGCTGATGGCGGTGCACGGCGCGTGGGAAGGACGCCGCGTGCGTCTGCTGCAGGAAGGTGCGGCTCAGGCCCGGTCGCTCGCGAGCAACCCGTAGAAGCACGCGTCGCGCCACGCCCCGCCGAGCTTCGTGTAGTCGCGGAACACCGCTTCGCGGCGCATGCCGAGCTTCTCCATCAGCCGCCACGACGCTTCGTTCTCGAGGACGCAATGGGCGACGACCTTGTGCACGCGCACGGCGGCGAACAGGTGGTCGACGAGGCGTGCGCACGCTTCGAACGCGTAGCCGCGGCGGTGCACGGACGGATGCAGGCGGTAGCCGATCTCCATCGCTTCGTTCGCGGCCTGGGTCACGCGGCAGACGACGATGCCGAGCATCGCATCCGTGGCCTTCGGCGCGACGGCCAACGTCAGCCATTCGCCGTCGCCGCCGGTCCACGCGCCGAACATCGCCTGGATGCGCTCCTGCATCGCCGCCATCGGCTGCGGGTCGCGGATCCACTGCATCATCGCGCGGTCCTGTTCGTGCGCGAGGGCGACGTCGGCGTCGGCGCGCACCATGCGGCGCAGCACGAGCCGTTCGGTCTCGATGCGGAGGTCGACGGCCGAGGCGACGAAACGGGCCAGTTCCATCCGAGCGACTCTAGTGCGCGATCCCGAAGCAGGGATGCGACGAATCTTCTCGCGCGTTCGCCGGAGGCGCGGCCTACGCTCGCGCACGCTCGTCTCCTCGGAGGATCTCCATGGCAATCGAACTGAACGTGAACGGCAAGGCGACGTCCGTCGACGTCGATCCCTCGACGCCCCTGCTCTGGGTGCTGCGCGACAACCTGCGGCTGCTCGGTACGAAGTACGGCTGCGGAATGGCGCAGTGCGGCGCGTGCACGGTGCACGTCGACGGCAACGCGATCCGATCGTGCGTGATGCCGGTCGCCGCGCTCGCCGGCAAGAAGATCACCACCATCGAAGGCCTGCAGGGCGCCGTCGGCGCAGCGTGCAAGCAGGCGTGGGTCGAACTCGACGTTCCACAGTGCGGCTGGTGCCAGACCGGTCAGATCATGAGCGCTTCGGTCCTCCTCGCGGAGAAGAAGGACCCGAGCGACGCCGACATCGATGCCTGCATGGCGGGCAACGCGTGCCGGTGCGCGACCTACGTGCGCATCCGCGGCGCCATCCATCGTGCGGCCGAGATCGCGAAGGCAGGTGGCAAGTGAGCGCTCCTTCGCTCTCGCGTCGTTCGTTCCTCCACGTCGCCGCGGCCGCCGGCGGCGGGCTGCTCGTCGGCGTGCGTCTGCCCGCGAACGAGCTCCGCACGACGCCGCCAGCCGATTGGGCGCCGAACGCGTTCGTCCGGATCGGCGGCGACGGCCGGGTCACGGTGATCGTCAACAAGGCCGAGATGGGGCAGGGGATCAGCACGTCGTTCGTGATGGTCGTCGCCGAAGAACTCGACGCGGACTGGAGCCGCGTCGCCTTCGAGTTCGCACCGGCCGATCCCGTCTACGCGCATCCCGGCTACGGCATCCAGATGACCGGCGGCAGCACGAGCACGATGGGCATGACCGAGCCGATGCGGAAGGCGGCGGCGGCAGCGCGTTCGCTGCTCGTGACCGCAGCGGCGCAGCAGTGGGGCGTGCCCGTCGCCGAGTGTCGGACGGAGAACGCGGCGGTAGTGCACGACAAGAGCGGCAAGCGCGCGGGCTACGGCGAACTCGCGGCCGCAGCCGCGAAGCTGCCGGTCCCGGGCGACGTGGCGCTGAAGGACGCGAAGGACTTCCGCATCATCGGGAAGCCGACGCACCGCCTCGACAGCCTGGCGAAGGTCGAAGGCACGGCGCAGTTCGGACTCGACGTCTACGTGCCCGGCATGCTCACTGCCGTCGTCGCGCATCCGCCGACCTTCGGCGGCAAGGCGAAGTCGTTCGACGCGACCGCTGCGCGCAAGGTGAAGGGCGTGCGCGACGTGATCGACGTCGGGTCGGGCATCGCGGTGATCGCCGACGGCTTCTGGGCCGCCAAGACGGGGCGCGACCGCCTGACGATCGACTGGGACCTCGGCCCGAACGCGACCGCATCGACGGACACGATGCGCGCCGAGTACCGCGAGCTGTCGCGGAAACCGGGCCTCGTCGCGCGCAAGGACGGCGACGCCGCTGCCGCGAAGGCGAAGGCCGCGCAGAACCTCGCAGCCGACTACGAACTGCCGTTCCTCGCGCACGCACCGATGGAGCCCCTCAACTGCGTCGTCGATTTCCGCGGCGATTCG
>JAEUHQ010000184.1 GCA_016794565.1 Planctomycetota bacterium | reverse complement strand
CGAACGACTCGCTGCGCGATGCCGACACGAAGACGTCCGCGGCGTTCAGTTCGTCCGCGACCCGAGCGGGTGCGAGGGCGCCGAGCACGCGCACTGCGACCGGGCCGGCGGCCGCGACGACGCGAGCGACTTCGTCCGCGTGCGATGTGGTGTCGCCGACCAGCACGAGTTCGCTCGGCACGCCGCGCTCGGCGAGTGCCGCGAGCGCTCGTGCGACGAGGCGCTGACCTTTGGCCGGGCTCACCGTGCCGACGCACACCGCGCGGAGCACCGCGGCTCGCGGCGCGCGGTCGCGCGGCACGAAGCACGCATCGAGTCCCGGTCGCACGATCGTCACGTCGCGGCACTTCGTGCGGACGGCATCCGCGGTGGGAGCCGACGTGACGATCGCCCGCAGCGGCGCCGCACTCCACGTCTCCGTCGCGGGCACCGTGTGCAACAGCGCGATCGCGCCCGTTGGCAGCGGCCGCCCGGTCGCCGCCGCGAACAGTCCGTCGACCACGACCTTCCCTCCGCGCGGGTCGCGTCGTGCGTCGGCGACGGCGCGCTCGAGATCACCCTCGTCGATCGCGCGCTGCTCGGCCTCGCCGCGCGCAGCGAGGCGACGGCAGATCTCGTCCTGGTAGCGATAGCCGCCGGACACGAACCCCGGCGGTCGCCGCGGCTCGAGCAGCAGGATCACGACACCGGGCCCTCGTAGCTCGCCCAGGCGACGCGGCTCTCCTCGAGCGTGACGCGCAGATCGCCGCGGAACGATCCCCGCACGCGCGCCGCGACCTGGCCGTGGATCCAGCGCGCGAGGAACTCGGTCGTCGTGTTCGTGCCCGCGAACTGCGGCAGTTCGTCGAGATTCTGGAAGCGCAACGGTGCGAGCACTTCGGCGAGCACGTGATGACAGACACCGATGTCCATCACGATGCCGTTCGAGTCGACGCGGTCCGCTGCGTACTCCGTGATCACTTCGTAGGTCGCGCCGTGCATGCGCTGGGCGGGACCGAAGACCTCGCCGCGCAGGCTGTGGGCGATCATCACGTGGTCGCGCACGGCGACGCGGAACGTTCCTCGGCTCGATTCCATGGTCAGACAGCGGGGTAGGCGACGACGGGACAGGGATCGATCGTCTCGCCGCGGTAGATGCGCGAGAAGAGCGCCGGCAGTTTCGCGAACGGAACCGGTGCACCGTGCAGCATGTCGAGCGCGGCGTCGTGCAGGAACTCGAGGACGACCTCGGTGCGCGACGAGCGACCCGCTTCGCGGTGGAGCGGCGCGACGGCGGCCACCTGCGACGCGAGGAGGCGCTTCCGGCGATGGTGGAACGTGGTGCCGAGGTCGAGCGTGACCGTGTCCTTGCCGTACCACGACAGATCGACGACCTGACCCTCGAACCCGAGTGCGTCGATCGCGACCTGCAGGCCGCTCGACGTCGCGGTCGTGTGGAACGCGATGCTGTAGCTGTCGTGTTCGACCTCGTGCGGGGCCAGCGCGCCGCGGATCCACGGCAGCCGCACCGCGAAGCGGCGCCGTTCCGGGTCGGCCTCGACCACGTGGAGGGGCTCGCCGTAGGTCTTCGCGAACACGAAGGCGATCAGCAGCCCGACCGCGCCGGCGCCGACGACGACGGCCCGATCCTGGCGGCGCGGCTCGGCGTCCCACACGCCGTTCACCGCTGTCTCGAGGTTGGGAAAGAGTGTCGCCCGCGCCGAGGGCACGGCGTCCGGGAGCACGACGACGCGATTCCTCGCGACGACGGCGCGCTCCTGGTGCGGGTGCATCGCGAACCCGCGCCGCCCGGCGAGCGGCCCCGACGCGATGCGCCCGACGAGGCTGTAGCCGTAGCACACCGGCAGCGCGAACGAGCCCTGCATGCCCGCGCAGGCCATGTCCCCGGCGCAGCGCTCGGGGACGAGGCCGCGGCCGACGAGTCGTTCCGTGCCGATGCTGACGCCGGAGAACTCGGCGATCAGCGCGACGTCGCTTTCGCCCGGCGGCGGCAGCGGGGTCGGGCGCAGTGCGCCGCGGCCGGGGGCTTCGACCCAATAGGCGAGGGCTTCGTCAGCGGACGCCATCGGTCGCGTTCGCCTTCGGCCGGGGTCGGCACGACAAGAGGACGTGGCCGTCGAGCAGCGCGTGGTCGACCGCGAACGGGACGCCGTCGCGCACGTGCGCGACCGGCGGCAGCCGGAAGCTCGGGATGCCCGATCCGAGCACCATCGCGGCGATGTGCACCTGCAGCAGGTCGATGGATCCGGCGAGCAGGAACGACGACAGCGCCCGTGCACCTCCTTCGAGGTACAGCGACTGCACGCCGATGGCGTGCACCGCCGCGAGCACTGCCGCGGGATCGAGGGCCGGCCCGTCGGCGACCACACGAACGACGCGGGCGCCGTTCGGCGGCGCGTCGACCGTCGCGTGCGCAGCGATCACGGCGGTGCCGCCCGGCGGGTCGAACACCCTGAGCGCTCTCCCGGCGCGCAGCACTCGGCCGCTGCCGCTCAGCACGATGCGGTGCGGATCCGCGCCGGGCACGTGGCGAACGGTGAGCCGCGGATCGTCCGTCAGCGCGGTGCCGGCGCCGACCAGCACGCCGTCGAGCAGAGCGCGCATCCGGTGCGCGTGCCGGAGGTCCGCTTCGTTGCCGATCCACTGCGATTGTCCGTTCTCGCACGCGATGCGGCCGTCGAGCGTCTGCGTCACGTGGCCGGCCACGAACGTGCGGCCCTCGGCGCGCGCTGCCGCCGCCAGGAGCAGCACCGGCAGGTAGACGCGCGCCATCGCGATCATCGTCGGACACACGGGGCGGCCGTCCGCGTGCACGAAGTCGGGCAAGCCGTTGTCGCGCGGCGAGTAGACGGTCCAGGCGCATTCGGCCGCCATGGTCCGTGGACGCACGAGCGACGCGGGACGCACCGAGACGGACAGAACCTGGCGCGCATCGCGGAGGTCGGCGTCGCCTGCGGCCTCGCAGGACCAGTCGCTGCCCCGATGTGCGAACACCAGTTCCTGGACGCCGCTGCGCAGCAGCGCGCGCGCCGACAGGAATGCGGGCCATGAGGTGTCGTCGGCGAGTTCGCAGGCCATGGGTCGACGGTCGTTGCCGCCCACGGAGTCGAGACGTGATCGGGCGGGGCGAGAAGGTAGCGAGAAGCGGGCCGCTCGTCGCGGGGCTGCGGCGCGAGCGCGTGTGCTAGTCTCCTCGACGATGGTGGTTTCGGTCCTGCAGCCCTGGTTGCGTGTGCAAGCCGTGCTGTGGGGGGCTTGGTGCATCGCCGCGGCGGTCGACGCATCCTTCGCGCGTCCGTCGTGGATCGCCCTCGCCATGGGTGCTTCGTACGCGTCTCTCGTCGGAATCCTGAGAGCGGGTCGTCGGGTCGCCGACATCGCGACGATCGTGCGCGTCGTGCTGTTGCTCGCCGCTCTCGCGGCTGGGCAGGCGGCGCCAGAGCTCCGATGGTGGGCCGTTCTCGTCGTCGCGGTCTTCCTCGATCTCGTCGACGGTGCGCTGGCCCGCCGGTTCGGCGCGACGGCCGAAGGCGCGATCCTCGACATGGAGTCCGACCAGTTCACGGTCCTGGCCCTGTCGATGGTCGTCGTCGCGCAGGGCGGAGCTCCGCACGTGCTCGTCCTGCCGGGTCTCCGGTACGCCTTCGTTCTGGCGATGTGGTGGCTCTCGATCCCGGCCCACGACCCGAAGCCCGTGAACGGCGACAACCGGCGCGGCCGGCGCGTCTGCGCGACCGTGATGATCGCGCTGCTCGCAGCCACGTTTCCCGGCGCGCCGCCGGTCGTGCGCGACGGTGCGACCCTCGCGGCGAGCGTGCTGCTCGCGTGGTCGTTCTCGGGCGACGCGCGCCACCTTCTCGCCCGTCGCCGCGCCGCCGGGGTCCGCGCATGAACGGCGTCGACGTCGTCGTGCTCTGCGCCTATGCGTCCCTGATCGTCGAACTCGTGGTGTTCCCGATCCCGAGCGAGGCGAGCACGTGGCAGCTCTTCACCCCGGGCGACGCCCGCGCCGCGCCCGCCGATCGGCTGCAAGCCGCTCGCGAACGGTCGCTGCCGCAGAAGGTGCTGCGCTATTTCCTGCCGACGGCGATCTGCGTCCTGCTGTGGCTCCTGCCGCTCGCCGCCATCGCCTCTCCCTCGGTCGGTGCGGCGCTCTGGTGCAACCGCGTCCCGGCGCTCGTCGGACCCGGCGTCGCGCTCGTCGTGATCGGCCGCGCGATCACGTTCGTGTCCGTGCTGCAGCTGCGTGCTCGGAGAAGACTCGGCGGCGAACCTCGCTGGCTGTTCCGCCGCTCCCGCAATCCGGGGCTCGTCGGAATGTTCGTCTGCTACACGGGCCTCTGCTGCCTGTTCGGCTCGCCGCTCTCGTGGCTCGGTCTCCCGTTCTACGTGGCGAACATGCACGTCCGCGTTCGCATGGAGGAAGCGCACCTCGCCGCGCAGTTCGGCGACGCGTGGCGGTCGTACGTCGCCGCGGTGCCCCGGTACGTCGGTCGCTCGCGCTGGTCTACACTGCCGCTCTCTCATCGCGGCCCTCGGCTGGGCAGCAACCCGGGGCCCGCGCTGTCGCGCGGGCCGAACCCTCGGGCCGCGATGGACGATTCTCCTTCAGGCCGCTCAACCCGGCGACCAGCCACGAACTACGAGAGCCAGCAAGCGGATGCGCCAGGCGAGGCTTCGCCGGGTCGGCGGCCGATGGATGATCGCGTGACGAGCCAGGCGGAGGTCGCGGCGTGGTTCGACGCCACGTACCGCGAGAAAGGCCTGCGCTACCTGCGCCCCCGCCGCGCGTACCCGATCTTCGTTCAGCTGCTCGGCGCGAAGGCGGGCGATCGACTCCTCGATGTCGCGTGCGGGCCAGGCCTGCTGCTCTGCGCCGCGGTCGAGCGCGAGATCGCGACGAGCGGCGTCGATCTCTCGCACGAAGCGGTGGCGCTCGCGCGCGAACTCGTGCCGGCCGCGCAGGTGCAGCAGGGCAACGCGGAGCACCTGCCGTTCGCCGACGGTGTGTTCGACCACGTCACGTGCCTCGGGTCGATCGAGCGCTTCCTCGATCGCGAGAAGGCGCTGCGCGAGATGCAGCGCGTCGCGAAGCCCGACGCGCGCTTCTGTTTCCTCGTGCGCAACGCCAGCACGTTCGTCTGGCGGGTCTGGCGCGAAGGCCTCGGGCGCCGCGAAGTGCAGGGCCATCAGGATGCGCTGACGCTCGTGCAGTGGCGCGAGCTGTTCGGGCGGTGCGGCTTCGCCGTCGAACGTGTGCTGCCGGATCAGTGGCCGCGCCAGCGTGTCCGCCAGGTCTTGCCCTGGTGGCGGCCGCGGCCGGGCAGGTCCGAGCCGGTCGCGGGGCCGATCGTGCCGCTGCGCTGGTGCAACGAGCTGGTGTTCGTGCTGCGGCGGGCGGCGACGCCATGAGTTCTGCTCCGCCCGATCCGGGCTCGATGTACGAAGCGCTCGCGCGCTTCCAGTGGCTGCGGCGTCGCTGGTCCCGCGCTCGCAGCGGCACCGGTCTCGAGATGAGGAAGCGCCTCTTGCCGACCTCCACACCCGGCGTTGGGCCGGCGGACGGCGCCGAAGGCCTCGACCGGTGGCTGCACTCGCTGCTGGGCGGCCGCCGTGTGTCGCGTGTACTCGACGTCGGCTGCGGATTCGGGATCTCGGCGCAGCGCTGGGCCGCGGCCACGGGCGGCGAAGCGGTCGGCATCACGCCCAGTGCGTTCCAGGTGACGAAGGCCGCTGCCGAGGCGGCGTCGCGCGGACTGGGCGATCGCGTGCGTTTCGTGCGACAGGACGCTGCCGCGCCGTTGCCCGGGCGCTTCGACGTCGTGCTGGCGATCGAATCGCTCGGTCACGTGAACGACCTCGGCGCCGTGCTGCGCAACGTGCACGGCGCGCTGTGGCCGGGCGGTGTCTTGCTTTGGGTCGAAGACCTGCTCGTGCAGCCCGCGGACGGCGACGTCGACGTCGCCGAACTCGCGCGCCGCTGGTCGTCACCGCCGCTGCGCGACGTCGCCACTGCGCGCCGGGAACTCGCTGCCGCGGGTTTCGAGCCGGTGCGCGAGATCGACCTCACGCCGCAGGTCCCCTTCGCATCGACGCCGGGCGCGCCGGCGCGCGCCGCTCGACTGTCGCGGTGGCGCAAGGTTCCCTTGTCCCCGCTGCGCGGGATGATCGATGCGTTCCTCGGCGGCCTCGCGTTGGAGCGGCTCTACGCGCGCGGAGTCGCTTGCTACCGTGTGTGGATGAGCGAACGCCCGTCGGAGACCGCGTGAAGTTGCTGCGACATCTGGCCCGACCCGCTGCGCTCCTGCCGGTACTGGCCGTCGGCGTCTGGACGTCGCTCGCCTGCCGACTGCCCGAGTCGATCGCGACGCGCCGAGCGCTCGGCGAAGTGACGATGCTCTGGGCCTTCCCGCGGTGGAACGAGTTCACGCACGAGCCCGCGCACCCGGTCCCGCGCCTGATCGAACTGGCGTTGCTCCACCTGCCTTTCTCCGCAGTGCAGTACGTGGCGATCGCGAACGCCCTCGTCGCTGCCTGCATCGTCGTCGCGCTGGCGTCACTGGTGCGGCGCGCGTTCGCGTGCCCGGGTGCCGGCCAGTCCCTCGCGCTGGCGGTCGGCGGTCTGCTCGTCTGCACTCCGGCGTTCGGCGCGGACTGGCTCCACGGGGAGCGCGTCGGCGTGTTCCTGCCGCCGCTGCTGGTGCTGCTCGGACTCCTCGTGCTGCACGGCGACCGCCGGACCGGGTGGCGCGGCATCGCGGCGCTGCTGCTCGCCGGTCTGGCACCGTTCTGCCACGGCAACGGGATTCTCGTCTTCGTCGCGCTGTTGCCGTCGCTGGTGGATGCATCGCGTCGCGCGGGCGGAACCCGCACCGTGGCGTGGATCGCCGCCGCCCTTCTCGTCGGCAACGTCGCCGCGGCCGTGAGCCTGCTGCCGGCGGGAACGATCGCGCTCGACGGCACGGGCCTCGTCGGACGCTTGTTCGAGGCGCCGCTCGCCACGCTGCACGGCGTCGCCGTCGCGACCGGAGCGGCCTGCCTCGATCCGTTGCCCGGCACGGACCTCGACGCTGCGCTGCTCGGCGCCGCCGCGTGGCTCTCGCCGCTCCTGATGTGGCGCGCGGGCGATCGCTCCGACGCAGCGCGTCGTGCCGCGGCGCCGTGGTGGGGTTGCCTCTGGTTCGGCCTCCTCGTGCCGGCGTGGCTGCTCGAACGCCACGGCGTGTGCATCGCGGACGCGACGCTGCGCGAACTCGCGTTCGGCGCATTCCTGCTGCCGGTCGGCATCGCCGGTGTCGCCGCGGCGAGGTTCTCCAGCCAGGTGCTGCCGTTCGCGGCGGGCGCGCTGGCGATCCTCGCGATCCAGGACTGGCAGCACGGCATCGAGACCCTGCGCGTGGCGGCGATGCGCGTGCGGTCCGCGGAGGCTGCGGTCACGTGGCCCGACGTGCACCCTGCTGAACGCCCGGCCTCCGTGTTGCCGATGCCGGCCGCCACCTGGGTGGAGCTGGAGCGGCGTGGCTGGGTGCCCGCGCAGCGAACCGAACGCGCAGCGCCCGCATCGCTGCTCGCCGCCGAACCCGCGTCGCGGTTCGGGTCGTGCCACGGCGGTGACGCCCGGACGATCCGCGGTACCGTCCGTTCCTCGCTCTTCGGCGACGCCGTGCAGTGCGTCCTGGTGGTCGCCGCTCGAACGGGTGCCGAGGCCGCCGTCGTCGGTCGCACGCAGCCGGACTACGCCGGCCGCGGTCGCGACGTGCCGTGGCTCGTCGCGCTCGATGCGCCGCTCGAGGACGGCGTGCGGGTGCGGGCGATCGGCCTCCGACCGAAGGCCGGTGCGGTCGCGCTCGGACCGTGGTTCGTCGTGCGCGGCGGAGCCCTGGTGATCGCGCCGTGAAGCGCCTGGGCTCGCTGACGCTGTTCGTGTTCGCCGTGGCCCTGCTGCACGCGGTGGCCACCGTGCCATTCCCGCTCCCGGACCGGTGGACGACGTTCGCGGCGTCCGCGTCGCTCATGTCCGCCGACCTGCTCGTGCTGCTCGGTTTCGTGGTGATGGTCGCGAACGCCGGAGCGCCGCGCCGCGCCGCGCACGGCGCTTCGATCGGACTGCTCGTGGCGACGCTCTTCCGCGCCGCGAACGGGTACTTCGTCGCGAACTACGACCGTCCATTCGAGCTCTCCGACACGAAGAACGCGTGGGGGCTCTGGCACTACCTGTTGCACGACTCGTCGACCGGCGAAGCCATCGCCAAGTCGGTGGCCGCGGCGCTGGCGGTCTTCGCGGTGCACGTCCTGCTCGCGTGGTGCTTCGCGCGCGTGGCCCGGGCCGGGGCGTCGCGCGGCGGGATCACGGCGGCGATCGTGCTGCAGGCCGTCGTGCTCGTCGGTGCCTTCGCCGCGCCTTGGCACCCCTCCAGCTTCGCTGCGTTGGTCGCGGAGCTCGGTCGCACGGTCACCGCATCGGATGCGCGCTTTCAGCAGAGCGTGGCGGCCGGCAAGCAGCGAATGGCCTCGGTGCCGCACGATCTGCGCGGTCTCGCCGGTGCCGACGTGCACGTCGTCTTCGTCGAGTCGTACGGTCGTGTGGCGATCGACCACCCGCAGGTCTCGCCGCGTGTGACCGCGCTGTGGAGCGACCTGGCGCCGCAGCTCGCGGTCGCGGGATTCGAAGTGCGAACCGTCCTGTGTCGCCCCGCGATCCGCGGCGGTGCGTCGTGGATCGCGCACGCCCAGTTCTTCGCCGGCGCTCGCATCGACCACCAGCGCGGGTGGGAGCTCCTGCTGCGCAGCGATCTCACGCCGCTACCGAAGGTCTTCGCCGACGCCGGCTACGAGACCGTGGAGGTCATGCCCGCGATGGACCGCCACTGGCCCGCCGGCCAGGCGTTCTTCGGGTTCACCGCGTCGCTCACCCAGATCGAGCTCGGCTACCGTGGCACGCGCTACCACTGGGGCCAGATGCCGGACCAGTTCGCGCTGCATCACCTGCTGCGGTCGGTGGTCGAGCCCGCGACGAAGCCGCTGTTCACGACCTTCATGTCCGTCACGAGCCACACGCCGTTCCGCCGTGTGCCGCCCTACTTCGCGGACTGGAAGATAGACGACCGTTCGTTCGCGGTGCCGCCGTTGCGCGAGCACGACGAGGTCCCGTGGAACGGAGTCGGCGAGCCCGAGATCGTCGTGCCCGCCTACCTCGACACGCTGGAGCACACGCTGCGTTCGGTCACGGGCTTCGTCTGCCGGCTCACGCGGCCGTCGATCGTGATCGTGCTCGGCGATCACCAGCCACCGTTCGCGAATTCGCTGCACCCGCCGGATCCGTCGTTCGACGTTCCGATGCACGTCTTCACGAACCGGCCTGAACTCGTGGCGCAGCTCGCGGGGCTCGGGCTCGCACGCGGCTTCGCGCCGGCGCCGGGCACCGAAGGCTTCGACACTGCGATCTTCGCGCCCGAGTTCCTGCGCCTCTTCTCGAAGTGACGCGCTACTCGAACCGCGCCTGACGGGCGAGGCGCTTCTTGATGACGTCGATGCGCTCGAGCTGGCCGCGCGCCGGGAAGCGTTCGTAGAAGCCGTCGCGGCCGAACTCGGAGGCGATCTCGCCGATCGGCTTGCAGCGCGACTCGAGCAGCTTCAGCAGGTCGGCGCCCGGTGCGATCGTCGCGTCGATCCGCGCGGCGACGTCGCCACACATGCGCAGCATCGCGCCGATCGTCACGTCGCGCGTGACCATGTGGTTCTTGTTGTCGCCCCACGCGGTGCCGAACGCGGTGCGCAGCGCCTTCAGCGTGTCGCGCACGAGGCCGTAGCCGCGGTCCTTGTTCCAGCCGCGCCCGTCCTTGAAGCGGTGCTGCGCGTCCTTCCTGCGGATCAGCCGATAGACCTCGCCGAAGATCTGCGCCTGGTTGATCC
>JAEUHQ010000166.1 GCA_016794565.1 Planctomycetota bacterium | reverse complement strand
GGCAGCGAGCCCGCTCTCTATCCCGATGTCCCAAGCTTCGCCCGACCTGCTGACTCTCGTGCGAAGCGCTGGCGCGCGGCCGGCAACGCGGCTTTCCATCGGTGACGAATCGTGCGATGGCGGCGAGTTCGCTCGCCGCGTCGAATCCCTGGGCGCGGCGATGCGCGCAGCCGGGCTTCGCGACGGGGAACGCATAGCGGTGCTGTTGCACCGTTCGGTCGACGAAGCGGCCGTGTTGCTCGCGACCGCGGCGGCCGGCGGTGTCGCGGTGCCCATCCACGGCAAGCTGAAGGACGACCAGATCCGGCACGTGCTGCAGGACTGCGACCCGTTCCTGGTCGTGACGAGCGCGACGAGGCTCCTGGCCCTCCGAGACGCCGCCGCGACCCTGGCCGGACGTCGTGTGTGGCGCTCGGGCGCGGAGCCGGTCCCTGTCGTCAGTGAGTCGCTGCCGGCCTCCGACGGAACGCTGCCGCCGACGCCGCCACCGCCAGACTCGGCCGCTGCCCTGCTGTACACCAGCGGGAGCACCGGCCTGCAGAAGGGCATCGTGCAGGACCACCGAAACCTCGCGCTCGGGGCCGCGATCGTCGCGGACTACCTCGGGCTCGGCGCGGGGGACCACGTACTCGGGCTGTTGCCCTTCAGTTTCGACTACGGCCTGAACCAACTGCTGTCGGCACTGCACGTCGGTTGCCGCATCACCGCGGCTGACCACCTCGGCGCCGGGGAACTCGCGACACTCCTGCGGCGCGTCCGTCCGACCGGGCTCGCGGGAGTGCCGTCCCTCTGGCACGAAGTCGCCGCCGGATTGCAGTCGGGTGTGCTCACTCCCGACGACGGGACTTGCCTTCGCTACGTGACGAACAGCGGCGGCGCGCTGCGAACGGCGGACTCCGCGGTGATGCGGCGACACTGGCCGTCCGTCCGGGTGTTCGCGATGTACGGACTCACCGAAGCGTTCCGCAGCGCCTTCTTGCCGCCGGAGGAGTTCGACCGGTTCGCCGAGTCGTTCGGTCGTGCGCTTCCCGGTGTCGAATTGCTGCTGGTGTCGCCGGAGACCGGCCGGGTGCTGGAAGGACCCGCGACCGGCGAACTCGTGCATGCAGGCGCTCTGGTCGCGAGGGGCTACTGGCGGCGCCCCGAAGAGACGGCACGCCGCTTCCGGCCCGATCCGCGCGGCACCGGGGGCACCGTGGTGTTCTCCGGAGACATCGTGCGACGCGACGAAGGCGGCCGTCACTGGTTCGTCGGCCGCTCCGACCGCCTGCTCAAGGTGAACGGGCATCGTGTGTCGCCCGACGAGGTCGCCGCCGCGGTCGCCGGCACCGAGGATGTGGGCGAGGTCGCGGTGTTCGGCGTGGACGGCGGCGCTGCGGGCCACGCCATCGTGCTGGTGGTGTCCGGGGACGAACACGACCCCGAGCTGCGCGAACGTGTCGTACGGCTGTGTCGCACCCGACTGCCGTCGTACATGAGTCCGACCATCGTGCGAGTCGTGGCCGCGATGCCGCACAACCAGAACGGAAAGGTCGACGAAGGCGCGCTGCGTGCGATGCTCGGGCAATGCACCGACGTCACCTGAACACGCTGCTGGAACGCTACGCAACGGCGTGGCCCGGCGAAGCCGACATCGTGAACCGGTTCCGTGCGTTCGTCGCGACGCACGACGATTGCCTGCTGCGGAGCTGCGTCCCCGGGCACATCACGGCGTCGGCCTGGATCCTCTCGCCCGACCGCCGGAGTGCGCTGCTCACACACCACAAGAAGCTCGGTCGCTGGCTCCAGCTCGGCGGACACGTCGACGGCGAGGCCGTGATCGAGGCGTCGGCCCTGCGCGAGGCGCGTGAGGAGTCCGGAATGGCGCACTTCGAGTTCGAACCGTGGGCCGGCGACGTGCTCGTTCCGCTCGACCTCGACGTGCACTCGATCCCCGCGCGTCGCACGGAGCCGGAGCACGACCACTGGGACGTCAGGTTCCTCCTGCGCGCGATGCCAGGCCAGGAGCCGGTCTTGTCCGAAGAAGGAACCGACCTGCGGTGGTTCTCACTCGCCGAGATCCCGACCGTGACGGACGAAGAGAGCGTGTTGCGCCTCCTCCGGAAGGCGGCGATGCGGCGCGAAGGCTGAGGCAGAAACGGCGCGACATGCTGTTCTCGCGAGGGAGGCGCGGGTGACAATCCCCGGCATGGAGGGATCCACCGTATCTCCGTCGTCACGCCCGCCGGGGCGGAGCGCCCGGCCTCGGCGGCCGCTCGGCCTCTTGCTGGTGGTACTGGTGCTGGTCCTGGTCGGGCGCGGATTCGGAGTCTTCGGTCGCGACGCAGGGGATTCGGGCGAGCCCACGCAGCCGCCGGCAGAACGACCGCACTTCCTCGACGACACGCGCAAATCGGAACCGCAGCGCGCGGAAGTGGCGGTGGCCGGGCAGACCGACGGTGCCCCGAATGCAACGCACGACGTCGCGCCGGGATCGACCGAAACGGCACCGAGGACCACACCGACCGCGCCACCCCCGGCACCGCTCGCCGAAGCCCCGTCCAACCTGCCCGATGCGGCTCCCCGCGAGGCCAATGACGGAATCGACGCGGATCGTTTCGCGAGCCTTCTCTCGCTCGTGCGGGTGCGATGCTCGGAGGATCGGTTCGGCGAGGCGCTGGTCGCCGTGGAGCAGGCCCGCGCGCTGCCGCTGAACCCCGAACAGCGCACGGCGCTGCAACAGGCGAACCTCGCGGCCGCCGACGCGCTCCGCACGGCACTGCAGCGCACGGTCGCACTCGTGCGGGAGGGCGCGGTGCTCGAGGCGCGGCGAACACTCTCGACCATCCTTGCGGACGCCGCAGCGCCCGTTCGCGCGGAAGTCGGCAGCTCGCTCATGCTCGCCGAGAACGCACCGGACCAGGCGCTTCAAGCGCTCGACCGGGCGGCGAACCCGCGGGCGGCGCCGGCGCCGACCGCGCGACCGCTCGCCCGCGACCGCCGTGTGCGGACCCGCTGGAACGGCGTCGACGTCGTGGCGCGAGTGGCCGACAGCCGGTCCGACGAGGTCACGCTGCGGATCGAAGAGGGCCAGGGCGTGACCTTCCCGACGGTGCCCGTCGTCGCGTGCGATCCCGTCGAGCCGACGGCTGCCGAGGCGGTGGAGATGGGGTTCGCGGCGCTGCACGCGGGCGATGCTCTGCTGGCGCGGCTTTGGCTGTCCTGCGCCATGCAGCGCGGGGCGCGCGACGAGGATCGGGCCAAGCGGCTGGCGGAAGTCCTCCGCTGACGGTTTCCGAGTACTCTTCGCGCGGCGCGTATCCCCGACCAACCGAGATGACGTACGATGGCCCCGAGATCCTGGTGCGCGCGGGTGGTTCGAACGTGGGCCCGATGCAGCTCGGCGAGCTGCGCAGCATGCTCGCGGCCGGAGCGGTGGACGCGAACGACCTCGCGTGGATCGTGGGAACCCCCGAGTGGACGCGCGTCGGGCACGTGCCGGGGGTGATCGCGGCTTCGCCCGACGCAGCCCCGACCTCGGACCGGACCATCCTGCCGGCGTTCCTGCTCGCCTTCTTCTTCGGCGTGTTCGGCGCGCACCGCTTCTACGTCGGTCGTACGGGAAGCGCGGTCGTCATGTTGGTGCTGACGTTGACGCTCGTCGGCGTCGTCATCACGGGCATCTGGGCGACGATCGACTGGATCCTGATCGTCTGCTCCGCCTTCCGCGATCGCGACGAACGCCCGCTCGCTCGTTGGGTCTGACGACGCCGCGCGGTAGGGTTCGCCGCGCATGACCGACGGCCAACTGCAGCGTCGCCTCGGACTGACTTCGGCGATCTCGATCACCGTCGGTGCCGTCATCGGGTCGGGCATCTTCCTCACGCCGCTGAAGGCCGCGCAGAACGTCCCGAGCGAGGGGTGGCTCTACCTGCTGTGGATCGGTCTCGGTGTCGTCTGCCTGTTCGGCGCGTTCGCGTACGCCGAACTCGGCACGCTGTTCCCGGAGGCCGGCGGGCAGTACTCGTTCCTGCGCGAAGCCTGGGGCGGCGGTACGGCGTTCCTCTACGGCTGGGTCTTCTTCTGGGTGATCAACAGCGGCACGGTCGCGGCACTGGCCGTCGCGTTCGCGGACGCCCTGTTGCCGGTGCTGGGCGTCGAGCGCACGCAATTCGCAGCGGCCGGCACCGCGAGCGCGATGATCGTGTTGCTCGCGCTCGTGAACCACTTCGGAGTCCTGCTCGGCGCCGTCCTGCAGAACGTCGCGACGTTCGCGAAGGTCGGCGCCCTGGCGCTGCTGGTGGTGGGTGGTGTCTGGCTCGCACTGGGGTCCGGCGTCGAAACGACGGTCACGCCGACGAAGGCCGCGCCCGGCCTCTCGATGAACGGCATGGTCGCCGCCTTCATCGCGATCTTCTGGGCGTACGAAGGCTGGTACCAACTGCCCTTCAACGCGGCCGAGCTGAAGCGCCCGGCGCGCGACCTGCCGCTTGGGCTGATCCTCGGGATGGTGCTGCTGATCGCCGTCTACGCTGCCGTGAACGCGATCTACCTCTATGCCGTGCCGTTCGGCGAGATGCAGACGTTCGCGCCCGATGACAAACAGCGTGTGCCCGTCGAAGCCATCGCGCGCATCTTCTCACCCGAGATCAGCCACTACCTGACGGTGCTGATCGCGATCTCGGTGATGGGGGCGGCGAACCCGAACTTCCTGTCGTCGCCGCGGGCGTTCTACGCGATGGCGCAGGACGGCCTCGTCCCCGCGGCGCTGCACAAGGTGAGTCCGCGCTGGGGGACGCCGGCCGTTTCGATCTGGACACAGGCCGCCTGGGCCGTCGTGCTCGTGGTCGTGCTCGAGTCCTTCCAGGACATCACGGCGTTCGTCGTCTTCGCCGGGTTCCTCTTCTACGCGCTCACCGTGGCGGGTGTGTACCGGCTCCGCGCCCGGCGGCCCGACCTGCCGCGACCGTACCGCTGCACGGGCTACCCGGTCACGCCCGCGCTGTTCATCGCGGTCTCCGTCGGCTTCGTCGCCGCGTTGCTGTTGGACCCTGGGGAACGGAAGAACGCGTTGATCGGCCTCGGCATCCTCGCGACCGGGGTCCCGTACTACGCGTGGTGGACGCGGCGGCGGGGGAGAACGGCCGCGTAGGGTCCTGTCGCGCCCGCATCCGCGCCGCTAGAGTCTCGCCGCGATGTCTGTTCTGCAGTTCAGCCTCTTCTTCACGGCGCTACTGGTCGGCTACTTCCTGCTGCACCTGCGCCTCGTCCGCTTCGAGGAACACCTGCAGAAGCTCGCGGGCATCCGGTCGATGGACGACCGCCTCCGTTCGCTCGACGACCGTTTGCTCCAGCTGGTGACGGCGTTCGAGAAGGTCGGTCTGGAACGGATCGAAGCGCGCTTGGAACGCATCCAGGAAGGCCTCGAGGACCTGCGAGAAGCGACGACCGACGTGCGCCACGCGGTCGTGCAGATCCCCGCAGCTTCGCCCGCGCAAGTCGACCAACGGGCGAGTTCGACCCCTTCGGAAACGTCGGTTGCGCCCGTCGCAGCGTCGATCGCCAACCTGGTGGAAGCGCGGCTCCTGCAGCTCGGCTACTCGAACATCGACGTGCTCACGGACCTCCGCGGCGCCCGTGTCGACGAACAGATCGAAGTGCAGGTCGAGTGCGAGCGCAGCGGCATGCCGGCCAAGGGTCGCGTGATCGTGCGCAACGGATCCGTTCGCGACGTGGCCTTGCAGACGGTCGCACAGATGTTCCCGTGATGGGGCGCCCCCCATCACGGCGAAACCTCCGGATCAGCGCGGCGGCGGAATGGTGCCGAGCCACGGGCGAAAGTCGTCGGGCAACGGGCTCGTGAATCGAACCGTGGCGCCGGATCCCGGATGAGCGAACTCGATCGCCGCCGCATGGAGAAGTTGTCGCGCTGGCTCGCCTGAGCCGACGTCCGTGGCCCTGGCGCCGGCCTTCACGCGCGCGACGAACGCGAGGTAGTCATCGTCCGGGCGCCCGTACAGCTTGTCGCCGAGCACCGGCGCACCGAGCGCCTCGAGGTGCACTCGGATCTGGTGTGTGCGCCCCGTCCGCGGCAGGCAGCGCACGAGCGAACGATCCGCCGCCCGACCGAGAACCTCGATTCGCGTCGCCGCAGGCTTGGCGTCGCGCGCGTCGGGGGCCGCGCTGCGCCGCAGGGACACCGTGCTCGCTCCATGGAAGCCGATCGGCAGGTCCACGTCGATGTCGTGTTCGATGCCACCTCGCACGATGGCCAGGTACTCCTTGCGGACGCCGTTCGTCGAGAACTGTCTACGCAGGTGGTCGCGGGTCGCGGCGTCGCGTGCGAGCACACACACGCCGCTGGTCTCGCGGTCGAGGCGATGCACCAGGTCGAGCGAGGGAGCAGCGAGCATCGTTCGAACGATGTGGACGAGGGTGTTCGCGACGAATGGGCCGTCCGCGTGCGAGGGCAGATGGGCGGGCTTGTCGACCACGACCAGCGACGGGTCGTCGTGCAGGATCCGTACGGAACGATCGACCTCCGGCTCCGCATGGTCGCGCCGCCAGACGAGCCAGCTTCCCGCTCGCAGGACCGTCGTTGCGTTGGCGATGCGGCCGTCCAACGACAGCCGTCCCGCTGCCATCTCCTGCAACCACCGGGCGCGATCCAGGTATCGAAAGCGCTCCGACACATAGTCGAGGAGCGAGCGGCCAGCTGCGATGCGAGGAACACGAGAGCGCACCGTGCTCGTGCGGGACGCATTCCCCGGATACGGCGCCGTCATGCGGACCAGGCGACACGAGGGTCGCCTGCCACGCTAGGCACGATCCGGGTCGTTCTGGCGGCGGCGCCGCAGCAGTGCGATGCCCGCGAGGCCAGTGCCGACGAGCAGCAGCGTGCTCGGCTCGGGAACGGGTCCACTCCCGCCACCGGTGCCGTCGGTTCCGTCACCCGATTCGTAGGGATCGCCGCCGGAACCGCCGGGATTGGTCACCTGCGGGGGCTCGGGCAACTTCGGCTCGGTGATCGTGCGCGTCACCACGTCGGGCTGTCCGGCGCCGGTGCCGTTGGTCGGCGCGGTGCCGCCATTGTCGGTCGGGGATCCCGAGGCGCTGTGGTCGGCGCAAGCGGCAAGGAAGCAGAGGGTCAGCGTCGTCAGCAGCGGTGGAAAGCGCATGGTTCGGCGGAAGCGGTACGTCGCGAGGGCAAGTCTCAGGGTGCAATCGTCATGCCGAAGCAGACCGAAGGAGTCTACCTCGTGCAATGCATGAAGAAAGGGCGAGGGAACGCGTGGGGATCGGTGCCGTGGCAACGAATCGCAGCGAGCTGTTCGGTCGTGGGTCTCGATGCGGGATCGCACTTCGTTGCGCGCCGACGCGACGTGGACACGGAGGAGTCCGTCGCAAGGACGCGACGGCCGCAGGGCCTGCGCTCGTCGTTGCCACTCTGCGGTGATCCGCAATCATCGGTGGCATGCGCAACTGCGAGGCGTCGCGCGGCGGCCTCGGGCAGTGGCGATTTCCAGACGGCGAGCCGTCGGGAAGGCGACGCCGCGCAGCTCATCGCAAGCCGGAGAACATGGCGATCCGTCGGTCCGCGTGCACGACGAACAACCTGCCGGCGGCCGTGAGCAGGCCACCCTCGCGCCCACTGCCGTCGAGACGGAACAGGAACTCACGTCGCTCCGCGTCGAGGATCTGGACAGATCCATTCCCGACCGGAACCGCGATGCGACCCCCGATCAGGATCGGACCTCCGGCCCACGCATCGTCGAGACGTGCGATCGCTTCGCGTTCGGCGCCGGTCGCCAGGTCGAAGCGAACGATCCGATCGGGAGTGCTCACCAGAGCCGCTCCCTGAACGATGGCAGGACGTCCCAGGGTCTCCACGTCCAGCTCCTTGCTCCACCGCACCGAGCCGGTCGCGAGGTCGATGCAGTGCACGTGGCCGGCGTCGTCGATCGCGACGACCACGCCTTCGCCCACCGCGAGTCCCGGCTGGACCACGTCGGCGAGTCTGGTCTTCCACGCCGGAGCCAGGTCCGGCAGCACGAAGGCACTCACGAGTCCCCGATCGCCGCCGACGATCACGATGCGACCGTGCGCCAGCACCTGGTCGTGGGCCGCGTCGTCGAGAGGGGCGCGGATTTCGGCGCGGGCGGCAACATCGACCGCGTGCAACACGCGGTCGGTCGTCGCGACGAGCAGGAACTTGTCGACCATCGCCGGCGCGACGTCGCTCGCGTAGTCGGGTCTCGTCCACACCGGCTCCCCGCGATCCGCGTCCAGTGCGCGGAGTTCCCCGTCCAAGGACGTGACGAGGACCAGGTTCTCCCACACGTGGGGGCGGCCGAGCAGGCCGGAGAGATCACCGGACCGGAACTCCCACCGCGTCTCGCCTGAAGATGCGTCGATCGAACGGACCACGCCGGCGCGGTCGACGAAGACGAGTCGGCCGGACCGGTCGACTGCGGGCGGCACTTCGACGCGCGCGTCGAACGCGAACGAGCGCGTCGGCTCCGCAACGAGGTGACCGATCCACGCTCCTCGACTGTCGCCTGTGACGATGGCCTCGGCGGCACGGAAGCCGTCCAGGCTGACGCGAATGCGACTCTCTTCGGCGGGCAGGTAGGAGAGCGTCATCGGTGCAGGGCCGAGTTCCTTGCCGTTGCACGTGATGACGCCTCCGGCCGGGCGACTCTCGATCCGGATGGGCAGTCGCACGAGCCGGTCGAACGGCACCTTCTCGAAGGCCACCCGGAGCGCCCGGTAACCCTTCTGGGCCTCCGCGAAGTCGCCCGCCCGCGTCGCGTTGTCCACGACATCCATCATCTGGCAGATCTTCGTGTAGCGAGCGACCTGGTCGCGGAAGTGCGCCCGCAGCTGGTCGTCGCTCGCCGGTTCGCTCTCCAGGGTGCGGTAGAGGTCGAGTGCGCCGCGGAAGTCGTTCGCGGCCTCGCGCTCGACGGCCGCCTTGAACAGCGGGTCGAGACGGCGCTGATGCTCGTTCCGCTGCAGTGCCTCCGCGTAGGCGGCGGTCAGCTCGGCCGCCCGTGCGAACGAAGGGAGGCTCTCGGAGGCGAGCTTGTCGACACGTGCGCGCATTCCTTCCGCCAGGAACTCCGGAAGCGCCTTGTCCGAGTTCAGGCGATGGAGCTCCTGGAACGCATGGATCAGCTTCGGCGGGCAGATGGACGCGAGATCCGCGCACCGTTGCTCCAGATCCCTGCGATCGAACAGGCTGGACGGCTCCGGCGGCATGCCGTGGACCATCGCCTTCGCGGCCTGTTCGAGAAGGCCGAGCAGCACCTCGAACCGCTGGCCCGCGACGCTGATGACCTCTTCCCGCAGGGAATCGCGCTGCAGGAGCACGGCGTAGCCTTTCAGCGCCGCTTCGATCTGGCCTCCCTCGAGGAGTTGCGCCGCCGCGGTCAGCGCGTCGTTGATCTCCTTCCGAGCCGCCTTCTCCACCTTCGTCTTCTGCGCCGCATCGGCGAAGTCGATCCGGCTGAGCAGGTCGACGACAGGTTCGCAATCGCCGAGGCGCTCGTGCCATTCGGCCCAGCAGCGGCGCGCACCGGCACGGTCGCCGGCGTCCAGCAGCGCCGTGACGGCGGCATCGGCCTCCTTCGTGGCGGCTTCGAACGCGGTCTGCTGCCAGAAGACGACTCCCATGCCGCCGAGCAAGATCGTTCCGGCGACCATCGTCGTCAGTCGGGCGATCCGGCCGGCGCGCGTGCGACGCATCTGCGTCACGATCTTCTGGACGTCCTTGCGCGACCGGTCGAGGCGCAACACGGCGTCGTACGTCTCGAGCGCGCGTGGCTTGTCGTTCTGTGCTTCGTAGGAAGCCGCGAGTTCCATCAGGACCTCGACAGCGCCCTGCGTGTCGCGCGCCTTCTGGCGGGCCTTCGCCTCCCGGAGGAGGATCTGGGGCCGCATCGTCCCGGTGTTTCGCGCATCCGCGACGATCTCGAGCGCAGTGGCCGTCAGATCGGCGTCGATCAGCGCGTCGAGGAGGTCGAGCGTGCACTTCTCGAG
>JAEUHQ010000112.1 GCA_016794565.1 Planctomycetota bacterium | reverse complement strand
CGAGGAAGCGCGTCTTCGGGCCGTCGGCGATCGGCGAGGACACCTTCGGATCGCTGTTCGTGTTGCTGCTGGTGTCCAACGGGACTTCGCTGCCTACGACGCCGTTCGGATCCACGGTCCTGCCGACGACGTGTCTCTCGACGCCGACCTGGCGCGTGTACACGACACACCACATCGGATGGGGCACGAAGCCGTTCCCGTTCGACCGCGACACCTGCACGCCGTCGACGGTGTCGTTGCCGGGCTGGATCGGGAGGACGCTCGACCAACGGGGCTGGCCGGTGCCTCGCACGAGGCGGCCCTGGATGCGCGACGTGGGGCTCGTGCGGTTCGTCCAGACGACGAGCCAGTCGTGATTGCCGGGGCCGGTCGCGGGATCGGCGCCGACCTCCGCCGCCTGGTTGTCGCCGAACAGGTTCGGGTCGCTGAGCAGCTGCGGCGCGCCCATTGCCGTCGCTCCCATCGCGTCGCGGGTGCGCGACCAGATCATCTGCCTGCCGTACGTCGGGTCGTCCACCGTGGCGGCGACCAGGAAGCGATCGGCGTCGTTCAGGTTCGCGGTGCGCGGGTAGACCCAGTTCGTCGTCGTGAAGTCGACGGCGAGCATCGAGCCGGAGATCGGGTTGCCGGCTCCGTCGAACATCATGGTCCAGATGTCGTGGTCGGTGATCGTCCACACCGACTCGAACACGATCATGTGGCGGTCGTTCGTCACGTCGTACGCGGCGTCCACGCGGACGTACGTGCCGGTCGAGCCGACGGTCTGCGTCGACAGGATCGGATCGATCACGACGGGACCTTCGCCGCGCAGGGACTCGGGGACGCGCAGGCGGAGCACGGCGCCGTTCCACTCGGTCGCGATGGCGGTCTTCGCTCCGTCGCGGACGACGAACGCGTCGCCATAGCGCACTTCGCCGAACTCGCTCGCGAACTGCAGGCCGGGTCGCTGCGCGTCCTCGCGCAGTTCGGTCGCGACGTCGAGATCGACGACGACGTCACCGGGCATCGTGGTGTCGATCACGAACGACTGCTCGACGCAGGCAAGCGACAGGTCGTAGATCTCGCGCAGGGGACCGCGGGCGAACGTCACACGGTCGCCGTCGCGGCGGGGCGCGACGTCGCGGTCGATCGCCAGTGCGTGGCCGCCAACCGCGACGTGCGCGACGCGGAAGCACATCGGCATGTTGCGCGGTGCTTCGGGGAGGCGCGGCACGAACGTGAACCCGTCCCTGCCGAAGGATGCCTTCCAGTCGGTGCCACAGGCCCACAGTCGGCCGTCGCCGGGTTCGTCGTGCACGACGCGGTCGAGCGGCCCGGCGGTGCCGATGCGTCGCGCGAGGTCCGGAGTCGATTCGGGGAGAACTTGCGCGGGGCTCGCGATCGCGAGCAGCGCGCAGACGACACTTGCATGCTTCATGGTGCGCGGTGGGAGTGACGCACCGCACCGCGCGTGACGGTCACGCTCGTGTGACGACGACGTCGAGGTACTCGCTCGCCACGACGAGGCCGCGACCGGCGCCGCTGTCGCACTGGCGGATCAGGGCGAGCAGGTCCGCGGTGAGGGCCGCCTGCTTCGCGCCGTCGAGGACCGCGAACGCCTTCACCATCGGCCCGTAGACGAGCTTGAACACCTCGAGCAGGTGCTCCGCCGATCGGTAGCGGAACACGAAGTGCCGCTGCTGTGCATCGACGACGATCGCGTGCCGCGCGAACAGTTCGCCGAGGCGCTTCCTGGTGCCCCATTCCATCGGTGAACGGGTGCCGGCCGGCGGGGGCAGGTACCGGGCGATCGTCGCGAACATCCGGCCGACGAATCCCTCGGGCGTCCAGTTGGCGAGGCCGATGCGGCCACGCGGCCGGCACACGCGCACGAGCTCCGCCGCGGCACGCTCCTGGTCGGGAGTGAACATCACGCCGAACGTCGAGACCACCGCGTCGAACGACGCCGTCGCGAACGGCAGCGCCTCGGCGTCCGCGACGCGGAAGCCGATGGACAGGCGCTCCGCGGCGGCGCGTTCGCGGGCGCGGTCCAGCAGCGACTGCACGTAGTCCGTCGACACGACCTCGCAGTGGCGCCGCGCTGCGGCGAGCGACGCGTTGCCGTTGCCGGCCGCGACGTCGAGCACACGCTGTCCGGCGCGCAGGTCGAGCGACTCGCAGATCTGCTCGCCGACGATCTGCAACGTGGTGCCGATCACGGAGTAGTCGCCGCACGACCAGGCCGCCTGCTGGCGGGTCTTCACGGCATCGAGGTCCGACGAGACGGCCCCGGGAATCGAAGGGATGGTGCTGTTCATTGGTTCGCGGGGCAGTGACCGGGCCGCTTCGGCCGTGACGGCGCGGGCCGTGTTTTTCGCGGGTTCGGCGTCACGGGCGCGCCGCCCGCGATCCTCGACCGGACGATGGCCACGACCGCATTCCTTGACACGACCTGCGAACGCACCGATGGTGCGGCGGGAGCGACCCTGGCCGTGCACGACCCTGCAGAACCCAGCGAATCGTCGATCCTGTCCGCGTCGCGCGGCGATCCGGCCGGTCTGGCCGACGTGCTGCGCGCGTACTTGCCGCGGCTCCAGCGCTTCGTGCACCTGCGTCTCGGCGTCGAACTTCGCGGCCGCGAGGACACGGTCGACATCGTGCAGTCGACGGTGCGCGAACTGCTCGAGGAGGAGCGGTTCGAGTGGCGGGGGGAACCGGAGTTCCGCGGCTGGCTGTTCCAGGCGGCGCTCAACAAGATCCGCGAGAAGGCGCGGTTCCACGGTCGCGGCAAGCGTGCCGCCGATCGCGAGGCCGGGCCGGTCGACGGGTCCGCGTTCTTCGTCGAGGCGTTGCGCGACCTGACGACACCGAGCCGCGTGGCGATCGCCCGCGAGGAGACGCAGCGGCTCGAGCGCGCGTTCGCCACCCTGACGGAGCCGCAGCGGGAGGTCGTGTCGCTCGCCAGGATCGCCGGTCTGCCGCACGCCGCGATCGCCGCGCGCCTGGGCAAGTCCGAGGTCGCCGTCCGGCAGTTGCTGGTCCGTGCGCTGAGCGCGCTCGGCAAGACTCTCGATCCCGACTGACCGCTACGCTCGCCGCGCGGCCGCTGCTTCCTCGCCATGACCGACCCCGAACCGAGCCCGTCGCCGAACCGAGGCCTGCCGCAGGCGGTCGAGGACGCGGCGTGCGAGATCCTGCTCGGTCCGCGGGCAGCGGCGGTCGCGCGCTTCGAAGCGCTGTGCGTGGCGAACGAGGCGCTGCGCGGCGAGCTGCAGCGGTTGCGCGACGACTTCGAGCGCGGCGCGCGCGCTCTCTCGGACTCCGACGGCTCGGACTGGATCGGCCAGGCTCCGACGGCGATCGGACCGTACCGCGTCGTCCGGCCGGTGGGCGAGGGTTCGTTCGGGGTGGTGTTCCTGGCCGAGCAGCACGAGCCGCTGCGACGCCAGGTCGCGTTGAAGGTGCTGCACGCGCCCGCGTCGTCCGCGGCGACCGTGACGCGGTTCCTCGTCGAGCGGGAGACCCTCGCGCGGATGAACCATCCCGCCATCGCGAGCATCTTCGACGCGGGCGTCGACGAACACGGACGGCCGTGGTTCGCGATGGAGTACGTGCCCGGCGAGCCGCTCCACTGGTTCGTCGCGAAGCGCGCTGCGGGTCTCGCGGCCCGCATCGAGCTCTTCCTCGCGGCGTGCGACGGTGTGCACCACGCGCACCAGCGGGGCGTGATCCATCGCGACCTGAAGCCGCAGAACATCCTGGTCGCGGACGTCGACGGGGCGTGGCAGGCGAAGGTGATCGACTTCGGGCTCGCGAAGGTGATCGAGGGCGAGGTCGCCAACACCGTCGCGACCCACGCCGGTGCGGTGCTCGGGACACCCGCGTACATGAGCCCCGAGCAGCTGCGCGGGGCCGTCGCCGAGATCGACACGCGCACCGACGTATGGGCGCTCGGCGTGATCCTCTACGAGCTCCTCACGACGACCTTGCCGCTCGCGCCGGCGCGCGGCAGTTCGGCGGACCTCGCGCAACTTCGTCGGATCGTGCTCGAGAACGAACCGCAGCTCGCGAGCGAACGCGCGGCCGCCGCGGGAATGTCGTACGCACGCGACCTCCGTGGCGACCTCGACTGGATCCTCGCGAGGGCGTTGCAGAAGGAGCCCGCGGAGCGCTACGCGTCGGTCGCGGAGTTCGCCGCCGACCTGCGCCGGCATCTCGCGCACGAGCCGGTGCTCGCCGGTCCGCCGTCGACGCGCTACGCGCTGCGCAAGTTCGTGCGCCGCCATCGTGTCGGCGTCGCCGCGGGCGCGGTCGTCGCCGCGTCGCTCTTCGCGGGCGCGGCGGTCAGCACGTCGCTCTGGCGCGAAGCGGCCGCGAACGAGGCCCGCGCGCAGGGTCACCTCGCCGACTACCGCCGGCTCGCGGACGTTCTCGAGCTCGAGACCCTGCTCGCCGAAGAGCACGCGATGTGGCCGTCGCGCCCCGACCGGCTGGCCGAACACCGGCGCTGGCTCGAGCGGGCCCGCGCGCTGCTCGACCGCCGTGCATCGCACGCGGCCACCGTCGCCGAGCTGGAGGCGAACGCCGCGTCGCGCGCCTCGGCGGACACCGACGAGCAGCGCGGCGCGCGCTTCCTGCTCGATCGTCTTCGCCAGCACCTCGTCGCCCTGGACTCGATGGAACAGGGTGCGTTCCGCAGCATGCAGGCGCGGGCGGAGTTCGCGGCGGACGTGCAGCGGCGTTCCCTCGACGCGCCTCGCGATGCCTGGACGGCGGCGGCGGCGCGCGTCGCGGCGTCCCCCGCGTACAGCGGCCTGCCGCTCCGACCGGTGCTCGGTCTCGTGCCGCTGGGGCCCGATCCGGCGTCCGGGCTCGAGGAGTTCGTGCACCTGCAATCGGGGTCCGTGCCGGCGCGCGGAGGCGACGGACGCCTCGTGATCGACGACACGACGGGGATCGTGCTCGTGCTGATCCCGGGCGGGCAGCGCACGGTCGGCAGCCAGGACCGCGATCCGGAAGCTCCGCACCACGACCCGTTCCGCAAGGGCATCGAGACCGACGTGGAGAGCGCGCCCACGTCGGCGTTCTTCATCGCGAAGTACGAACTGACGCAGGGCCAGGTGCGAACGCTCGGCGGCTCGATCCACGCGCTGGGCGCGGCCGGCAAGTCGAACCTCGACGGTCCGGACTACACGTTGCGGCATCCGGAAGAGTCGGTGCTCGCACCGGAGATCGCGGCGTTCCTCGCGCGATTCGAACTGCGGCTGCCCGACCTCAACGAATGGGAGATCGCCGCGCGCGCGGGCTCCGGATCGATCTGGGGTGCGGGCGACACGCCGGAGGCGCTGCAAGGTCGTGCGAACGTCGCCGACGCCACGCTCGCGAAGCTGCGTGATGCGAACGTCGCGGTGCACACGGAGGTGCGCGACGGCTTCCTGTCCCACGCACCCGTCGGCAGCTTCCTGCCGAACGCGTTCGGTCTGCACGACACCCTGGGCAACGTCGCCGAACTGGTGACGGCCGCGACGGAGGGCGGCGGCTCCGCGTGGTTCGCACGCGGCGGCTCCTACATGCTGCCGCCGCGCGACTGCCGCATCGGCTCGATGCGCCACGTGCTCGGCAACCAGACGACGCCCGAGATCGGCGTTCGCGTCGGGCGCTCCCTGCCGCGCGACTAGCGGATCCATCGGCCGTGGAACAGGGCGCGTGCCGCGTCCACCGGCTGCCCGCCGATGTCGACGGAGAGGTTCGGCTGCTTGGCGCGGACGCGCGTCGTGATGTCGAGGCCGCGTGCCCCCTCCTGGCCGGCGACGAAGCCGTGGATGAATCCGTGCCGGAGCGCGACGACGTTCACGTCGTGGGGGCGCAGGATCTGGTCGTTCGTCCGCCGCAGAAGGAAACGACCGTCGCCCTCGTAGTCCGGGGCGTCGACGGTCTCGTGGTTGGCGACGCGGACTTCGCCCTCGAGGCCGAGCGTGACGACGCTGCCGTACGTGTGAGGGTGAGGCCGGACGACGGCGTTCGGAGCGAGTTTCCAGTGCAGCACCGTGAACGGGCAGTCCTCCGGCGTGTCGTTCGCCCCGATCCAGTGCGCCGGTTCGTCTTCCTTGCCGACGCGGCGCAACTCGGGCTCGTCCACGCTTGCGAGCCGGACCGCGAGTGCCGCGAGGGACAGCAGATAGTGGTCTTCACCGGGTCGCGACTCGTGCGCGACGAGCTTCTTCGCCAGTGGCACGGCCAGCTCGAGGAACTCGGCGTACGTGAGCGCTTCGTCCCCGCAACCGCGGGGCCGGTCGTCGGACGGCACGCACAATCCGGTGCAGCCCGCTGCTGCCATCGAGGCCTTCAGGAACTCGCGCCGCGCGATGGTGCTCGCGGGGTCGGAACTCGTCGTCGTCATCGGGACTCCGTGGGTACGGACCCCGGGCCCGACCGGTCGCGCGCACGCCCCCGTGCCGGAGGCTCTTTCGCGGCGGTTCGGTCTGCTCGACAATCGTCCGTCCATGAACGAAGGCGCAATCGCGGCCGAAACGGGGCCAACTCGATGACGACCCAGGCGTGGCCGCCGCTCGTGCACGCGGAACTGCGCGCGGTCGCGCGGCGCCTCATGCGCCGCGAACGGCCCGATCACACACTGCAGCCCACGGCTCTGGTGCACGAGGCGTGGATGCGGGTCGCCGGGCGGCCCGATGCGCGCGGCCTCTCGCACACACGGTTCGTGGCGCTCGCCGTGGCGACCATGCGGCGGGTCCTGGTGGACAGCGCCCGTCGCCGGTGCGCCGCGCGGCGCGACGCCGGTCGGCGCATGGATCTCGACGACTCGACCCCGGCGGCGGACCGATGCAGCCGCGAGCTGCTCCTCGTGGACGATGCCCTCCGCACGCTGGCCGAGGCGGATGCCGACTTGGCCAGGCTCGTGGAGTTGCGGGTCTTCGGGCGTCACGGCGTCGACGAGATCGCGGCGCTGCTCGGCATGTCGCCGCGAACCGTGAAGCGGCGCTGGGCCTTCGCGCGGAGCTGGCTCGCGCGCGAGATCCGGAGTCAGGGACGATGAGGCCGGCGCCGAACGCGGAACGACTGTCGCGCATGGAGCGCCTCTTCCACGATGCGGCGGCGCGCGCGCCCGAGGATCGGGAGGCCTTCCTGGCCGCCGCAGCGGCCGACGATCCGTCTCTTGCCGCGGAAGTGGCCGAACTGCTCGCTTCGGCCGACCCGCCGTCGCCGCTGCTCGATGGCGATGCCTCGCCCGACCTCGTCGGCAGCCGGATCGGTCCTTGCCACGTGAAGGGGTTCCTCGCGTCCGGCGGCATGGCGGACGTGTACCGCGCGGTGCGCACGGCCGACGACGTCGAACTGCACGTTGCGTTGAAGGTGATGCGCCGTGGCCTCGACACCGGATCGATGGTGGCGCGCTTCCGGCGTGAACGCCGGACCCTCGCGCGCCTGCGCCACCCGCACATCGTCGCCCTGGCCGACGTCGGCGTGCTGCCGGATGGTCGCCCGTGGCTGGCGATGGAGCTGATCGACGGCGAACCGATCGATCGATGGTGCGCCCGGCGCGGTCTGGACGCCCGGGCTCGCATCGGTTTGTTCGTCGAGGTGTGCGGCGCGGTGCACCATGCGCACCGTCACCTCGTCGTCCACTGCGACCTGAAGCCCTCCAACATCCTCGTGGGGGAAGAAGGCACGCCGAAGCTCCTGGATTTCGGGATCGCCCGCCTCCTCGCCGCGGAGGGCGACGACGAACCCGCGGACGAGATGCCGGCCCCGCTCACGCCCGGCTGGGCGAGCCCCGAGCAACTCCGCGGCGAGCCTGCCAGCACCGCCAGCGACGTACACGCCCTCGGTGTGCTGCTCGCGCGGATCGTCGACGCCAGAACGCCGACTGCGCTCGCAGCGGATCTCGCTTCCGTGGCCGCGATGGCGAGCCACGCCGATCCTGCCGCCCGGTACGCGTCGGCGGCCGAGCTGGCGGGTGACGTGTTGGCGGCGCGCGACGGCCTGCCGTTGCGCGCGCATCCGGGGAGCGCCACTCACCGTGTGCGTCGATTCGCGTCTCGTCATCGCTGGGCCGTGGTCGGCGCCAGTGGTCTCCTGCTCGGCCTGCTCGTCGGCGTCGCGGGTCTCTGGTACGGCTGGCGGAGTGCCGCGCACGACGCGAGTGTCGGTTGGCGCGCACACAGCCAGGTCGTCGAGGTCGTGTCGCTCCTGCAGGAAGTCGTACGGCGTACGGAAGGTGGTGGGCTGGACGCCGCGCTCGACGCGGTCGCCGCGCGTCTGCCCGACCATGCCGACGCACCCGAGACCGAGGGTCGACTGCGGTTCGCGCTGGCGGCGCTGTACGAGCAGGTCGGCAGGCAGGAGGCCGCGTTGCAGCACGTCGAGCGCGGGCTCGCCATCGCGCGCGTCGCGCGCAGCTTCGACCGGCGGACCGTTCGCGAGGCGGAGGAACGGCTCGCACGACTCACCGCGTTGCGTCCGAAGGGGCCGTGAGTCCGATTCGGCATGCAGCAGGGGCCGTGCTCGCGCCGGCGACCGGCGCTTTCCCGATCGTGACGACGACTCCGCGGCTGCAAGACCCGGTGACCAGGCTCTACCAATGACCGACACCATCGACCGCCTGCTCGAAGCCTTCGAACTGCACGACCCGGCTGCGATCGCTGCGCTGGTGGCGGGCGGCCTCGACGTGCACTCGCCGATCCGCGGCAAGAACGCCGCGACGTGGCTGACCGAGATGTACGCGCGGTCGCCGCGCTTCCCCGCGTGCCTGCGTGCGTTGCTCGACGGCGGTGCCCGGCTCGACGATCCTGCGCTGACACCTGTGCTCCTCGACGATGCGCAGGCGCTGGCAGCCGCGTTGCGCGAGGATCCCGCGCTGCTGCAGTACCGCACGTCGCTCTCGTCCGCATTCACGCCGTTGCAGGGCGCGACGCTGCTGCACGTGGCGGCCGAGTTCCAATGCGCCGCCGCCATGGACGAACTGCTGCGCGCCGGCGCCGACCCGAATGCGTGCGCCGGGGTCGACGAGAACGGTCTTGGCGGCCACACGCCGCTCTTCCACACCGTGAACGCGAACGACGACCGCGCCGCGGCGTGTCGCCACCTGCTGCTCGCGGCGGGGGCGCGCGCGGACGTTCGCATCGCCGGGCTGGTCTGGGGCCGCGGCTTCGAGTGGGAGACGACGTTCTTCGACCTCACGCCGATCTCGTACGCGCAGCTCGGGCTGCTGCCGCAGGTGCACCGCGACGAACGGCAGATCCGCGCGACGATCGACGAGATGCTGCGCGCAGCCGGTCGCCCGGTTCCGCCGGTCGTCAACGTTCCCAATCGCTACCTCGCGCGCGGGCGGAGCGGTTCGTGACGAGGACCCGCACGCTTGTCGGCGTCCTGCTGCCGATCGTCGCCGCCGCGATCGCCTACGGCGGTGCGCTGCAGGGGGGCTTCGTCTACGACGACCACGGCTCGGTCTACTCCAACCCGCTCGTCGTGGCCGGGGACTGGTGGGGCATGGCGTTCGGACCCGAGCACACGTCGCTCGCCAACCGCCCGGTTGCCTGCCTCTCGATCGTGCTCGACCACACGCTGTGGGGGATGAGCGCGGCCGCGTTCCGCACGACGAGCCTCGTGCTCCACGCGGTCAACGCACTGCTCGTCGGCGCCGTGGTTCGCGGCTGTCTGCTCGCGCCGAACCTGCGCGGCCGCTTCACGCCGGAGCGCGCGGCGTGGCTCGCCACGTTCGTCGCGGCGCTCTGGGCGTGCCATCCGCTCGGCGCCGACGCGGTCGCGTACGTGACGCAGCGGTCGACGCTCACGATGAGTCTCGGATTCCTCGCCTGCCTCCGGGCGGTGCAGCGCGCCGCGGAATCGCCGACGCCGGCGCGATGGCGGTTCGCTGCGGTCGTCGCGCTCGCGCTCGGCATGGCAAGCAAGGAGGACCTGGTCGTCGGACCGATCCTCGTCGTGCTGTTCGAGCGCGCGTTCCTCGTCCCGTCGTGGCGCGCGATGCGAGATCGACGGCGCTTCCACTTCGCGATCGCGAGTACGTGGCTCGTGCTGATCGGCTGTGTCGCGGCGGGGCCGTCGAATCCGACCGTGGGCTTCGACGCGCTGGTGAAGGTGTCGCCGATCGAGTGGCTGTTCACCCAGGCGTCGGTCGTGGTGCACTACATCGCGTCGGTGGTCTGGCCGACCTCGCTTCGCACGGTCTACGAATGGCCCATCGTGCGCGACGCCGCGACCGCTGCGCCGAAGGGACTCGTGGTGCTCGCGTTGGCAGTGCTGGCCGCGTGGCAATGGCGCCGACGCCCGTGGTTCGGGTGGCTCGGCGCACTCTTCTTCCTGCTGCTCGCGCCGACGTCGAGCGTGATGCCGATCGTGACGGAGGTCGTCGCGGACCGGCGCATGTACCTCCCGATGCTCGCGGTGCTCGTGCCGATCGTGCTCGCCGCGGCGGCCATCGACCGCGTTCTGGCGCGGGCCGCGATGGGGGCGGCGCAGCGGGCGACGGCATGGGGCGTGGTCGCCGGCGCAGCGCTGGTCGCCGCGACCCTGGCGACGCGATCCCACGCACCGGCGTTCACCGACGGCTCGCTCTTCTGGCGCGACGCGTTCACGAAGAACGAACTGAAGAGCGACAGCCTGCTCGTTCCGTCGATCCTGTCGGGATACGCCCGTGCCCTCAACGACGAGGGTCGCGGCGAGGAGGCGCTGGCGCTGCTCGAGCGGGCGATCGCGTACCCGGCGCGCCGCGACGTGGTCGTGCTCAACTACGCGACCGCCGTGCGCGCGCGGAGGCGGTTCGCGGACGCCGAACGCGAATTGCGCAAGCTGCTCGCGGAGTTCCCCGACTACGCGACGGCGCAGGGCATGCTCGCCGCGGTTCTCGTCGACCAGTTCGAAGCGGATACGGCGCGTGGGCGCGCCGCCGGCGATCCGCGACTCGACGAAGCGGAACGACTGGCCGACCGTGCGTACCGCAAGGTGCCGAAGCCGGACTTCCTGAACACACGCGGCATGGCGCTCTGCCGGCTGGGCCGTCTCGAAGAGGCCGAGTTCGTGCTTCGCCTCGCGGTGACCCAGGATCCGACGCCGACGGATCCGTGGAAGAGCCTCGGCGCGGTGCTGTTGTTCGCTGGCAAACCCGCCGATGCCATCGCGGTGTGGCGGAGCCTCCTGCCGAAGCTGCCGAGCGACACGGGTCTGCGGATGAACCTCGCGGCCGCGTCGCTGCAGGCAGGCGACAAGGCGGCGGCCAAGGCGATGGTGGACGAGGTGCTCCGCCTCGACCCGAAACACGCGGCCGCGAAGAGGCTGGCCACGGAACTCGCGCCGGACTCCGGTCGCTGACTCCCGGCCCGACGCTGCGGAAGGCGGCAGGCGCACGCGCGGCAGGCACCGGCTCCGTTAGGCTTCGCTCCGCATGGCCTCGTTCGACGTTCGCCCGGGCTCGCCGGCGCGCATCGCCGCGTTCGCCCTGGCACTCGTCGCCCTCGTGCTGCCCGTGATCGGCGGCGTGCATGTGGTCGCCGACGTGCCGCTCCTGGACGACTGGGGGCTCCTGCAGGGTCTGCAGCGGCATCTGGCGGGGCAGACGTCCTTGCTCGAGTACCTGTTGCTGCGCCACAACGAACACTTCGTGGTGCCGTCGCGGCTGGCGTTCCTGATCGCGTACCACGTGGCCGGCCTCGATCTGCGCACGGTGCGGTGGCTGTCGATCCTCACCTGCTTCGGCGCGGCGTGGCTCGTGATGGCGACCGTGCGTCGGGACCTCGCGCGCGTCGGCGTCGGCGGCGCGCAGCGCGCCTGGCTGCTGCTGCCCTGCGTCTGCTTGCCGACGTCGCTGGCGGGGTGGGAGACGGTGAATCTCGCGATGACGTTCACGAACGCGTTCTCGCTGCTCGTCACGCTGGGTGGGGTGCTCGCGTTCGATCGGTGGCTGTGCACCGGCTCGCTCCCCCGTTTCGCGGCCTTGTGCGCCCTGACGCTGGCAGCGACGCTGAGCCTCGCGAGCGGTCTCCTCTCGTGGATCCTGTTCGCGTCCGTCACCACCTGGCGGTTCCGCTTCTCGTCCCGGCGCGTCGAGACGGCGGTGCTGTGGACGTTCGGTGCCGTCTTCTTGTGGATGCAGAGGGGGGCACCGACGAGTGCGCCCGGCGCGTCGAGCGTCGATCCCGTGCGGGTGGTCCTGGGTGTGGCGCAGCTCGCGGGCGTGCCGATCGGCTGGCCGGGCCCTGCGGGCGACGTGGTCGCGGTCGTCGTGGGCGCGGCGTCGATCGTCGCGACCTTCGTGATGGCGTGGAGCGTGGTCCGCGGGCGCGGCGACGCGGTGACGTCGGCGAAGTACGTGCTGTGGAGTGCGACGGGACTGCTGGTGGCGTTCGTCGTGTCCCTCGCGCGCCACCGATCCGTCGACGGTCCGAACTTCGCTGCGTCGCGCCATGTGCCGATGGTCCTGCCGCTGATGCTCGGGTGCCACGCGCAGGCCGTGGTCGCGAGCGTCGGGTCGCGAACGGGGCGGCGGTTCGCGATGGCGGGGACGCTGGTCCTGGTCGGCCTCACCGCGGTCGCGGACGTCGTGGAGTGGCGGACGTGGCCCGCGCGGGCCGCGGCCTTCCGCGCGATGCGCAAGAGCCTCGTCGAGGACGACCTCGCCACGCTGCCCGCCGAAGTGTGGCGAACACGCTTCTTCCTCGATCCGCGCTTCGCTCCTCAGGTCGCCGGCGTCGTCGCGTTCCTCCGCGCGGAACGACTGTCGTTCTTCCGCTGACACTCCGGTCGGGCATCGTTTCGCGCGGCTTCACGACGCATGCAGCAGGAGTTCGTCGGTTCGTGCGGGTGCGCGTGGTTAGCCTTCGGCGCGACATCATGCATCGCGCCCACTTCGCCCTGTTCGCCGCCGCAGCCCTCTCGGCGTGCAACGTCGGCTTCGACCCGCGGAACCTCGAACGACTCGAGTACGGCATGGAGCAGCGCCGCATCGCCGAACTGCTCGAGAGCGACGAGCCCGCGGTTCCGTTGTTCCGCTGCTTCGTGGTCGGCGAGGACGGACGAAGCCAGGACGTCGGCGTCGTTCTGCACGAGAGCCTGTCGCCGCATCCGTTGTACCTGAGTGTGTCGATCGATGGTCGACTCGCTGCCGTCACGATCCTGCCGCCGAGCGACAGGAATCCCTGGCAGCCGTACGACCGGCGCGAGAGTTCTGCGATCGCGGTTCCGTGGCGCCCAGACGAACTGTCCGCGCTGGTCCGGGGTGCAATGGCCGACCGCGTCGAACTCGCCTGGAGCGCCCTGGGACCGGTTGACGCCGCACGATCCGAGCCGCGGGCCGGGCGCGGGGCAACCGCGATCGAGGGCACCATGTTCGTGCTCCCTCTCGTGCTGTACCTCCCGTACTGGGCGTACATGAACACGCTCGGCGACGAAGGTCGGGGCCGCGCCACCGCGGCCAGGGAGCGGCTGCTCGCCGCGCCCGCGTCGACGACGCCGGCGGAACTCGTCGAGGCGTTCGGCGAGCCCGACTCCGACCGGCGGTTCGAACTGCCCGAAGGCGCGCACCGAGTGCTCGCATGGACGTTCTGGCGTTTCACGATCACCGCGGGGTTCCTCGACGAGCGGCTGCTGTGGGCCGACTTCGGCCCTTGGCGCAGCTGGGTGAGCGAGTTCATGGAGTGATCCTCTCGCGGCGGTGCCTGCAGGTGTGGTGTCGCCGCCGCCTTGACGGAGGCGACGGGGGTCGCGATCGTCGCGAGCCCGGGTCCCGGGCGCCCGAACGGTCGGGAGCCCGGCCCAATCGCGCCAGGACGTGAAGTGACTCCAGAGCCAGCGACGGACGCCTCGGCCGGTACGCGGATGCGCTGCTCGAGCGGGCTGCGCGGTGCGATCGCGGCGCTCGTGCTCCTGCTGTGTGTTCCGCTGTTCGTGTTCCCGACCGATTGCCTCTGGCTGCACTGGGCGGGGGCGCCGCCGTTCCGGGTGGTTCTGGCCGTCGCGGGCTTCGTCACCGTCGCCGTCGTGTGCGCCCGGCGGACATCCTCGTGGCGCTGGCACGCGGTCGCCGCGACTTGCCTGTTCGCCGGGTGGGCGTCGTGCCGGGTGCTGACGATGGGCGATGCCTACTGGCTGCGTCGCGCGGCCGCCGACGGGGTCGTGACTGCATCGTCGCCGGGGTCGGGTCTTCTGTGCCACCTCACGGCCATGGCGTTCGGCATGCCCGCGCTCGAGTGGATCGCGCCCGTGTGTGGTTGGCTCGCGACCTTCCTGTGGATGTCCACGACGACGCCGCGGCTCGGGCGGGTGGAAGGCGTTTCGCCGGCCGACGCATCGCGCGTCACGGGCCTCCTGTGGCTCGGTGCCGGTGTGTGTGCCGTGTTCTTCCACGGGCACGTCGAACACACACAACCGGGCGTGCCGCTGATGATCGTCGGGATCGACCGCTTGCGCAGCAGTCTGCTGGTCCCGCCGCAGGTCGGCGGAACGGGTGGGCGTGGCTCACTGCTCCTGGGAATGGCGGCGCTGACGTGTGCAGCGCTCATGCATCTGCAGTTCGCCGGTCTTGCGGTCGTTGCCGCCGGCGCTGTGCTCGCGGGCCGAGCTCGGCTTCGCGCCGGCCTGCCGATGGACCTCGTGGCGAGCGCCGCGGCGGTCGTCGCGTGTGTCGCCGCGGGCCGGGTGGTCCTGCATCTCTCCGGCTGCACGCTGGTGGCCGGCGACGTGCACGGTGGTCCGGACGGCGCGCTGCTCGTGCCGCTTCGCGGTGCGGACGGAAGCTGGTTCGGCGAAGGGGCTCTCCTGTCGCGATCACACACCACCCTCGTCGCTGGTGCTCTCCTGTTCGCGGCGCCGGCGGCGTTTGCATGGGCGCTCGGCGCCGTCGTTCCAGCGTGGCGTCGCGCGAACTGGTCGCCGGACGAACTCGTGCTCGCCGCCGGGGCATGCGCGTACCTCGCGTTCCTCGCGAGCTGCGGCTTCGACCTCGGCTGGCCGCTCGACGTCGACCTCATGGTCACGATGTCGCCGGCGCTGCTGGTGTTCCTGGCCGAGCCCCTCGCGCGCGCGACCGCTGCCGGTGCGGGTCGCTGGCGCCGGGCCGTTTGGGGCCTGTTGGCGCTCGGCGTCGTTTCGACCTGGGCCCTCGTCGGCCCGCTCGTCCGCGCGCGCGAGGACGACCTGAGCCAGGACAACACCGCGCTCGCGACGCTGCGTGTGGACGGCGTCGGGAGCGGCCGGGGGCCGTTCCGCGTGCGATTCGATGCGGAGACCCCGGTGCTGCTCGAAGTCGCCGGTCCGCCGGGTGCGCCGTTCGGTGTGTTCCGCGGCCGGCCGCGGCCCGTCGCCGGCGGCCATCCGTACGGCGGCGTGGCCGACATCGACCTGGGGCCGACGCTGACCCCCGACCTCCTCGTGTTCCAGGGTTTGCTCGACGCCGATGGCCGGGCGACCTTCTCGTGGCGGGCACTGCCGTTCGAGGACGGCGAACTGCCGGGCATCCAGGCGCTCATCGGCCAGCGCGAACGATGGAAGATGGAGCGCATGAGCGCCGCCTTCTACTTCACTCGGTGAGTGCCGCGCCGTGGCTCGTTGGTACGACGGCGTCGTTCGCTGCGGCGGCTATGCTGGGCCGCTCCGCGACGAGCGCATGACCGAGAGAGACGTCGACGAGACTGCGCCCACACGGCCCGACCCGGTCGAGGCGCTGCTGGAGGAGTGCCTGCTGCGGTGGGAACACGAAGGCGAGGCCGCCCTCGACGAACTGTGCCGCGCCAACCCGGAGCACGCACCTGCCCTGCGGCAGGCCGTGGCGCTGCTGCGCGCTGCGGACCTCGCGCCCGACGCGGCGCCGCTGCAGGAGCGGTTCGGCGAGTTCCGCCTGATCGCACGGCTCGGCGGCGGCGGCATGGGGCAGCTGTTCGTCGCCGAACAGGAGCCGCTCGGGCGCCGCGTCGCGCTGAAGCTGATCCGGCCCGAACTGGCGTGGTTCGACGCGAACCGCGAACGCTTCCGCCGCGAGGCCGAAGCGATCGCGCGGCTGCAACACCCGGCCATCGTGCCGCTGTACGCGTGGGGCGAAGCGGAGGGCGTGCCGTACTTCGCGATGGAACTGGTCGAGGGGTGTTCACTCGCGGCGGCGCTGGCCGGACTCGCGGGGCGTTCGCCGACGGAGTTGCGCGGAGACGACCTCGCCGCCGCGGTCGCCGCGCGTTCACAGGAGCCGTGCGCGACGCCGTGGCCGCTTGCAGGTGCGTGGCCGGAGGTCGTGTGTCGGATCGTCGCCGAGGTCGGTGCGGCGGTGCAGCATGCGCACGACCGCGGCGTGCTGCACCGCGACGTCAAGCCGTCGAACGTCATGGTTGGCGTCGACGGCCGCGTGCGACTCGTCGACTTCGGTCTCGCGCGCACGGACGACGATTCGTCGCTGACGCGCAGCGGTTCGCCGATCGGTTCGCTCGCGTACATGTCGCCCGAGCAGGTGCAGGGCCGCCATGGCGTCGACGGCCGCACCGACGTGTACGGCCTCGGCCTCCTGCTGCAGGAGGCCCTGACGCTGCAGTGTGCGTTCGCGGCCGACTCGTCCACCGACTTGCAGGACGCGATCCTCGCAGGACGGCGCCCGCCGCTGCCGTTCCGCCACGATTCGACGTGGCGCGATCTCGAGACGGTCGTCGCGCGCGCAACCGCGCTCGAACCCGAACGTCGCTACGCCGCCGTGCGCGACCTCGTCGCCGACGTCGTGGCCGTGCGCGAAGGGCGGCCGGTCGCGGCGCGCCGCGCCGGCGCGCTGGAACGCCTGTCGCGTGCGATCCGCCGCCATCCCGCGCGGTTCTCGCTCGCGGCGGCGCTGGTCGTGCTGCTGCCCGTCGCGATCGTGCTGGCAACGATGTGGTGGCGCGAACGCGAGAGCGGTCGTGTCGGCCGCGGCTACGTCGATCGCGTCGCGGCGGCGAAAGCGGCGACGGACGCGTTCTTCGCGTATCGCAGCGGTGCGCGCGGCGACGCGGTGGCGCGCTTCGACGCGCTGCTGGCGCAGGAGCCGGAGCACGAACTCGCCGCGCTCGGGCGGCTCCTCTGCGCGTTGTCGGCGGACGACGCGGCCGACATCGAGCGCCTGCTCGAACGGCACCGCACGCTCGTCGAACGACATCCGATGCTCGGCTGGTTCGGCGTGGAGGCCGCGAACCTGCGACGCGACGCCGAAGGCGTGCGGCAGCGCGCGGCGCACCTTCCGGCCGAGCCGCCCGCGGCGGCGCTGGACTGGTTCGTGCAGGGCGTGCTCGAGCTGTGGCGGGCGCGAGGCGGGGATGGCGGCCACGCTGCGGCGGCGCTGCGCGCGATCGAGCAGGCGATCCTGCTCGACCACGCGGAAGTGCGCACGCCGATCTTCCACGTGTACGCGGCGGAGACCGCGGCTCTCTGCGGCGACAACGAGGTCGCCGTTCGCACGGCGCGGGCGATCGAGACCCTGTGGTCGGACTCGGCGATGGCGCTGGCGAGCGCTGGCCGCGCGCTGATGGTCGCGGACGGCCCGCACAGCGTCGCGCTTCTCCAGCGGGCGCGCGATCTCGCGCCGACGACGGCGATCGTGCAGATGTGGCTCGGAGAGAGCTTGCTGTATCAGTCGCGCGCCGACGAAGCGGCCGCGGCCTACGAAGCCGCGCTGCGGCTCGACGACCGCCTCGGGAGTGCGTGGGGCGGATTGGCGCTGCTGCACCTCGGCCAGGGGCGCATCGACGACGCCGTTCGCTGCAGCGAACGCTACGTCGCGGTCGAACCGAACCTCGGTCTCGCCTGGCGCGTGCGCGCGCAGTCGCTGCACCTTGCCCGCCGTTGGGAGGACGCGCGTGGGGCGTACGCGGAGACCGTGCAACGCATGCCCGACGACCGGGTTGTCCACCAGGGCTTCGTCGCAGTTCTCGAGCACCTGCACGACGCGGCCGCGGCGACCGCCGAACGCGAACGCTTCGCCGCGCGGCGCTGACCTCCATCCATCGATCCCCGTGGACCCGTTGTCGACCAGGTTGTCCCGAGCCCACGACGGCGATCGCGCCGCGGTCGAGGCGCTGCTGGTCGAGTTCCTGCCCGGCCTGCGCGCCTGGCTCGCGCACCACGCCGGTGCGGCGGTCGCGGCGAAGGAGACACCCGACGACCTCGTGCAGTCGGTCTGCCGCGAAGTGCTCGAACGGCTCGAAGGCGATCGCATCGAGTACCGCGGCGAGGCGCAGTTCCGCCAGTGGCTCTACCAGGCCGCGGCGCACAAGCTCCAGAACCGCCGCCGTCACCTGCACGCGGAGCGCCGGGACGTGCGGCGCGAGGTCGTCGCGAGCGGCACGTGGGAGGACCATCTCGCCCGGCTGTCGACGCCGTCGGCGCACGCGATGCGGCGCGAAGACCTCGCCTGCCTCGAGAGCGCGCTCGCGGCGCTGGGCGACGAGCAGCGGGAGATCATCCGGCTGGCGCGGCTCGAGGGCCTGTCCCACGCGGAGATCGGCAGTCGGCTCGGGGTGAGCGAGTCCCATTCCCGCGTGCTGCTGGCGCGCGCGATGGCGCGCCTGGGCCGGCTCGCCCAGCTCGCGGCGGCCCGCTGAAAAAGGCGTGATGCCGTGTAGCGGCGTCGCCGCCACGGCTTTGGAGGGGGCGGACCCATCCTGGACTCCGCCATGAACATTCCTCCTCGCCGATCGAACGGCGTCTCCTTCCGTCGTGTGCTGATCTTCGTCGCGGCGCTCGCCGCGGTGAAGCTGGCTGCCGCCGCGTGCGGCGGCGGCTCGCCGGCCCGCTACGGCGGACACGGCCTCGGGTCACAAGGCCAGCCCGCCGGCAACGGTGCGTGGAGCCACCGGTCGAGCCAGGGCGGGGGCGACGTGTCCGTCGGCGGCGACGGCAGCGGCTTCCACTACTACATCGACTCCAGCGGCAGCAGCTGGACCGGTGGCTGAGCGGTGGGCGCCATGCGACTCCTCTCCGTCACGGCCCTGCTCGCACTCACCGCCTGCACGGGCGGCAGTGGCGGCGGCGCGAACGGGGGCGCCGGCCGGCTGCAGCCGTTCGCGATCGACGCAGCCGCTTCGCCGGCGATCGCGGCGTCCGTCGCCGACCTGCTCGAGGTCGGCGACCACTTCGCGTACGAGCCCGATGTCGCCGCCGCGAACGCGATCTTCGACGCGATCTGGCAACGGCTCGTCACCGCGACGGAGTGGCTCGAGCCGGGCGACACGACGACGTACGAGTTCTTCGACGACACGGATCCGATCACGCACTTCGGACGGGCCTACCGCTACTTCGGCAACGGCACGTTCGCGGGGCCGCTCGTGCCGTTCACCGCGGGCACCTACACGCGAGCCAACGGAGTGGATCTCCCCGCACTCACGCTCCAGACCTGGGACAGCCGCGCCGAGATGATCGTGATGCTCGACGACGACACCTTCGCGCACGCGATCCAGAACACCAACGGACTGCCGATCATCGAGGTGTTCGAACGCCGCTGACGCTTCGTTGCGATGCGCGAGCGGTGTCGCGCGCCGCGCGAGCGCTCGTGCACGCGTCGATGTCACGCGGGCGACGTCATCGATGCGTCGTCGATGCGAGGGTCGACCTCGCGCTCTTCGTACAACCGCAGCCTGCGCTCGCGGTGCTGGTGCTCGGGCTGGCGATGGAGCCGGTGCTGCTGCCTGGTTCGGCGAGCCTGCCGTGCGTCCTGGTGCCACGGCTCGACGTGCTCTCGCTGCTGCTCCCGCAGCAGTCGTTCGCGTTCCATCTCGCACTCCCGCCGAGCGTCCGTCCGCTGGACCTCCACGCACAGGTGGTGGCCATCGACGAGATCGGGAGCCTGGCGACTTCCGACGCCTACCTGTTCCACGCGCTGTAGC
>JAEUHQ010000016.1 GCA_016794565.1 Planctomycetota bacterium | reverse complement strand
GGACAGACACCCACCGGACTGCCGCCGGGCTTCGACCTGCGCGACCTTCTGCGCGGCGCGGGGGGCGGTGGCGGCGGCGGACTGTTCGGCGGCGGGCACTGAGCCCCCCGCCCCTGCGGGGCGGCGCGCCTCACGATCTCTCGGGAGCCGTCGCTACGCGGGCGACCCACGGGGCAAACCCACGCATCCAGCCCGCGGCGAGGTCAACCGTCAAAACACCGGACGTCCGATCACTTCGCGACCGCCGAGGTAGCGCTGCAGGGCCTTCGGCACTCGCAGCGTACCGTCCTTCTGCTGGTGGTTCTCGAGCAGGGGGATCAGGATGCGCGGACTCGCTGCAACCGTGTTGTTCAGCGTGTGGCAGTACATCGGCTTGCCGCCGTCCTTCTGCCGGTAGCGCAGATCGAGGCGTCGCGCCTGGTAGTCGTAGAAGCGCGAGGCCGAGTGGGTCTCGCCGTACCCCTTGCGCGACGGCATCCAGGTCTCGATGTCGTACTTCATCGCCTGCGGCACGCCGAGGTCGCCGCCGCACACCGCGACGACGCGATACGGCAGTTCGAACGCCTGCAGCAGGTCTTCGGCGTTCTGCACGATGTCGCGATGGTGCTGCAGTGAACGCGCCCTGTCGGCGACATCGACGATCACCTGCTCGACCTTCTGGAACTGGTGCACCCGGTAGAGGCCGCGCGTGTCCTTGCCGTAGGTGCCGGCTTCGCGACGGAAGCAGGCCGAGCGGGCGACGTACTTCTTCGGCAGCTGTTCCTCCGTCAGCATCTCGCCGCCGTGCAGCGACGTCACGGGCACCTCGCTCGTGCCGATCAGGTTGAGACCATCCTTCTCGCAGCGGTACGTCTGCTCTTCACCGCCGGGGAAGAAGCCGGTGCCGAACATCGCGGCGTCGCGCACGAGCAGCGGCGGATCGACCGGGACGAAGCCGCGTTCGACCATCAGCTCGACCGCGAACCTGAGCACCGCGTCGTGCAGCAGCGCGAGATCGCCGAACAGGATGTAGTTGCGCGATCCCGCCATGTCGGCGGCGCGCGTGAAGTCGACCCAGCCCTGGGCCTCGCCGATCTCGTAGTGCGGCCGCGGCTCGAAGCCGAAGTCGCGCACCGTGCCGTGGCGCTTCGTTTCGACGTTCTCCGTGTCGTCCTTGCCCTCGGGAACGTCGTCGTCGGGGAGGTTCGGCACCAGTGACAGCTGCTGCTGCAGGTCCGCCCGAAGGTGCTTCTCCTTCTCCTCGAGCGCCTGCATCTCGGCCTTCAGGGCCTTCTGCTTCTCGAGGAACGCCTCGCGCTCGGCGCCGGCGAGTTTGCCCATCGCCTTGCCGGCGCTCTTCTGCTCGCTACGCATCCCGTCGAGGGTCGGCAGCAGCAAACGCAGCTCGGCGTCGATCTGGAGCGCCCGGTCGACCGCGGCGGCGCGGTCCGGCATCCGCTTCTTCAGGGCTCCCCGACGCACGGCGTCGGTGTTCTCGCGCAGCACCTTGATGTCCAGCATGGGGCGAAGAGTCTACCGACGAGCGGTACCCACTTCACCGTCGCAGGCGCAGCGCGCGCGAGCCGGTCACTGGAACGGCGAGTTGATGACGCCGAAGACCGGGTGCTTCTTCATCTGCAGTCCGACCTTCATGCCGTCGGCCGGCAGCTTGACGGACAGCATGAGTTCGCCGTCGCGATAGCCGTCGGGCATCGGGAAGCACGCGACGAAGAGGTTCACGTTGTTGTGCTTCGACGCCGCCTTGTTCACGAGTTCGGGGTCGGTGAAGCGCACGAACTTGCCGACGACCTTCGCGCCCTTGCCGTCTTCGGCCTTGGCGGCGAGCACTTCGGGCCACAGGGTCATTCCCTGCAGATCGGTGAGGATGCAGCCGGACGCTTCCTTCAGGACGATCTTCAGCGCGTCGATCGTCGTGTTCTGGTCGCCGCGACGGTTGAACTGCATGGAGAACGGCGCCCCCATCTTCAGCTCGAACACCTTGCCGGCTTCGACTTCGAACTCGGGCGACGAGCCGCGGTAGATCGTCGCCATCTGGGCCCGCATGCCCTTGCCGAGGACGATCCGACCGAAGATCACCGAGTACTTGCCCGCGGGGACCTCGACTTCCTTGCCGCTGGCCACGTCGAACAGCGCGCCCTTGAACAGGTCGGTGCCCTGCAGCACGAGCTGCACCGGCGCCGCCGGCTTCGGACCGGTCCACACGAACTTCACCTTGCCCGGCTTCAGGTACTCCGGACTCAGCTGGCGCGCGATGAGGCCTTCGATCCCGGTGCGCTTCAGGTGGAACCAACCGGTCGACGTCTGCACGAACTCGGAGAACGGGATGCGCGGCCCCTTGCCGATACGCAGCGAGTCGAGCAGCGGCGCCGGCGTCCCCTCCGTGTCGTGCTCGCCTGCGGTCGGCGTCTTGAAGCCGTCCGCCAACGGATCCGAGTCGGCGGGTTGGCCATTCGCGTTGTCGTCGTAGAGCACGATCGGCTCGCCAAGGAACGTGCTCTTCCAGCTCGCGGCGCTGCGATAGTAGATGTTGCCGACGTTGTCCGACGGCGCGAGGTTGTGGTCCGTCTCGCCCACGTGCTCCTTCTCGGAGCCGACCCAGAAGAACATCGTGTAGGGGACCTTCTTCTCGGCATCGAGCCAGAAGGTGGTCGGCTTGCCCTTGTTCCCCGTGTCGATCTCGACCGTCTTCTTCGGATCGGTCGGGTCGAGCGTGACGCCGAACTTCGCGGCACCGAGTCGCACTGCCCAGAGGGGCACACGGCGGAACCAGTCCATCTTGCGGCTCGAACCGTCCTTCTCCGTCGAGACCTGCCACCAGAACGGCGGTGCCGGCCCGCCCTTCGGTCCGTAGTCGAGCTCCGTCTCCCACGTCGAGAGCGGCTCGTACTTGAAGACCAGCGCCTCCTGTTTGCCGGCGGGCAACACGAGCGCGTCGACGCCCTTCGCATCGGGCGCGAAACCTTCCTTCGTCCTCTTCTCTGCGTCGGCGACGGCGCGCTCGATGGCTCCGGTCTCCGCCTTCACGAACTCCGTGTTCGAGAGGTAGCTGTGGTCGCCGACGAAGTTCCAACCCCTCCGCGCCTCGAGGAACGAGTTCAGCGCATCGAGAGTCGAACGGCGGTCGTCGAGGTCCTTGTCCGGCATCCGCGACCCGACCACGCTCGCGAGCAACCAGACCTCGGCCGCTTCGGCGTTGTGGCCGATGGAGAGTGCGTTCTGGGCGATCGTGCTGAGCTGGTCGAAGACGCGTTTGTGTTCCGCCTTGTTCTTGTCCGCCGCGACCTGCTCGGTGTAGCTGTTCCAGACCTTCACGACGTTGCCGCGGCTCTTCTCGATCGTGTTGAAGCCTTCGGCGCCGGCCGACTCGACCCAGCGCTGCTGCTTCTCCAGGGTGTCGGTGTTCTCGAACGTGCGGCCCCACGCGCCCGTGAGCGCGTCGATCTTGGCGTCCCCGTCCGTCTTGCCGCCGAGCCTCACGACCTGCAACTCCTCGAAATAGCGCAGCGCCTGCAGTGGACTGCGCTTCAGCGCCTTGTCCATCAGCTTGGGGTCGTTGTATTCGAGCCCCTTGTTGAACTCGGTCCGGAATTGTTCAGGAGTCAGCTCCTGGGCGCGCAGGCCGACACCGAGCGCGAGCAGCAGCGGGAGAAGAACGGTCGTGGTTCGCATCGCCGATGGAAGGGGTCTGCCCGCATCCTATCGCGACCGCGCGCCCACCGCAGCTTCGCGGACTACGAGCCCTTCCGGGCGCGTTCGCTGGATCGCTCGAGGAACCGTCGTTCGCCAGCGGAGAGCGACCCGATGCCGGACTCCTTGACCTTCGTCAGGATCGCATCGAGGCGGAGCTCCTGATCGAGCCGCGACTGCAGGCGGCGTTCGCGCTGGTGCGCGTGCCAGCGGGCCACGATCGCGGCGAAGAACCCGTCGCGATCGTCGTCCGTCGCGCGAAACCAACCACGTCGCTGCGCCAGGGCGCCGAGAGCCGCGCCACCGATGTGCGCTCCATGCGACACTCCGCCGGCGAAACCGGTCGCGAACTCGACGAAGGTCGAGTAGACGCCGATCGCGACGAGCAGGCCGGCGAGCACCGCGAGCGGGATCGGAAACACGAACAGGATCACCGTCGCGCGCGGCGACTGGCACGCCGCCCACAGAAGGAACGCGTAGCAGGCCCCGCTCGCGCCCACCAACGGCACGTCGGCCTCACCCTGCAGCGCCGCGATGCCGAGGTGCAGAAGCGCGCCTGCGACGCCGCCCGCGAGATACAACCGGATGGTGCCGCGCGCGCCGAGCCGTTCCTCCACCATCGAGCCGAAGAACCAGAGCACCAGCATGTTCATGAGCAGGTGCATGGGGTCGCGGAACCCGTGCGTGAACTGGTACGAGAGGAACCGCAGGGCGCCGAGGCCATAGCCCTCGAGCAGGCCGCTCCACGAGAACGCGAACCAGAACCCGCCGTCGCCGCTCGCCGGATCGCTGAGGCGGCCCGCGAGCAGTGCGTTCAGGACGAACACCGCGACGTTGACGACGAGCAGGAACCGGATCGCCGGTGGGAACGGCGGGAAACGGAAGCGCGGTTCGAGGCTCATGGCGTGTTGGGCCGTCGGCGACCCGTGGCTATCTTTCGGCGAAACCCCGCCCGGAGGCGTAGTCGGTGCCAGCACAACTTCTCGATGGCAAGCTCCTCGCAGAACGCATCCGCCAGGAGCTGCGCACAGCCCGCACGGCCCTCGGCAAGGCCCCGATCCGCCTCGTCTCCCTCGAAGTCGGACAGAACCCGGCGGCCGCCGTCTACGTGCGCAACCAGACCCGCGCCGCCACCGAAGTCGGCATCGAGATGGAGGTCACGAACCTGCCGATCGGAACGAACGAGGCCGAGCTCGTGGCGACGATCGGATCGCTGAACGGCCGGCCCGAGGTTGCCGGCATCCTGGTGCAACGCCCGCTGCCGCCGGGCATCGACCCACGCGTCGTGCAGTCGGCGATCGATCCGCACAAAGACGTAGAGGGCATGCATCCAACGAACATGGGATCGATCCTCTACCGTGAGCCGCTCCTGCCGCCGTGCACCGCCGCAGCGGCGCAACAACTCATCCTCGCGACGGGGCTCGACCTGCGCGGTGCCGAGACGGTCGTGGTCGGGCACAGCGAGATCGTCGGCAAGCCGATCGCGATCCTCCTGCTGCACCGCCTGTCCACGGTGACGGTGTGCCACGTCGGCACGAAGCACCTCGCCGACCACACCCGACGCGCGGACATCCTCGTCGTCGCGGTGGGCAAGGCCGGGCTGGTGCACGGGGACATCGTGAAGCCCGGCGCGTGCGTCATCGACGTCGGCATCAACCAGGGCGCGGACGGCAGGATCGTCGGCGACGTCGACTTCGCGTCCGCGAGCGCCGTCGCCGGCTACCTCACGCCGGTGCCGGGGGGCGTCGGCCCGGTCACCGTCGCGATGCTGATGCGGAACACGCTCCGCGCTGCCGGCGCCCGCGTGTGAAGCCCCGCCGCGACACCGTCAGGCGGAGGCGGGCGCAGCCGCCTTGCGGCCGGCCCCGACGAAGTGCCGCAGCAGGATCGCCGCGACGCACAGGGCCACCACGCCGGCTTCGATCCAGTAGTAGGTGAACAGCGCGACCTTCGTGCTGCTCGCGAATCCGTACGAGTGGAGGCCGATGCCGAGCAGGTTCACGTGGAACCAGGAGAACGTCACCACGATGCCCGTGAGTGCAGCGAACGTGCAGTAGCCGAAGTCCCGCACCCAGCCGCACATTCGTGCGTGCATGAGCGCCACCTGTGCGAGGCAGATGAGCAGCGCCCCGTTCTCCTTCGGATCCCAGCCCCAGAAGCGCCCCCACGAGTCGTTGGCCCACACGCCGCCGTAGATCGTGCCGAAGACGTTGAACGTGAGGCTGAACGCCGTCACGCCGTACGTCGCACGAACGATCGCCTTGTGGAGCGCCACGTCGCCGCGACGGAACCCGGTCGCCTGCATGAGGAGCCAGACGGTGCCGAGCAGCGAGGCGAGCATGCCGGCCGAGTACCCGGTGTTGATCGACGTCACGTGCGTAGCGAGGTAGTAGTTCGTGTCGAGGACCGCCTGGAGCGGCGCCATCTGGTCCTTGCCGTCCTCCACCTCGAACGCGCGGGCGAGCGTGATCAGGAGCGCTCCGGCGATCGGTGCGAGGGCGATCGCGACGCGACGCTTCGAAATCAGCTCGAGCACGACAGCCGTCGCGACGAGCACCGCCGCGATGAAGAGGAACGTGTCGTACAGGTTCACGATCGGCGGACGACTGCGGATGATGCAGCGCAGCACGATGTCCCAGACGAGCATGCCGAGCGGCAGGACAGTCGCGACGATGCCGGCCCACCAGACCGCCCGGACCCGCGGCATCGCCCATCCCGCCGCGACGACCACGAGTGCCAGCAGGAAGTAGTGCAGGGACTGGTAGGCCCAGTTCGCGCGCAGGTACCCGGCTTCCTGGGCGACCTTGGCGAACTCGCCGCGTTCGGTGGCCCTCGCGACGACCATGTCGCGGAACTTCACGAACGCTCGTTCGCGCGCCGTCTGATCGGTGGCGCCGATCGCGGCCTGGAGCTGTTCGAGCATCGCGATCTGGGTACTGCTGGCGTGGTTGCCGAGCCCGCTCGACACGAGCGCGCCGAGACCGGACCATTCCTCGTGTTCGGCGCGCGTCCCGTCCGGCGGGAAGAGTGCAGGCATCGCGTGGTCCGACTGGACCACGTCGCTGAGGTCCGACGCGATCCCGAACAGGTTGCCGATCTCGGGAGCCGTCGACTTCTGCTCGTACTCCTTGAGGGCCGTGCGCAGCGCGTCGCCGTACTGCATCAGCTCGGACAACCACATCTCCTTCTTGCCGCCGAGCCGCTTCTGGAACTCGTCGCCTTCGATCTGGAACGCGGACGACAGCGGCACCAGGTAGCGATGCAGAGCGTCGTACGTCTGTACCTGCTCGGCAGTGTCGACGAGGTGCGCCTCGACCGGCGTGCGCTCCTGGGCCGACTTCTTGCGGTACTGGCTCGCGAGGCGGAGCAGCGCGGCGCCGGGCACCTCGGCGAGGCGCCCTTTCTGTCCGAGCTGGCGGTACGTCAGATACTCGAAGTCGAAGCGTTGGCCGCCTTCGTGCACGATCCCGATCGCGTCGAGCACCTCGACGTTCTCGATCCGGAACAAGGGGTAGTCCGCCGCCTGCTCCGGGAAGCACCACGCATCGAGCAGCCACTCGGTCGGCGTCAGAGTGACGTCAGCCCTGCCGTCGCCGTCGGTGTCGAGCTTCATGTCGCGCCGACCGTGCACCAGGTGCAGCGTCGCGGCTGCCAGTGCGGCGAGCGGCTTCACGCGGCCGCCGTCCTGGATGGGCAACGATTCCATCGCCGCCACCACCGCCGGGTTCCAGGGCTGTCGGACGATCCGGCGTGCCACGTTGCCGTCGTCCTGCGCGCCGAGGAAGCCGGCCAGGGATGCCATCGCGACGAGCCACTTCATGACACTGCCTCCCCGCTCGCGCGGTTGGTGGACGACTTGAGGAACCGGAACAGCTTCGCGACGAAGTGCCAGAGAAGCCCGAGCAGCACCACGTAGGACGCGTACTTCGGCCACGCGTCGGACGGGTTGTTCGCCACTTCCAGCACCGAGAAGAACGGCGGCCCCTGCATTCCCGACTGCGGCGACGGTCCCCAGCTCGCCTGGAAGAACACGTGGTCGTGGCTGCGCAGCGGGTGGTTCATGTAGATGTGGACCTGGCGCGGCTCGCCGCCCTGCTCACGCACGGTGACCCAGCTGCTGAAGTCGCGCGGGTTGGCCGTGCCGGGGTGGTCCGTCTTCTCGAACTTGTCGAGCTTCACTTCGAACGGCAGGTCGCGAAGCTCGTGCCGAAGGTCGAGCCCCCACTGCACGCCGTCGATCGTGAAGGTGTACGGCTGGCGCGGATTCTGGCGCGGCCCGGATCCGAGCCCGAACAGCACTGCCGAGTGCTCGGCGAGCCCGACGCGCTCGACGACGTTCACGCGACATCCGGCGAAGCCGGGTGCATCCTTGTCGTACGGCAGCGACTCGAGGAACACCGACGTGCCGTCGGCATCGGTCGCGACCGGGCCCGGAGGCTTCATCATCGGGCCGGCGAGTCGGGGTTGGCAGCTGTCCAGCCAGCCCGAGACCTCGACGGTGAAAGGAAGGGACGCATCGGTGATCTTCACGGTCCCGTGGCGGGCCCCTTCGAGCGCGGTCGCGGGCACGACTCGTTCGACGATGTCGTCGCCCTCGCGCCGGAGCAGCGCCAGTTCGTATTCGTGGAAGCTGACCATCGTGCGGCTCGACGCACCCTCGAACAGAGACACGTGCCCTTGGTGCGACCAGTGCATCTTCACGAACCCGGCGACGAGCAGCAGCCCGATGCCGAGGTGCGTGACGAGGATGCCGAGGTTGCGCTTCGTCCAGCGGTGGCGCACGACGCCGCCGACCACGAGGTTGACGAAGAGCAGCAACAGGATCGTGTAGCCGCCGGGCAGCGGCACCTTCACGGTCAACGCGTCGGAAGCGTTGCGGATGCCGAACAAGGGGACTTTCGTGTCCCAGACCACGAACCCCGACTCGAAGTACTCCCGCTGGGCGTCGATCGGACTCAGGTGTTCCTGAGCCAGCGTCCCCGCGAACGTCAGCACACCGAGCAGCAACAGCAAGACGACGGTGATCCGCATCGACGACACCGCGGCGAGCACCGAGGCGACCGTCGAGCGTTCGGCAGGGGCCGGCACTGCGGTCACGGCGTCCTCCGCAGCGACGCGCAGAACGCGAGGAAGCCGGCTCGCTGTGCCTCGACTTCGTCGGCCTTGCCCACGAGCTTCACGAACACGATCGATCCGCCGGATTCCTGCGCCGCGAGCAGCATCCGGGCACCGGGGATCTGTTTGCCGGACATGCTGCGCAGGTCGCCCTTCAGGTCGAGCAGCACCGCTTCGCCCCCGAGCATCGGCACCTTCGGCAGGGCCGCGACGCCCGCGTCGTCGGTCGCGCCGAGGCCCATCTCGTTGCGCCACATGTCGACGTTGCTCTTCAGGCCGCTGCCGATCTGCCAGACGTAGACCTCGCCCTCGCTGCCGAACGTGTGGTGCAACGCCTTCGACGAACCGGCCTTCGCCTGCCAGCCCGTCGGCACCGTCGCGGCAAAGGGCCCCTCGCTGGGGGCCGGCGCGGTTCCGTGCGGCCCGGCGCTCGGCTCGGCGCCGGGCACGGGCGGGTGGCCGGGCGGCATCTGCTGGCCACGCTCGATCGGCGGGGCTTTCGGATCGGCGCTGCCGGATGCGGAGCGGAGCGACTTCGCGAGCGCGAGGAACGACTCGCGATGCGCCTTCACCGTCGCCTCGGGCCCGGTGAACTTCAGCGTCGCGAGCGAGTCTCCGTCCGCCGCGAAGCCGAGGATCATCGCGTAGCCCGGGTTCGTGCCCTTGTAGTTGCCGCTCAGCTCGATCAGGCGGCCGGGCCGCCCGGCGAGTTCGAAGACCGGCATCGACTCGATCGCCGGGACCTCCTTTACGCCGAACTGGCCGTACCACCGCGCGAGGTTCCCGGACACTCCGCCGCCGACCTGCGCGGTCAGGTAGCACTCGGCCGCGGGGTCCGCGGCGATGCGCCAGACGAGGTCCTTGAACATCGACGGCTGCGACGGCTGCGCTGCCCAGACGGCAGGCGGGTCCTGCGCGACGAACTGTTTGCCCGTCGAAGCACCGCCAGCGATCGGGCCGGGCGACTTGCCGTCGCCGAGAGCCAGGCGCGACCTCGTCGGCACACCGAACTGCGTCGGCCGCTGGTCCGCTGACTTGGTGACGGGAGCACTCCACTGCGCCTCCCCGCCCGGCTGGCAACCCGCCAGGGCCATCACTGCGAACGAAGAAAGAACTCGACCGATACCTCGGTGTCTCATGCGGCTCGGGACCAGAACGTGGGAAGTCGTACTTACAGCCGCCGCGTCACGACGAACGCCGCGAGCTGGTGCAGCGCGTCGCGCGCAGCGCCGGGCGGCAGTGCGGAGAGGCAGGCCTGGGCCTTTGCGATGCGGCGCTGGGCCTCTTCCATCGCGTAGGCAACGGCGTGTTCGAGGGGGAACTCGGCGCGCAACCGGCGCAACGCCTCGGCTTCGGATCGGCCGAGCACCGCACGGAGTCGCTCACCCTCGCCGGCACCGCGCTGCATCAGGTAGAGGAGGGGCAGGGTGATCTTGCCCTTGCTGAGGTCGGTGCCGAGCGACTTGCCGACCACGCGCTCGTCGCCGTCGAGGTCGAGGCAGTCGTCCACGATCTGGAACGCGATGCCGAGTTCGAGCCCGTACTCCTCGAGGGCGCGCAGGCGGGCCTCGGTGCCGCCGGCGGGCGAGGCCACCGCATAGTGTCCACCGAGCCGGCACGCAGCCGCGTACAGGCTCGCCGTCTTCTCGGCGATGACCTGGAAATAGCGCGACTCCGTCCAGGCGAAGTCGAAACGATGCAGGACCTGCGTGATCTCGCCCTGGCAGATCACACGCACGGTCTCGGCGAGCCACCGCGCAGCCGTCGGATCCGGCAGCTGCACGGCCATGTGGAAGGCCTTCGCGTAGATGTAGTCGCCGAGCAGCACTGCCACCTCGACGCCGGCCATCTGGTTGACGGTCGGGATGCGCCGGCGCAGCGACGCGCCGTCGAGCACGTCGTCGTGCACGAGCGTCGCCGTGTGCAGGAGTTCGACGACCTTCGCGACGGTGACGACATCGTCGCCGAGACTGCCGCCGTGCGTCGCGCCGCGCACCGCCATTCCCGCGAGGAAGGTCAGCACGGGCCGCAGCTGTTTGCCCCGGAAGCCGCCGACGTGCTCGACGAGCGGCAGCATTTCGCGATGGCCGGGAGCCAGGTCCTGAACGAGTTCGCGGTTCAGCCGGTCGAGCTGCGGGCGAACGAGCCCGATCAGGTCCTGGATGGGCAGGGTGTCGGTCACCGCGGCGCCCCGTCCTTGCCGACATCGCCGTTCGCGGGGGGCGTCGAGGAGGGCGGTGTGCCGTCGTTCGGCTTCTGCGCGCCGTCCTTCAGACCTCGCTTGAACTCGGTGATGCCCGACCCGAGCGACCGCGCCATGCCAGGCAACCGATGGCCGAAGAGGAGCAGGACCACCAGCAGGATGATCAGCCACTCCATTCCGTTGGGGATTCCGATCGCGATCATGAGCGTGCCTCTGGGCCAACGATCATCGCCCGGCCCGACGGGCATTGCCAGCGGCTGCGCCGGGAGTTCGGCAGGAACGCGAGCCGCATGCGCGACTTTCAGACGCCGCGTTCTTCTCGCTGCAGCCAGCGCTGCCACGCGTCGGGGTCGTCGCCCAGATCCTCGCCTGCGAGGCGCGCGAGGTTGTGCCGGCTCGTCGCGCGGATCGCCGGATCGTCGGACCGCAGCGCGGCGACCAGCAGGCGCGCAGCCTCGAGCCGTGCCTTCGGATTGCGCGGCGCCGCGGCACCGCCATTCGCCCCCTTGCCCCGCGTGTCGAATTCGCGGAACGCCTGCAGCACGCCGGTCAGGATCGTGTTCAGGCGGAGCGACTCGCCCCACAAGATCAGCACGTAGCAGCCGAGAAGGGCGACACAGCCGCGCAGCACGGCCTCTTCGCCGAGATGCGCCTTCAGCCATGCAGCACCGGGAACCCACGGCTCGCAAACCACCGCGAACAGGACGCCGAGCAGGACGATCGGCGTGATCTGTCGGAACAGGGCATCGAAGCCGCCCGGGATCCTCACGGCGCCGGACTCCTCACGCCGTCACGCTCCGTACGGGCGTCACTTGCCGAGCACCTTCTTCATCGTGGCGCCGAGGATCGACGGCGTGTCGCACACGTGCACACCCGCCTTCTTCATCGCCGCCTTCTTGTCCGCGGCCGTGCCCTTGCCGCCGCTGATGATCGCGCCGGCGTGCCCCATGCGCTTGCCGGGAGGAGCGGTCGCGCCGGCGATGAAGCCGACGACCGGCTTCCGCACGTAGCCCTTCAGGAACTCGCAGGCCTCCTCCTCGGCGGTGCCGCCGATCTCGCCGATCATGATGATGCCATCGGTGTCCTTGTCGTCCTGGAAGAGCTTCAGGCAGTCGATGAAGTCGAGGCCCTTGATCGGGTCGCCGCCGATCCCGATGCAGGTCGACTGCCCCATCCCGACGCTCGTCACCTGCCACACGGCCTCGTACGTGAGCGTGCCGCTGCGCGACACGATGCCGACCTTGCCCGGGCGATGGATGTAGGCCGGCATGATGCCGATCTTGCACCCGCTCTTGTCGGTCACCGGCGTGATGATGCCGGGACAATTGGGCCCGATGAGGCGCGTCTTGCCCCCGCGCATCACGTCCTTCACGAACGCCATGTCGGCGACCGGGATGCCCTCGGTGATCGTGACGACGAGGTCCATCTCGGCGTCGATCGCTTCGCAGATCGCGTCCGCCGTGAACGCCGCCGGGACGTAGACCATCGACACGGTGGCGCCGGTCGCCTGCTTCGCTTCGCGCACCGTGTCGAACACGGGCACGCCTTCGAGGGCCTGGCCGCCCTTGCCGGGCGTCACGCCGGCGACGAGCTTCGTGCCGTACGCCAACGAGTTCTTGCTGTGGAACATGCCCGCTTCGCCGGTGAAGCCCTGGCACAGGATCTTGGTGTTGCCGTCGACGAGAACCGTCATGGTGTGATCTCCTGGTGCGAAGGGGTCAGCGGATGGCCTCGACGATCTTCTCGGCTGCTTCGTCGAGGGACGCAGCCGTCTGCAGATTGAGTCCCGACTCCTGCAACAGCTTGCGGCCGAGCTCGACGTTCGTGCCTTCGAGGCGCACGACGAGCGGGACCGACATCTTCGTCTCCTTCGCAGCTGCGATGACGCCCTCCGCGATGGTGTCGCACTTCATGATGCCGCCGAAGATGTTGACGAGGATGCCCTTCACGTTCTTGTCCGACAGCAGGATCTTGAACGCGTTCGTGACCTGAGTCTTGTTCGCGCCGCCGCCGACGTCGAGGAAGTTCGCGGGCATGCCGCCCTTCAGCTGGATGACATCCATCGTCGCCATCGCGAGACCGGCGCCGTTCACCATGCAGCCAATGTTGCCGGTGAGCGCGATGTAGTTGAGGTCGAACTTCTTCGCCTCGATCTCCTTCGGATCCTCTTCGTTGAGGTCGCGCAGTTCGACGACGTCTTTGTGCCGGAACAGCGCGTTGTCGTCGAAGCTCATCTTCGCGTCGAGCGCCTTCACCTCGCCCTGCTTCGTCACGATCATCGGGTTGATCTCGGCGAGCGAGCAGTCGAGCTCCATGAACGCATCGACCAGCGCGGCAATGAGCTTGGCGCCGGCCTTGGCCTGGTCGCCTTTGAGTCCGAGGTGCTTGGTGAGCGCCCGCGCCTGGAACGCCTGCAGCCCCTTCACGGGATGCACGCGGTGCCGGGCGATCGCGTGCGGCTTGTGCGCGGCCAGTTCTTCGATGTCCATGCCACCCTCGGCAGCGGCGATCACCACCGGCGCCTGCGAACCGCGGTCCATCACGACCGCGAGGTACATTTCGCGTTCGATGTCGCTGCCGGTCTCGACGTAGATCGTCTTCACGACGCGGCCCTCGGGGCCGGTCTGGTGCGTGACGAGCGCCTTGCCGAGCAGGCCCTGGGCGACCTTCTTCGCCTCGTCGGCGCTGCGCACGAGCTTGACACCGCCGGCCTTGCCGCGACCACCGGCGTGGATCTGCACCTTGACGACGGCCATCGGTACAGAGAGGTCGGTGAACGCCCTGCCGACTTCGTCGGCGGTCTTGCATGCGATGCCCTTGCTGATGGGCACGCCGAACTTCGCCAACAACTGCTTGGCCTGGTACTCGTGGATGTTCATGGCTGCGAGGGCGCGGACGGTAGCAACCGGAACCCGCTCCGTCGATCGCGCACATCCGTTTCGGAAGCGCCGGTGTCATCGAGGATTCCTGTTGACGCAAAGGCGCCGAATCGTGAACGTTCGGGCGGTCCGGTCCGGGAGGCGGCACGAACTCACGTTGCCGAACGTGGTCCGGACGCGATTCCTCAGCCAACAACCAAACAATGACCCGCAAGTCTCTCGTTTCGGCTCTCTGCCTCACGCTCCTCGCCACCGCCGGCTGCACCGGCTACCGCGAAGCGGGCGGCTACTACACCGTGCACGCCGAGAGCTTCCGCATCTTCGGCTTCGCCATCCCCGGCGACGACCAGGAGGCCGCGGCCAAGCTGCACGCCGAGAAGTTCCCCGGCTCGACCGTGACCACCTCGGGCTCGACGCCGGCCGACTGGACGTCGTTCTGGGGCGTGCTCGGCAACATCATGGGCTTCCACGGCACCGTGATCTCCGGCAAGAAGGCCGGCTGATCCACGCCAGGCGGCGCTGTCGCCGCCGCGTGAACGAAACGAGGTCGGCTGCCCGCGTGGGCAGCCGACCTCGCTTCGTTTCCGGACGGCTCGATCAGCGGGCCGTCGCGGTCGACAGTTCGACCTCCACGACAGCGGCGGGCGAGCCGGCGCCGAACAGTTCGTGGATCTCCTTCAGCACGTCGCGCTGCTCGACGACCGCCAGGGAGTCGTCACCCTGGAAGACCATGTCGTTCTCCAGCATCCGCTGAGCGACGTCGAGGCGCTTCTTCACTCCGGCGATGACCTCCTTCGCCTGGCTCAGCGCGGTGCTGTCGAGATCGAAGCGCTGGCTGGTCGCTGCGAGCGCCTCGACCTGCTGCTGCTGGGTCTTCAGCGACCGCACCTGGTCCTCGAGCGCCTCGCGCTCGGTGCGCACCGCCACGAGTCGCTGCTTCGCCGCATCGACGGCACGTTCCTGACGGTCGATCAGGGCACGCTTCGTCTTCAGGATCACGACGTTGTTCACGTACGAGTCCTTGGTGCGCTGAAGGTCCGCGTTGACGCGCCGCCGAGCGCCGTTGTCCACCGCCAAGGCCACCGCGGTGCTCCCGTCCCCGGAAAGAAGGCGCGCGCCGGTACGGAGCTTCTTCTCCTCCCCGTCGACCACCCTCTCGAGGTGCGTGACCGACTGGTGCAGTTCCTCGAGTTCGACCTCGGCACGCGCGAGGTCGCGCTTGCAGGTGTCGATCTGCGGATCGATCTGACGGATCAGGCCATCCGCACGCTTCAGCTCGAACTCGATCGGGATCTGCCCTGTCACGCTCTCGCGGACGGACGACGCCATGGTGCCGAGATAGCTGGGGAAGTCGGTGCCCAGGAACAGGAAGCCAGCCCCACCGAGCACCGCGCTGCCGAGGAGCATCCACTTGAAGGTCTTGCAAATCATGTCGTTTCCGTTGGCAGGTTCGCCAGGCGCCGAACCGGCGCCACCTCAGCCCCTGCGGAAACGACTCGCGACTATTCCTTCCGGCGCCAGATCTCACGCCCGCGACCGCCGCAGTTCCGCAACGGTCGATCGCAGCAGGCGATCGCGCAGGTCCGCGGGCACGTCCGCCTTGGCGCGGCCCTCGCGCACCTGCAGGTCCTCGACGACCGCGTTGCACCACGGACACTTGCTCTCCTGCAGGTGGAACGCGACGAACTCCGCTGCCCCGCCGGTCATGCCTCCCTGCAACCAGCTCTGCAGGATGTGCGGGTGCGGACACGAGATCCGCTCTTCGCGCCAGACGGTGGAGACGGTGAACGCGAGGCCCGCGTCGATCGGATCTTCGCTGTTCATCGCGCGCCCGGTTGCCAGAGTCCGAGGAAGAGGGAGTGGTTCGGATCGCGCTGCCGCGCCATGCCGCGCAGACGCTCGATCGCGCGGAACTTGATGCCCGCGACCGCCTTCTCGTCGGGGATTCCGAAGCGGGTCGCGGCGTCCTTGTTGCGCCCGCCGAGCACGAACAGGTACTCGAGCACCATCAGCTTCTGGAACTCGCCGGCCGCCCACAGCTCGCCGACGAAGTCGCGGAGGATCTGCCCGAGCACCTGGCGCTGGCGCGCCCCGTCCTCGCGATGCACGGCCTTCTCCTTCGGCGGCGGGGTCGCGTCCTGCGCGATGTTCTCGAGCCAGAGGTGGCTCTTGTCGTCATCGGCCTTGCCCGGAACCAGGAACAGCTTGTGCTTGCGGTAGTGGTCGATGACCCGGTTCTTCGCGATCCCGAACAGGAACTGCTCGAGCGTGTACACCGGGTCGAAACCTGCGATGCCACGAACCGCGCCGAGGAACACGTCCTGGGTGAGGTCCTCGGCCGTCTGATGGTTCGTGACGTACCGCTTCACGTAGAAGTAGATGCGGCGGTAGTAGTCCTCCTGCAGGTCTGCCCAGGCGCGTTCGTCCATCGCCTGCAGTCGCGAGATCTCGTGCGGTCGTGCACTCATGCCGGCGACGGATGATAGCAAGTCGCCCGTGTCACGCCCGCTCACAGGGCACGCACGAGGTTCAGCGCGGTGAGCACCGCGAGCAGCACGAGGCCGGCGACGAGCAGCAACCCGATCAGTCGCGCGACGAGCCCCAGGATGCGGAACGGCAACTCGAACACCCATCGAACGCCGCGTCCGACCACGACACTGATGGCCCGCACGGGCAGCAGGATCGCCAGGATCGACACCTCGAGCACGGACAGGATCATCGCGACGACGAACGCGACCGCGCCGCGTTCGCGAGCCTCGCGCCGCCACGGCATTCCATAGGGGCTGTCCGCGGCATCGCGCGGAATCGGCGGCGCAGTGCGCACGGGAGCAGGAATCGCACCGCTCGTCCGCGCGGCGAGGACGATGCTCTCGCCCAGGGAACCCGGGGCCTCGAGAGCACGAAGGAGATCGGCGACCGACCCGAACCGGTCCTCGGGCTTCTTCGCGAGGCAGCGGCGCACGACCTCCCGATCCGCGGGAACGGCGTCGGCCGGGAAGGACGGTTCGGCCGTCTCGTGTTTGCGCAGCACTTCCCACTCGGAATCGCCTCGGAACGGCACGTCGCCGAAGAGCACCTCGAACAGGATCACGCCGAGCGAGTAGATGTCGCTCCGCGCATCGCCGCGGCGCTGCAGCATCTCGGGTGCCATGTAGTACGGCGTGCCGCGGCCGAAGCTGAGCGAGTTGCGGGATGCGGACACCAACTTGCTCAAGCCGTAGTCCCCGACGCGCGCGACCTCGCCCTTCAGGAAGATGTTCGCCGGCTTGAGGTCGAAGTGGACGAGGGAGTGTTCGTGCAGCGCCTGTACTCCACGCGCCGCCTGCACGAAGATCCGAAGCCCCTCCTCGCGCGACATCGCTCCGTTCTGGAGGCGCTTCTGCAGCGTCTCTTCACCGGCGTAGCTCATCACGAGGTACGGGATACCGTCGACGGTCCCCTTGTCCTCGATCGACACGAGGTTCGGGTGATCGATCTGCGCGAACCAGTGCACGGTCTCGAGTTCGCGCGCGACCGCGTCACGCACGGTGTCGTCGTCGACGCGGAGGAACTTGATCGCGTAGTCCTTTCCGATCGACTCCTTCCTCGCCTTGAAGACGAGGCCGAACATGCCGCCGCCCAGCTTGTTGACGATCTCGAACCCCGGCAGATACCCAGCCTTCCGGTAGCTGCGATAGAACGCCTCCCAGTCGACGCGTGGCGAATTCGGCGCAGCTGCGTGATCGATGCGAGGAGCCTCCATGCGCGCACCCCGATGCTACAAGGTGAAGGCGACCGCCGGGATCGCGACGCCGGCGAGCAGTCCGAGCAGTCGGAGACGGCCGGTCATGTAGCCGCGCGACAGTCGGTCCAGCCAGCCGATCCCGAGTCCCAGAAGGACCCATGCCCCGACCACACCGCCGTAGCGGACGGCGACCGTCCGTTCGAGGCGCCGGAGCTGCGAGCGCAGGAGCCTGCCGTGCTGGTCGACGACGCGCGGATCCTCGGCGACCCAGAGCGTCGTCTGGTAGCTGTTGCCGAACTCGTGGACCCGTTCGCGATCCTCGCGGTCGACCTGGACGACCATGCGTTCGAGGGGCAGATCCGCGAGCCAGCGCCGGACCTGCGGCTCGGCGAGGACTTCCGGCAGCCAGAAGGGCCGCTCGACCCCGAGCGCCAAGTCCGCCCGGTGCCGCCATTGTTCGAGAACGTGCTCCGCCGCCTTCTGGCGCGCGGACGACAGGGCTGCCGCGGGCGACAGCTCGGGCTCGCCGCGCACGGCCACCGCTTCGGCGAGCCCGGCACGGGGCCCCTGGGGAGCAACGGCGGCGAGGCAGGTCACGAGCAGCACGTCGAGCATGGCATCTCCGGGAACGCGCACCGCTACGACCCGGGTCGCGACTATTCGGAAGCGCCGGAGAATGCTCGTGGACTCAGGCCGCGCGCCACGGCAGCAGCACGAACGTGACCCCGGACGCGACGACGACCTGCCCGGCGGCGACCGGCTGCTCACCGCGGAACGGCAGCCCGTCGACGGTGCCACCGCCGGCGCACGCCACGCGCATCTGGCCCGTGTTCGTCGCGAACAACTCCACCTCACCGCTTGCACCGGCGACGCGCACGTGCGCATCGGCGGACGAGCCGAGCAGGATGCGGCCGTCGCGGCCGCGGTCCTTCATCAGCAGGAGGCGATCGGTCCCGGCCACCTGGAAGCCGCCCAGCAGAGTCAACGACGCGGAGAGCGAACGCGAATTCGAGCGCACGAACGACATGCCGAGCGCGGAGCCGAGCTGGATCCGATCGCCGCTCTGCAGGACATGGCGGTCGACCCGTTTGCCGAGCACACGCACTTCGCCCTCCTCGGCCACGACCGTGTCCTGCATACCACCGTGAAACGACATCGACCGGCGGATCGTCGCGTGCAGACCGGCCAGGTTGGCGAGGATCGGTACGTCGGCGCGCACCTTCTGCACGTTGCCGAACGAAACCGTCTCGCCGCGCAGGACGAGGTGCTCGCCACCTTCGTCCACACGCAGGAGGAACGCCCCCTCGAGTCCCTGGGCGCGAGCGAGATCCTTCTTCATGTCGTGGACGCGGGTGCGGAGGAGCGCGTGGGTCGGCGGCATCGCCGCGAGTCGCTGGTTCGCGCCGAAGAAGTCGCGTTCCTTCGCGAGCGCTTCGACGCGCCCGAGTGCGTCGGCCTGACGCCGGACGTCCACGATCTGCGCCGCGGTCTGCCGGACCGAGGGTCCGTCGCACCACAGAGCCATGGCGTCCGCAGCGGCTCGTTCGGCAACCATGAGATCCCGGCGCTCCATCGCTTCCCGCGCGACGGCGATCTGCTCCTCGGCACGCGCACGCCGTTCCATCGCCGAGGCGCGCAACGACGAAGCGCGCGTGGCCGCGCCTTCGAGTGCGGTGCCCAACCGGTCGATCACGTCGGCACAGCGATCGACGCTGGAGAGTCGGCCGGCTTCCAGCGCTGCACCGGCGGCGGCCAGCAGGCGATCGCCGAGGTCGGCGAGGCGCGCGTCGAGCCGATGACGCGCGATCAGCCGTTCGCACGAAGCGAGGAGCTCGTCGGCGGCGGCGACGATCTCGTCCATCGCTTCGCGGTCGATCGCCTTCGCGACGTCCTCGCAGAGTGCGAGCGCCCGGATCTCCGCACTCACGGCCTCGATCATGCGCGGCAGTTCGTCGTGATCCATCTGGACCTTCGCGAGCTCCTCGAGCCGGCGCAGGCAGTGGCGCACGCCCTCGACGCCGGCGGCCAGGCGCCCGTGCAGAGCGACCCGCACTTCGTCGATGCCGCGATCCACGACCGCCATCCGCGCACGAACATCGGCCAGGAGCTGCGCTGCCTGCGGCGCGACGCGGGGCGATCCGGACAACGCCAGGGCAGCCGAACAGGCCTCGCGCAACCTCCCGGCACGCGCCGAGGACCGCGCCGCGTCGAGCCGGCGATCGAGTTCCGCCAACCCCTGCTCCACGAGTTCGAGATCGCGCCTCGCCGCTTCGTGCAGCGGCTCCGCCGCGAGGATCTCGGCCAGCACGGCCCGCGCCGCGTCGAGGTCGCCCGCCTCCACCATCCCGTGGACCCGCGCAAGACGCTGATCGTTCTCCGTCGCCTGGCTGGCCAGCGCGTCCGCCGCTTCGACGAGCGCCGATGCTCCGATCGCCGCCGCCGCCGCTCGCAGGCGAGTCGCCGCCACACCGTTGTCCCCGCGCCCGGAGCGCGCGACAGCGAAGGTGAGCGCAGCGCACAGCGCCGCCAGATCCTCGTCCCCGACGAGTTCGGAACCGTGGAACGCGGACGCGAACGGCAGTGCTTGCGCGACGGACTGTGCCGCTGCCAGCCGGCGGCGAAGCTCGGCGCACAGGCTGCGGCGGACCTCGCTCGCGGCGTCGGCTCGCGCGAGCGCCGGCAACTGCCGCAATGCCTCCTCGTAGATGCCGAGCGCCCGAACGACGTCGACGCCCACGACGTCGGCGATTCGTGCCTGCAGCCCCTGCGCGGCTGCCGCGACCACGCGCTGACGCAGCATGCGGATGCCCTCGCCGTCGCGATCGAGCGACTCGGCACGAGCGAGCCCCTCTTCGGCAGCGGCGAGGTTGCCGCCCGAGAGCGCCTTCTCCGCGCGCTTTTGCGCCTCGGCGGCCGCCCGGCGGCGCTCGACGAGCAGGTTCTGCACCTGATCGCGCTCGAGGAGCAGGTGCGACGGGCTCACCGTGGCGAGGAGCGCCGCGGCGGCCGCGGTCTCGCCGTGGTCGAGCGCCTTGCGCGCTTCGGCGAGAGTGCGACGCGCGAGGTCGACCGCAGCATCCTCGGCCGTCGCGGCGGCCTGCACGTCACCGGCCAGCGCGTCGGCCGCAGCCGACGGCGCCGCGGCCCTCAGCCGAGCGACCTCGGCGCGGGCCGCGACGAGGTCCTTCGCAGCGAGGTGCTTCTGCGCCCGCGCCAGGAGCTGGGCGGCAGCGGCCCCGCGAATGTCCTCTGCGCGCCGGTCCGCCTGGATCGCGGGGTCCGCCGCCAGAGCCAGCGCGTCCTCGAAGCAGCCGTCGCGCAACGCCTTCCTGGCTTTCGCGAGTCTGATGAAACGATCGAACATGCGGACGATGGCGGGTCGCGGCCCGACGCCGGACGACCCACGATGCGCAACCGCGGCCGACTATTGCAAGGTCGTGCAGAGTCCACCAGCCCCGCCGGCCTGCGCCCGGCGCAGGCATGCTTCGGTGACCGCCAGGAACGTGCGTCGATCCGCGACGCCGGTCGCCGGCACCGTGGTGAGTCCTCCGGCCGGCGCGATCCCCGCGATGCCGCCGAACTTCTGGCGGAGCGAGGCCAGGATGCGCGAGGCCACGACTTCGGCCCCGCCGCGCCCGGTGCCGGGCAGGAGGAAGAGGAACACCGACGGGGCGAAGCGCGCCAGCACGTCGATGTCGCGACACTCGTTCAGGAAGACGCCGGCCGCCTCCGCGAGCAGGCCACGACGCTCGGACGCAGACAGTTCGGCGACGCCCGCCCCGAGGTCCACCAGAAGGAGCGACAACGGTTGGTGGAAACGCACGGCACGCTTCCATTCCTCGTCGAGCTTCAAGGTCGCGTACGGGCCGTCGAACAATCCCGTTTCCGGATCCTGCAGACGGTTCAGCAGCGAATCCTCGCGTTCGAACTGGAGCAGGCGTTGCAGCGGGGAGTCGCCGCGTGTGCTGTTGCGGAGTTCGGCCTCGACGCGTGCGAGCAGCGTGTCCACCGCCGCACCCCGCGAACGGGCTGCGCTCGTCGCGGCACCGGCGACGTCCACGCCCTCGGTGTCGAGCGATCCGGTGACGGCGTCGAAGCGCAACGACCCGTCCGCGAGACAGAAGCGCGCGATCTCGGGTCCGACGGCGTCGTCCGAGTCCACGACGACGTAGACCGCGACCCCGGGTCGCGACTTGAGGGCTCGCACCGCTCCGAAGACGTGCCCCGACGGCAGCGCCGCGCAAGCCTCTCCGCCGGCTCGCACGTCCAGAACCACGACGGAACCCGCCGCCGCAGAACTCAGCGGCTCCTTGCTCGGCGGCCCACCGAGCCAGTCCGAGAGCTGCCGCAGCAAGGGCTGACGGGAACCGATCCAGAACCACTTCGAGACGGCCATCACACCTCCAGGGCCCGGGCAACCGCCTCGGGAAAGTCCTCGTTGCCGAACACGTTCTGCACGTCGTCGTTGTCCTCGAGTGCGTCGATCAGGCGAACCAGCCGCTGCGCGACCTCGACGTCCGCGACCACCGTGCGCTGTTCGGGAACATAGGCGAGTTCTGCCGCGCGGAGCGGCACACCGTGATCTGCGAGGCCCTGCTGCACGGTCGCGAACTGCGCGGGCCGGCACAGAACGGCGAGCACGCCGCCATCGGACACGACATCGTCTGCGCCGATCTCGAGCACGATCTCGAGCAGGCGATCCTCGGTCGGGGCAACCGCGCCATCGCGCGCACCGTCGACGACGAAGCGTGCCTTCCGCTGGAACATCCACGCGACCGCGCCGGACGTGCCGAGGTTGCCACCGAACTTCTCGAAGATGCCGCGCACGTCCGCCGCGGTACGGTGGCGGTTGTCCGTCAGGATCTCGAGGAGCAGGGCGACTCCACCGGGGCCGTATCCCTCGTAGAGCACTTCCTCGTAGTCGCCGAGATCGCCTTCGCCGGTGCCCTTCTTGATCGCGCGGTCGATGCCGTCCTTCGGCATGCTCAGCACTCGCGCCTTCTCGACGCAGAGCCGCAGCTTGGCGTTTCCGTCGAGGCTGCCGCCACCCTGGCGCGCCGCCACCGTGATCATCCGCGACAGCTTCGCGAAGGCTCTCGCACGCTTCGCGTCGACGCGGTCCTTGCGGAACTTGATGTTCGACGAATGGGAGTGACCGGCCATGGTCCTCGCAGGTCGCGCGCAGCAGGTCAGGCGGCGCGGGCGCGCAGTCGCACCCGCGCGATGCGTCAGCGCTTGCTGAACTGCGTCGAACGGCGGGCCTTGTGCCGGCCGTACTTCTTGCGTTCGACTTCGCGCGAATCGCGCGTCAGGAGCCCGTGCTCGCGCAGCAGCTTGTCGAAGTTCTCGTTCTCGCGGCGCAACGCGCGCGCGACGCCGAGGCTGACCGCGCCGGCCTGCCCGGTGACGCCGCCGCCGCCGACGTTGGCCCAGATGTCGTAGTTGTTGCGCGTCTCGGTGACGACGAGCGGCTGCAGCGCCGAGCGCCGCGTGTCGTCGGTCACGAAGAACTGGTCGAACTCACGACCGTTCACGACGAACTTGCCAGTGCCGGCCTTGATGCGAACGCGAGCGGTCGACGTCTTCCGGCGTCCGGTGCCCCACGTGTACGGGTTGTTCACTGCCACGAGGATCTCCAGTCAGGTCGTTTGTGCGGGTCGCGGGGAAATCAGGCCTTCTTGGCCGGCCGGGCGGCGGGCTTCTGCGCGACGTGCGGATGCACAGCGCCGCGATACACCTTGAGGCGGCTGATCATCTTCCGCGCGAGTTGGTTCTTCGGCAGCATGCGGCGGACGGCGAGACGGATCATCTCGTCCGGTGCCTTCTCGAGGTAGTCGCGCATGAGGATGTGGCGCAGCCCGCCCGGGAAGCCGGTGTAGTAGGTGTACTCGCGGGTGTCGGCCTTGTTGCCGGTGACCCTCACCTTGTCCGCGTTGATCACGATCACTCCCTCGCCGACGAGCATGTAGGGCGTGTAGTCGACGCGGTGCTTGCCCATCAGCATCGTCGCGATCTCGTTGGCCATGCGGCCGAGGGTCTGACCCGTCGCATCGACGACGTGCCAGGTGTTCATCGCGGCGTGTCGGGTGGCAACGGTGGCAAGAGTCGTCTTCGTCATGGCTTCGTCGGGCGGCCGCGGCGTGCTGCTGGCGGCCAGAAAGAGGGCGCAGATGGTAGCGAGGGCAGGGCCGGTGTCAACGCGCAGATTCCCCCAACCGGCGGGCCGCGACCGGTCACATCTCGCGGATCATCATGGTGTTCGTCAGGCCGGTCTGCCGGACCGTGCCCGCGATCTGGACGATGCGATCCCCCGGTTTCACGAGGTTCTCACGGCGCAGGATGCGGTCGCCATCCAAGGTCAGTTCGTGGCTCGTGCGGCCGGGCGGGATCTTCCGGGCCACGATCCCCCAGATCAGGGCGAGCTTCTGCATCGTGCGCTGCGACGGGGTGAACGCCAGCACGTGGGTCGGGGGGCGCTCACCGGCGAGCATGCGGGCGGTGGCGCCGGTCTCGGTGTAGACCGCGATGAGGCGCGCATTCGCTTCGTACGCGGCGTAGGCCGCGGCCCGCACGGTGGCCGCCGTGACGGTCGCGGCGCTGCCCATCGAGCGCCGGCGCCGCTCGCCCATGCCCGAGTAGACGTCGCGCTCGGCCGTGCGGATGATCTTCTCCATGGTCCGCACGGTGCGGACCGGGTAGCGACCCGAGGCGGTCTCGCCGGACAGCATCACCGCCGTCGTGCCGTCGTAGATCGCGTTCGCCACGTCCGACGCCTCGGCGCGGGTGGGGCGAGGATTCACGACCATCGATTCGAGCATCTGCGTCGCGGTGATGACCGGCTTGCGCGCGCGATTCGCCAGTTCGATCAGCCGCTTCTGCACGGGAGGAACGGCCTCCGCGCCCATTTCCACTCCCATGTCGCCGCGCGCGACCATGAGGCCGTCCGAGACCTCGAGAATGGCGTTGATGTTGCGCACGGCTTCGGGCCGTTCGATCTTCGCGATGATCTGGGTGTCGGCCTTGGCGCGGTCGACGTGACGGCGGAGTGCGCGCACATCGTCGGCGGTGCGCACGAACGACAACGCGACGAAGTCGACCTCGAGCCTGAGCACGCACTTCAGGTCGGCGAGGTCCTTCGCGGACAGGCAGTCCGCGGACACTTCGCTGCCAGGCAGGTTGATGCCCTTGAACTGGTGCAAGACGCCTCCGTAGACGACCCGCGCGTGGATGCACGGCCCCTCGATGCGGAGCACGCGGAGCTCGAGGTTGCCGTCGTCGAGCAGCACCCGCTCCCCGACGCGTACGTCGCGCGCGAGCCCGCGGTACCCCGTGCCGATCCGCACCACTCCCGACTTGTCGGCCTGGCCGACGACGCCCGGCGTGACGTCGATGATCACGTCGACGCCGCGCTTCAGGTAGATCGGCTCGGCGTCCCGCAGCTTGCCGACGCGGATCTTCGGCCCCTGCAGGTCCGCCAGGATCCCGATCGCGCGGTGCTGCTCCTTGGCGATCCGCCGCACCCGTTGCACGGTCTCGCCGATGGTGTGGTGGTCAGCGTGGGCGCAGTTGATGCGGAAGACGTCGACCCCGGCCTGCACGAGCTGGGCCAATACGGTGTCGTTGTTCGATGCCGGGCCGAGTGTGGCCACGATCTTGGTGCGGTTGTGCCACGCCATCCAGGTGCCCTCGTCTGGGACGCGTCGCTCGAAAGAGAGGCCGACGCGGAGGCGAAGTTTGTAGCGACGCGACCCCGCGGATCACGCCGATTTCGGGAATGCGTCGCGTCGGCCGTGGCCCGGAGGCGTCTCGCCCGAGACAGAATCCCATCGACGACTCTGCGCTGCCGCGAAGGCGGCAGCGCCTCGGCAATCCCCGAGGCCGCACACGATCTCTTCGCAGCCTGTCAGGTGCCGAACGTCGCCTTGTTCTTGTCCCACCACTCCTGCCAGCGCTGCACCGCCCGCGCGCGCTGGTCCCTGGACACGGCAGCTGCGTCGAACGGGAACTTCTGGCCCGTGACTTCGCGGAGCGAGCGCCACGCCTGTTCGCGCACGAGTTCGTCGGCATCCGTCAGAGCCGTCAGCAGCGCCTCCACGACTTCGGGCCGCTTGTGCTCCTGCAGGCCCTCGACGGTGAGACGGCGCACGTAGGAATCGGGATCTCGCGCCAGCGGCAGGATGTGCGGCAGGATCGCCGGGTTCTTGCTTCGCACGAGCGCGTCGACCGCCTCGAACCGGATCGCAGGATCGGTCGACTGCAGCTTGCGCACGTGTTCGCCGAGCGGCCCCGTCATCAAGTCATTGGCGGCGGCATCGGCCGGATTCACCGGCGTCGGCGCCGGCGGCTCGACCTTCGGGACGCTCGCGACGGCTCCGCCACTCGCGCGCAGCTCCGCGATCGCCACGGCCTGCCGCTGCAGTTGCTGGCGCAGGTCCTCGAACAGCGGGCGATAGTCGATCGCCACTGCCGCCGTGGTTCGTACGTCGCGCTGCACTCCGCCGACTTCCTTCTGCATTCCGGAGAGCATTTCGCGCAGCTCGGTCGAGTCCCGCTGCATGGCTCCGGTGGCGCCAGCGAGGCGTTCGCCGAGTGCATCCAGGTCGGCCCGCCGCGCGGTGCCGTCCATCGCGACGTCGACCCGCTGGATCGCATCGTGGTCCGAACCGACGAGTTGCACGAGCTGCTTGTGGTCGAGGAGTCGCCGCGCGTCCGCCGAGGCGACCTGATGGTCGAGGAAGATCGTTGCGGCGGCGAGCGCCGCGAGGACCGCGATCGCCACCGGCACGAGCCGCGGGTCGCCCGAACCGGGCCGCTTCTCCGAGTGAGGCGCCGCCAACCCGGCGGGAACGGCCCCGCGCAGCTTGGCGAGGCAGCAGGCCCCGATGGTCTTCCCGTGCAGCCGCTGGGCCGTGCCGTTCGAGAAGTCGGAGTCCGGCACCGAGGTGCCACAGAGATCACAGAACGCGACTTCGACCTGGTCTTGTTGCATGAGAACCTTGGACGGGCAGGCGGTGCGGCGGGCACCGCGTGCTCATAGTCTCCCACCGGCGCCCCGAAACCACTCCCGGGCCCGTTCTGGCTCTGCCCGGGCCTACCGGAAGTGCCCTGGCGGGAGGCGCTTCATCCGAGCTTGGAGCGCAGCGGCTCGACCCGGTTCAAGCGCTCCCACGCGAACTCGCTCCGGCCGAAGTGGCCGTAGGCGGCCGTGCGGCGGTAGATCGGGCGCTTCAATTCGAGGTCGCGGACGATGGCGGCCGGACGCAGGTCGAAGACCTCGCGGATCGCGTTCGTCAGGGCGCTCTCGCCGACCTTGCTCGTGCCGAAGGTGTCGCAACGGATGCTGACGGGCTGCGCGACGCCGATCGCGTACGCAACCTGCACCTCGCAGCGATCGGCATAGCCAGCGCCGACGACGTTCTTCGCCACCCAGCGCGCAGCGTAGGCGGCCGACCGATCCACCTTGCTGGGGTCCTTGCCCGAGAAGGCGCCGCCGCCGTGCCGGCCCATGCCGCCGTAGGTGTCGACGATGATCTTGCGCCCGGTGAGACCGGCGTCGGCCTTCGGCCCGCCTTCGACGAAGCGCCCGGTCGGGTTCAGGAACCAGCGCGTCTTCGCGTCCACCATCCCCTTCGGCAACGTTTCGAGCGCCACGGTCTTCAGTGCGCCTTGCAGGTCTTCCGTGGATACCTCCGGCCGGTGCTGGTGGGAGATGACCACCGTGTTGACGCGGACCGGCTTGCCGGCGTCGTCGTACTCCAGCGTGAGCTGGCTCTTCGCATCGGGGCGAAGGAACTTGAAGCGACCGCTCTTCCGGGCCTCCGCCAGCGCCTCCAGGATGCGGTGACTGAAGTGGATCGGGAACGGCATCAGCGCGTCGGTTTCGCGGCACGCGTAGCCGAACATCATGCCCTGGTCGCCAGCCCCCTGCTCCTTGCTCTGCGACGTGTGCGCGTCGACACCGAGGGCGATGTCCGCCGATTGCTTCTGGATCGACGTCAGCACCGCGCAGGAGTTGTAGTCGAAGCCCATCTCCGCGTCGGCGTAGCCGATGTCCTTGATGACGCCCCGGATGACCTCCTGGAAGTCGACCTGGGCCTTCGTGGTGAACTCACCCGCCACGACCACGAACCCGCGGGAGACCATGGTCTCGCAAGCGACGCGGGAGTCGGGGTCCTGCCCGAGGATGGCGTCCAGCACCGCGTCCGAGATCTGGTCGCAGACCTTGTCGGGGTGACCTTCGCTGACGGATTCGCTGGTGAAGAGTCGCAGTTCCTTGCTCATGGGGATGGCTTCGCGGGCGATCGGAGCACGACCGAGAATCCGGTCGCACCGGGGCATCTTCTGCCGCGGTGCCGCGGCATGGGGGCGAGGACTCTATCGCTGGCAACGAAAAAAACAGCGCAAACCTCGTGCGCCCGTCCCCGCGCGGCCCCTCCTCGGGCAAAGCCACGGTCGCGGGGGCGAGTCGAAACACGTCCGTCCCTGCAACCAGGGTTGGCGGTCGGACTATGGGAGTCCGTTCGCGATGCCCTGCACCACCACCACCTCCCCCGCCAGCGACCGTGCCCGGCTCACCATGCGCGAAGGCACCAGCAGCACCACCACGCTGAACCGCACGTCCGTGACGCTCACGATCCTCGCTCTGTGCACTCTGGCCGCGTTGGCCCTCGTGCGCTGATCGGCCCGCCACCGACGGAACGTTCCGAAGAAGACTCGCCGCGGGCGGACCCCGGCAGCACCATGCTCGGGTGATTCGCACCACCCTCGATCCCGAGCGTGTCGTCGCGACGGCTGCCCGCCTGCGCGATCGCATCCACGAACGATTCCCCGAGGCGAACCTCGGGAAGGTCGCGACCACACTGCTGGAGATCGCGCGCGACCACACGGACCGGGTCGCGACGATCACACGGCCCAACCGCCTGCTGCAGGCGACGTCCGCCACCCTCCTGCTGCTCGGCATCGGCGCCGTCGGCGCGCTGCTGATGGAGGCGCGGCTCGACACGACCTGGACCCTCGCGGAGACGCTGCAGTCGCTCGAAGCGGGGCTGTCGATGTCGTTCTTCCTCGGCGCCGCAGCGATCTACGTGCTGAGCCTCGACCTGCGGCAGAAGCGCCGGCGTTGCCTGCAGGCGCTGCACGAGCTGCGCGCGCTCGCCCACATCGTCGACATGCATCAGTTGACGAAGGACCCCGACGGCCTCCAGCCGGGGCGGCCCGACACTCCGTCGTCGCCCGATCGCACGCTCACTCGTTTCGAACTGGCGCGCTACCTCGACTACTGCAGCGAGATGCTCTCGATCATGGGCAAGATCGCGGCGATCTACGTCCAGGACTTCCCCGACCCGCAGGCGGTCGCGGCCGTCGACGACATCGAAGACCTGACCACCGGACTCAGCCGCAAGATCTGGCAGAAGATCATGATCCTCGGCCCGAGCGCGGTCACTGGCGGGGACGGCACGCAGACATGAGCGATTCGCTGTGGCTCCGCGAAGCGCGCGCACTCGATCGCGCGGATGCGCTGCCCGCGCGCGTGGACGTCGCGGTGGTCGGCGGCGGCATCGCCGGGGTTTCGACTGCACTCCACCTGGCTCGCGGCGGCACCTCCGTCGCCGTTCTCGAACAGCGCCACATCGCCGCCCGCGCCAGCGGGCGCAACGACGGACAGCTGCTGCTCGGACTCGGGGAGCACTACCACCGGATCCACGGCCAGTTCGGCGCCGAACGCGCGCGCCAGCTGTGGCAGTTCCTCGCCGACAACCACGAAGCGCTCCGCGCCGAACTCGCGACTGCCGGCGTCGCGTGTGGTCTGCACGAGCGCGGCGGTCTGCGGCTCGCCGAGACGCCGCACGAGTGGAGCGAACTGCAGGAGGCATCGACTCTGCTCGCCGCCGAAGGCAAGGCGCACGAACTCGTCGCACCCGGCGAGCTGCCGCGCTGGCTGCCCGGTTCGGTCGGGTTTCACGGAGCGTTGTTCCTGCCCGGCGAGGCGATCGTGCAGCCGGTGGAGATGGTCCGCGGCATCGCCAGGACGGCCCAGAGCGCAGGTGCGGCGATCGTCGAAGGAGCGTCGGTCTCCGCGATCGACGGCGACGCCGGCGACTTCGAGATCCGGCTCGGCGACGGGCGCAGCATGCGCGCCGCCGTCGTCGTGCACTGCACCTCGACGCTCGCTCGTGAACTCGACCCGAGCGGGCTGCTCGTGCGCACGGTGTTCCCGTTCCGCGGCCAGGTGATCGCAACGGATCCGGTCGTCGACCTGCCGTTCCCTGACCACGCGATGTCGAGCAACTTCTGCTACGAGTACTTCCGCGTGAGCCGCAGCCGGTTCGTGATCGGCGGCAAGCGCTGGTCGGTGCCGGGCGAACAGCTCGGCATCCTCGACGACTCGTCGCACGACGAACGGATCACCGCGAACCTGCTCGCTTACGTGCACGAGCACTTTCCCGCCCTGCGCGGCGTGCCGTTCCCCCACGTGTGGACGGGCATCATGGCCGGGACGCCCGACGGCCTGCCGCTCGTCGGGGCGCTGCCGGGTCGCCCGGGCACGTTCGCACTGCTCGCGTTCAACGGCTACGGCCTCAGCTTCGCGTTCCTCGCCGGCCGCTGTCTCGCCGAGGCCATCGTCGATGGCCAGTCGCCGCACCCCGCGATGCCGCTGTTCGCACCACGGCGCTTCGCGAGCGACTGACGCGATCGCCGCACGCTTGCGGCTCGCGGAGCGTTGCGACAATCTTCGGGCCGCCGCGGCCACCCGCCCGCACCTTCGCATGGAACACGCGCTCAGCCTGCACGGCGTCACGAAACGTTTCGGCTCGTTCACGGCAGTGCACGATCTCTCGCTCGACGTCCCCCGCGGCTGCATCTACGGCTTCCTCGGCCAGAACGGCGCGGGCAAGACGACGACGATCCGGATGGTGATGAGCATCTTCCATCCCGACTCGGGATCGCTCTCCGTCCTGGGTCACCGCGACGCGCAGGAGGTGAAGGACCGCCTCGGCTACCTGCCCGAGGAGAAGGGCCTCTACAAGAAGATGAAGACCGGCGAGATCGTCGCCTACTTCGGCAAGCTGAAGGGCATGGATCGATCGACTGCGAACGCCCGCGCGAAGGAACTGCTCACGCGCTACGGCCTCGGCGACTGGATCGACAAGAAGTGCGAAGCGATGAGCAAGGGCATGGGACAGAAAGTGCAGGTGCTCGGCACGATCATCCACGAGCCCGAACTCGTGATCCTCGACGAGCCGTTCTCCGGCCTCGACCCGGTCAACCGCGACCTGATGCGCGACATCATCCTCGACATGAAGCGCCAGGGGCGGACCGTGATCTTCAGCACGCACGGCATGGAGCAGGCCGAGCAGCTCTGCGACTACGTGATGATGATCCACAAGAGCAGGCTGCAGTTCGCGGGCACGCTCGCGAGCGTGAAGAAGGGCAAGGACCTCGGCATCCAGCTCGACTACGACGGCGACGGCCGCGCGCTGAAGGATCTGCCGGGCCTCGCGCGCGTCAACGACAACGGGAAACACGCGGAGATCTTCCTCCGCCCCGACGAGGACCCGCAGCACGCCCTGCGCTGGATCGTCGACCGGGTGACGGTGCGACGCTTCGACTATCGGGAGCCGTCGCTGCACGAGATCTTCGTCCGCACCGTCGACGAAGCGAACCAGAAGCTGGCCGCGGCCGGCGCGGAGCGCTGAACCATGGCCAACAAGACCCTGCTCGTCGCGCAACGCGAATTCGTCGAGAACGTCCGCACCAAGACGTTCTGGATCGGCATCCTGATCGTGCCGTTGCTGATCGGCGCCTCGATCGGCGCCACCGCCCTGCTGCAGAAGCTGAAGGAGACGCAGCGCTACACCGTGCTCGACCTGGGCGGCGGCGACCTGCTGGCACGCGCGGAACGCGAGTTCCGCAGCGGCGACGCGAGAGCCCTCTTCGCCTTGACCGCGAAGATGCAGAACGCGCCCGAGCTCGCCTCGCTGCGCGAGCGCGTCGGCGCCACCGGCGAGGGCGCTGAACCGACCGGCGAGCAGATGGTCGCCGTCTACGAGTGGATGCAGAAGCAGGACCCGGAGGTGCTCGGGCGCCTCGCGGACCTGCAGACGAGCAAGCGGTACGCGTTCGTGCACACCGACGAGCTTCGCGTCGACGCCGCCGACGTCGACGGCCGCATCCAGCAGCTGAACCAGCGCGTCAGCAAGGGCGAGCTGTTCGCCTACTTCGTGTTCGGCGCCGACCCGGAAGCCTCGACCGCCGATTTCCGCTACGTCTCCAACAACCTGACCGACGGCGACCTGCGCTCCGCGTACGAGAACGCGTTGACGCGCATCGTGCAGAAGGAGCGCATCGCCAAGGCCGGGATCCCGCCGAAGATCGCCGAGCACATCCAGCAGCGCGTCGAGTTCGCGAAGAAGCAGGTCGACGCCAGCGGCGCGATCGCCGACGTGAAGAGCGAGAACGTGATCGACAAGTGGGCGCCGGTCGGCTTCGTCTACTTCCTGTGGATGGCGATCTTCAGCATCGCCAACCTGCTGCTGACGAACACCATCGAGGAGAAGGGCAACCGCACGATCGAGGTGTTGCTGTCGTCCGTGAGCCCGGGCCAGCTGATGAAGGGCAAGATCTGGGGCATCGCCGCGACCGGCCTCACCATCGTGGGAACGTGGGTCGCATTCGGCCTGTTGGCCGCGTGGCTGGCGCCGCAGCTGATGGGCGGCGGCAGCGGCATGCTGAGTGCGCTGTTCACCGCGCTGCGCAACACCGGCTACCTGCTCGCCTTCGTCTTCTACTTCCTCGCCGGCTACCTGCTCTACGCCGCCGTGCTCGTCGCAATCGGGTCGGTGTGCAACACGCTGAAGGAGGCCCAGAACCTGATGCAGCCCGTGATGATGCTGCTGATGGTGCCGCTCCTCTCGATGGTGTTCGTCGCCCAGGAACCGAACGGGCTCGTCGCCAAGGCGATGAGCTTCTTCCCGCTGTTCACGCCGTTCACCATGATGAACCGCGCCGGCGGACCGCCGGCGACCTGGGAATACGTGGCGACATCGGCGCTGCTGCTCGGGACGATCTGGGTCACGATGAAGGCAGCGGGCAAGGTGTTCCGCGTCGGCGTGCTGATGACCGGCAACCCGCCGAAGCTGAGGGAGATCTTCGGCTGGCTGCGAGAGAAGTGACGTTCAGCGGCCCGGACGCCGGGCCGCTGTCGCGATCGCCCTGACCGACTCGATCTCCGCGGCGGGCGGCAGCACGATTGGCTGCTTCGGCTGGCCGAAGGCGCGCACGACGGCCTGTGCGAACCCGTAGCCGAGGCTCCGGATCTGCGACACGTTGCACTCGACCACGACGATCCGGTGCCTCGCGATCTCGGCGCGCAGCGCGGCCGGATCCTCGGGAATCGGGCGCTTCTCGGAGACCGTCGTGCCGGTGTAGTCGAACGCCGAACGGAAGTAGTAGTAGACCGTCTGCGGCGTGAATGCGCTCGTCTCGGCGAGGCGCAGCATCGGTAGCCACCCGAAACTGGACGTGACCATCAGCACGCCGCATTCCTGGCCGCCGTCGCCGGCGCGCGGGACCAGTCGGGGGATCGGCATCGGATCGCGCATGCCGCGCTCGTCCAGCAGGTTCGCCATCACGAGCATGTCATCCTCCGAGGGTCCCGTCGACCTTCCGAGCGTCGGCTCGGCCAGGTCGAAGCTCGGCACGTCGAGGGAAGCGCAGCGCTCCACGGCATCCAACAGCGACACCACGACCCGCGCGGCAGCGAAGTGGGACCAGTGCGTGCCAGAACGCGGGAAGAGCGGGTAGTCCGGTTCCTTCGCGTGCCACTCGGAGAAGAGGGCCTGTGCATCGAGTTGGTTCAGCGCGACGAGCCGAAGCGCTCCCCGGAGCACGTCGATGTCGCACGGGTGCGCCGCCTCGTGGACCTGACGATGCGGAAACGGCAGGTGCTCCGGCATCGTCTCGACCTTGCTCGGTGAAATGAGCAGGATCTGCGTGATGCCGTTCTCCGCCAGGACCTGCTGCGAGAGCAGGAGACCGTACACCGCGACCATGATCTGGTCGGCGACGGGAACGGTCGCGTGCGTGCGCGCCGTGAGGTACCCGCACTCCACGAGCCAGTCACCCGGGCCGCGCACGACGGGCTGTTTCGTGGACCCGAACAGCCAGTACTTCAGCTGGTTGTCCAGGCGCACCATCCAATCTCGAAGTCCGAGCGCCTTCACGGCGCGAGCCTCGAGCTCGTCCTGAATCGCACCAGCATGCCAGGCAGCGAGCGTCCTCGGCGCCGGCTCGGGATCCGCTGCAACGGTGCCACCGAGACCGCGGACCGGCGCGAAGCCGAAGATGTTCTGCGCGAGCGGCGTCGCGAGCAACGCCGCGAATGCGACCGGAGGCATCAACGAGAGCGCAGTTCGGAGTCTCTTCACGGCAATTCCAAGGAGCGGGCCGGTCGCTAGTATGCCCGACCTTCGCCGACGCCGCACGACGGTGTTCGCGCTCGACCGCGGCCTGCCCGCGGGCTCCCGCCGTGGTCTTCAGCTCCTCTCTCTTTCTCTTCTACTTCCTGCCGCTCCAGCTGGCGTTGTATTACCTGGCGCCGCGGTTCGCGAAGAACGCCGCGCTGCTGGCCGGTTCGTTGCTGTTCTACGCGTGGGGCGCCCCCTCCTTCGTCTACGTGCTGGCGGCCGGAACCCTGCTGGACTATTGGCTCAGCCGCGGAATCGCCCGCTCGTCGGCTGCGCGGACGCGCCGCCGACTGATGTGGGCCAGCGTCGCGACGAACCTGGCGCTCCTGCTGTACTTCAAGTACTCGAACTTCTTCGTCGACCAGCTCGACTTCCTGCTCGCCCGGTTCGGAGGCGCGCCGATCGCCTGGACGAAGGTCGCCCTGCCGATCGGAATCAGCTTCTTCACCTTCCAGAAGCTGAGCTACGTGGTCGACGTCTACCGGGGGACCGCGAGCGTGGCGAGGAGTTACGCCGATTGCCTCCTGTACGTCGCGCTGTTCCCGCAACTGATCGCGGGACCGATCGTCCGCTATCACGACGTCGACACACAGATCCGCCAACGCGAGCATTCGCCGACGACGTTCTCTCGCGGTATCGAGCGCTTCGTGCAGGGCCTGCTGAAGAAGGCGGTCCTCGCGAACGCGATGGCGGCTATCTGCGATCCCGTGTTCGAGCGCCCCCTGTCGATGGTCCCGCAGAGCATCGCCTGGCTCGCGGCATTCGCGTACTACCTCCAAATCTACTACGACTTCTCGGGCTACTCGGACATGGCCATGGGGCTCGGCCAGATGTTCGGGTTCCGGTTCCTCGAGAACTTCGAGCGACCCTACGTCGCGCGCACCTTCACGGACTTCTGGCGGCGCTGGCACATGTCGTTGTCCAACTTCATGCGGGAGTACATCTACATCCCGCTCGGCGGCAATCGCGTGCGCCCATGGCGCGCGTACCTCAACCTGTGGGTCGTGTTTCTGGTCTCCGGATTCTGGCACGGGGCCTCGTGGAACTTCGTCATCTGGGGCGCCTACCAGGGCGTGTTCCTCACCATCGACAAGCTCGGGTGGGCCCGGGTCGCCCAGCGGCTCCCCTCGGTTCTGCTGCGGCCGATCATGGTCCTGCTCGTCATGGTGTCGTGGGTCATCTTCAACACGCGGGACCTGACCCACTCCCTGCAATACCTCGAACGCATGTTCCTCGGCGGCGGGCCGCGTTGGTCGCAGGAGAACGTGATCGCCTTCCTGCCGAGCGACGGCTACGCGATCGCGGTGTTCGTGATCGGCACGCTGGTCGCGTTCCTGCCGTGGTCGCGCCACTATCTCGCACTCGAGCAGCGCCTGCTCGCCTGGGTGCGGACCCCCGTGGGTGCGCCGATCTTCGCCTTCGTGGTCTGGATCGGCCTCGCCGTCGGCTGTCTCGCGGTCGTCAACTCGAGCTACAACCCGTTCATCTACTTCCGCTTCTGAACCTGTGAGCCAGCCCATCCTCGTCGTCGGCGGCGGCCAGGGCATCGGCGCCGGCATCGCCGCCGCGTTCGGCGAACGCGCCGTCGTGTGGACGCGCAGCGGCGGCGTCGACGCCACCGACCCCGCGTCGCTGCGGCGCGCGTTCGACGCGTTGCAGGCGGAGCACGGTGCTCCCTTCGCACTCGTGCACTGCCCCGGCGACTTCGCGGAGCAGCCTCTGCTGGAGACCGACGAAGCAACCTACCGCGCGATGTTCGCGAGCAACGTCGACACCGCCTTCCACACGATCCGCACCGTGGTACCCGCGATGATCGCGGCGAAGCGCCCCGGACGCGTCGTGCTGTTCGCAGCCGCCGGCGTCGACAAGAACCGCGGCATGGCGCGCGCCCCTGTCTACTTCGCCGCCAAGGCGGCCGTCGTGCAACTCGGCCGGGCGCTCGCGCTCGAAACGGCCCCGCACGGCATCACGGTGAACGTCGTGGCGCCGGGACTCGTCGACCACCCACGCAGCCACCGCGAGAGCCAGCGCCGCATGCTTCCGCGGGTCCCGGCGCAACGGCTCGGCACGGTCGACGACGTCGTCGCGGTCGTGCGGCACCTGCTGCGGCCCGAGTCCGCCTACCTCACGGGCCAGGTGTTGACGGTCGACGGCGGTCTCCAGATCTGACGCCGCGGATAATCGACGAACGTCTCCTCTGCCGGGAGAAACTCGTTGTCAGCGCCCCCGCCGCCGCAGTAAACCGTTCAGCTCCTTCTGTTTCCCCAACGCAGGGGCTCCGACGATCGAACCGACGGTCCTTTCCCCCACTGGCGCCGACCTTGGCATGCTCGACGCCGATGCCGTGCGCGCGACGCAACGGCTCATCGCGCGGGGTTTCGAAGCCTATCTCGTCGGCGGCTGTGTCCGCGACATGCTCCTCGGCCGCACCGCCAAGGACTACGACATCGCGACCGAGGCCCGACCGCAGCAGGTGAAGCGCACCTTCCCGCGCAACTGCCGCATCATCGGGCGCCGCTTCAAGCTCGCGCATCTCCACTTCCACGACAACACCAAGATCCTCGAGGTGTCGACGTTCCGGCGCACACCGCAGCTGGAGAACAACAGCGACGACGACCTCCTGATCACGCGCGACAACGAGTTCGGCACTGCGGAAGAAGACGCGATGCGCCGTGACTTCACGGTGAACGCGCTCTTCCTCGACCCGACGCGCGACTGCATCCTCGACTACACGAACGGCCTCGCCGACCTCGAGGCCCGCGTGATCCGTACGATCGGCGATCCGCGCGTGCGCTTCCGCGAGGACCCGGTGCGCATCCTGCGCGCCGCGAAGTTCGCCGGCCGGCTCGGCTTTTCGATCGAACCGGAGACGTTCGCCGCAATGGCGGAGACGTCGAACGATCTCGTGCGCGCGGCCCCGCCCCGCGTACTCGAGGAGATCCTGCGCCTCCTGCGGGGCGGGCACGCATTGCCGAGCTTCCAACTGCTCCGCGACACCGGCGCCCTCCGCACCCTCCTGCCCGTCGTGGCCGACTTCCTGCAGGCGGCGCGGCACGACCAGCGCAACCAGTTCTGGCACCTCCTCGACACGCTCGACCACCGCCTGCAGCGCATGCCGCCGCCCCGCGCGCGCCACCCCGGCGCCGCCCAACGCGGCATCGCGAACAGCGGTGTCCTGCTGGGCGCGCTGCTGGTGTGCCCCGTGCTGGCGATGGCCGAGAACAACCCCGGCCGGAGCCCGTCGTCGATCGCGGAGGAACTGCTCGGTCCGTTGTGCCAGTCCCTCCGACTGCCGCGGCGCGACGCCGGTTGCCTCAAACGAATCTGCGGCGTGCAGCACCGCTTTGCGCACCGACAGGACGGCAAGCGCTTCCGCGTCGAAGGATTCCTGCACGGGCCGTACTTCGAGGAAGCGCTCGACCTGTTCGACCTTCGCACGGAGGCGATGGGTGAAGCCGCGGATGCCGTCGACCATTGGCGCGATCTCGCCGCCGGCGCCGGCTATCGCCACGACGTGGAGGCGGCCGACGAGGCCGAAGCCGACGACGTTGCCGACACCGACGACGTTGCCGCGGACGTCACGACCGACGAGCCTGCCTTCGCCGAAGCCGACGACGAACCCCTTGACGGTGGACTGGGGAACCGCGGCCCGGAAGCCGCCGCCGACGACGATGCGCCGCGCTGGCCGGACCGAGAACGCACGGAGAACGCCGACGAGGGCGAGCCCGCAGCACAGTCCACGGACGACACGGACCGACCGCTCGGCGACGAGAGTACGCGGCGGCGGCGCAGGCGCCGGCGAGGTCGGCGGCGGCGACGCGGCGGCGACGAGCCGGACCGGACCATCGCGCCCGCCGGCCGCGAAGAAACGCGAGCGCGACGCGACGACGCCGACGAGCGCTCCGATCGCCCGGACGCCGCCGAACGCCCCGCCCACGGCAAGCGCGCTCCGCAGCGCGGGCCCGCGCGACCGGCGTGGCGCGGCGACTTCCTGCACCCCGAGGGCACGATCGGCGACGACGCCGGCGCCGAGGAGCCGCGCTTCGCCGACGCCCCCTTCGACGACCGGTCCGATCTGCCGGAGGGGCCCGACGAGCCCGCCGCCGATCCGCGCGACGCCGAGGGCACGCCACAGGAAGCCGAGCCCGGCCGTCGTCGTCGGCGCCGCCGCCGGCGCCGCCGCGGCAACCGCGACTTCCAGCCCGACGGCGAGCGCTTCCCAGCGAGCGAACCGCCGGCGCCCCACGGCGAAGGCACCGACGAAGAACGTCGACCTGCACCGCGCCTCGCGGCCGCCGACGTGCACCCCGACCCGGACGCGCCGCCGCAGCCCGAAAGCGGCGACCACGGCCACGAGGACGACGGTGCGCACGACCGGGCCGCCGCCGAGCACCGCGCCGACGAGGATCTCCCACCGGTTGGCCACGACGAACGCGGCGACGCTCGCCCCCAGCACGAGGGCGACGATCGCGGCGGCCGGCGACGCCGGCGGCGCGGACGGCGCGGTCGCGGCGGCCGCGGCGAGAACGGCGATTCACCTCGCGACGACCGTTCCCAGCCCGAACGTCCCCAGCATCCACAGGACCGTCCGGCGCAGGATGGTCCGCAGAAGGGTGATCGGGGCAACGGGCGGCGCGGCAACGAGCAGCGGCCGAAGGAACGCAACGACCGCGGGCACGACCGCCATTCGCGCCGAAACGACCGCCGTCGCGGCGGCGGGCCGCGCGACGTCGACGTCGTCCCGCGCTACCGCGACCGCCGGGGCAAGGTCGACGTGATCGAGCCAGCTCCGCTCGACCTCTCCGCGTTCGACGTCGAACTCGATCCAAAGCGCATCCCGACCTTCGGCAGCATCGTCGAGGGCAAGGGCCGCCCGAAGAAGCGCTCCCCCCGGGTGCCCGACGACGGAATCGACGACTACAAGCCGCCGCCGCCGCCCGGAGGCGCCGATAGCCCGAGCGCGCCGCCGCCGCCGCCACCGTCCGACGAACCCGACAGCTTCGGCGACTGGTGAGTCGCTGCGTGCCTCGATGACGCCTTCGCCCAAGGTGACCACCGCGGTGCTGCGCACGATGAAGGCCCAGCACCAGCGCATCACCGCGCTCACCGCCTACGACCACCTGTTCGCAGGCCTGCTGGACGAAGCCGGCGTCGACGTGCTCCTCGTCGGCGACTCGATGGCGACCGTGGTGCAGGGCCGCGAGACCACCGTGCCTGTCACGATGGACGAGATGGTCTACCACTGCGCGATGGTCGGCCGCTCGCCGCGGCGCGCGCTGGTCGTCGGCGACATGCCGTTCCTCAGCTACCAGGTGAGCGCCGAAGACGCACTGCGCAACGCGGGCCGGCTGCTGAAGGAGGGGTTCGCCGAAGCGGTGAAGCTCGAAGGCGGCGCCGCGTTTGCACCCACGGTGCGGCGCCTGGTGGACGCAGGCATCCCGGTGATGGGCCACCTCGGCCTCACGCCGCAGAGCATCCATCAGTTCGGCTCGTATCGCGCACGCGGCCAAGACGCGACGGAGCAGGCGAGGATCGTCGACGACGCGGTCGCCCTCGAACAGGCAGGCGCCTTCTCGATCGTGCTCGAGAAGATCCCGGCCGAACTGGGCCGGCGTGTCGCCGAAGCGACCGAAGTGCCTGTGATCGGCATCGGCGCCGGCCCGCACGTCGACGGTCAGATCCTGGTCACGCACGACCTTCTCGGCCTCTTCACGCGGTTCCGGCCGCGCTTCGCGCGACGCTACCTCGAACTCGCGCGCGAGATCACCGCCGCCGTGCAGACGTACTGCCAGGACGTTCGCGAGGGTTCGTTCCCGAACACGTCGGAGAGCTACTGAGGAACGTGCGAGCCACGGGGCTTCGCCCGCCCGGTTGGAGCCGACGCTCGCAACGGGCGCGGCTCGACGGCGACAGGCTTGGTCGATCTGCCGTTCCATTCCTCGGGGCCTGCCGCAGGCCGATCAGGAAGCACTGAGCCTCGTGGCTGCGACTTCTCGCGACAACCTCGCCTTGTGGCTCGTATCGCGGCGTGGTATCGAAGGCGCCCTCAAGGGTGCCGGGCCACTCGGGTTCGGCAGGCTTTGCACTGGTCGGGCCGCCAGCGCGTCTGCGTCGCTACCGCAGTGCAACCTGCCGCGTCAGGCTGCTCGGCGCGGGGCGCGAGCAGCGAACGAAGCCCCCCGCCGCCTCTCGTGACCGAAGCCCTCCTGTTCGGATTGTTCGCTGCGACGCTCCTCGGCATCGCGCGTTTCCACAAGCATGCCCTCGCGATCTCGGCCGGCGGGCTCGTCACCGCGCTCGTGGTCCGCATGACGCTGCTCCCGATCGACCTGCTGCATCACCTGGGCGAGGAGTGGCGCATCCTGCTGAACCTGGCCGGGCTGCTGCTCGGGTTCGCGGTCCTCGCGAACCACTTCGAACGCAGCAAGCTGCCCGAGCGCCTGACCGAGACACTGCCCGCGGGCCGGCTCGGAGCGTTCACGCTGCTCGCGATCGTCGCAGTGCTGTCCGCCGTGCTCGACAACATCGCGGCAGCGCTGATCGGCGGATCGGCGGCGATCACGTTGTTCCGGCGACGGGTGCACATCGGCTACCTCGCCGCGGTCGTCGCCGCGAGCAATGCGGGCGGCGCCGGGTCGGTGATCGGCGACACGACGACGACCATGCTGTGGATCGAAGGCGCGAAGCCGTGGTGGGTCGCGGAAGCGGGCCTCGGCGCCGTCGTCGCGATCCTGTTCTTCGGCACGATCGCGGCGCGGCAGCAGCACGCGCTGCAGCCGTTGTCGCGCGGCGAACACGCGCCTCCCCCGATCGACTTCGTGCACGCCCTGATCGTGGTCGGCGTGATCGCGGGTGCGATCAGCACGAACGTGCTGCTCGACTTCCCGGCCGCCGGCGTGTGGCTCGCGATCGTGCTCGGGTCGTTCCTGCGCAAACCCGACTGGCAGGTGCTGCCGCCCGCGCTCTCCGGAACGCTCTTCCTCCTCTGCCTCGTGATGACGGCGTCACTGATGCCGGTCGACAAACTGCCCGAGCCGACGCCGTGGACCACCATGGCCCTCGGCTTCGTGTCCGCGTTCTTCGACAACATCCCGCTGACGAAGCTCGCGATCGACCAGGGCGGCTACGACTGGGGCATGCTCGCCTACGCGGTCGGCTACGGCGGGTCGATGCTGTGGTTCGGCTCGTCCGCCGGCGTCGCGATCTCCGGTCTGTTCCCGGAGGCGAAGTCCGCCGCCACATGGCTCAGGAGCGGCTGGCACGTCGCCGTCGGCTACGTGCTCGGCTTCCTCGCGATGTACGCGGCGTTCGGCTGGCACCACGAACCGCTGCCCCACTGACCGGGCGGCGACCGCGGCGCGCGACGGTCAGACGGTCAGAACGTGTTGAAGCTGCTCTTCAGACCGTTGCTCAGCACCGCGCCGAAGGCGTTCTGGCCGTTCGGCAGGCTGTTCGGCGGGAAGAGCGACAGCGCCTGCGAGTAGAACGCGAGACCGGGCGACAGGGGCTGCGGCATCGACAGCGTCACCGAGTCGGTCGGCGACGTGCCGCCAGCCATCGGCAGCGTCACGTCGAGCGACGCGACGTTGAGGTTGCAGCCGGGCATGTCGACGAAACCGAGGTCGAGACCCGGGAACGGCGCGACGCTGAAGATCAGGATCGTGACTCCGAGCGGCAGCGGCGGCAGCAAGCTCGGGACGTTCGTCGCGGTCCATGTCACGGGCACTGTCGGGCCGCCGATCGTGTAGACGGGCGCGGGAGACGCGGACAGGGTGAGCGGCGCCTGGTCCGGCTGCGTCACGAGCGGCAGCGCCGAGGCAAGCACGATCGAACCCGGATCGAGCGACGCGCCGCCAGGCGAGTAGCCGACGAGGTGCCCTTCGGGGAGGAACGGACTGCCGCCCGTGCCGATCGCGGTGATGCTCTGCCAGACGTACGTCACGACTCCGGTCGTCAGGTTGAACTGGAACTGGAAGGTGCTCGGGTTCGCCGTCGCCGCCGGGTAGCTCTCGACCGCGTCCCAGGTGACGTAGAGGATGGTGTCGGGGCCGACGACCGCTTCGTGCCGTTTGATGCGGCCCGCACCCGACGAGCTGATGTAGTCGTGCCAGCTCCAGAACGCCGTCGCGGGCGCATTGCGGAAACCGGACGTCGGCGCGTAGTCGCTGAAGGTCGGCGGGTTCCACAGGGCATCGTCGAAGACCGAGTCGTTGGTCGCGGCCGTCGAGACGAAGCCGTTCGTGTGCACCCACAACGTCGACGCGGCGCCGCCGGGGACCGGCAGCGGGATCGACGGGGTCACCGCGGTCTGGTCGTCGTCGTTCGCCGGGAGCGGAACCGCGCCGACGATCGGGGCCACGTAGCTGCCGCCGCCCCACGTCGCGGAATAGCCGTTGGCAGTCGGCGTGAGGCGCATCGACTGGCCGTTCAGCGCGGCGGACGCCGCGGCAGCCGTCGGAAACAACTGGTAGAAGGACTCCGACGCGACGCCGTAGCAGCCGGCGCCGTACGCTTGGTGGTACGCGGGCTCACACACGGCAGCGACGACGTACCCGCCGCCGCTCGGCGTGAACTGGATGGTGCGCCCCGTGACGTCGAGCGGCACCGCCGCGTCGAACAGCTGGTAGACGATGCCGGTCGCGGACGTCGGGCCGGCGGACAGGTCGCTGGCGCCCGGATCGGCGATGCCGTTGCCGACGGAGACGCCGACCGTCGCGGTGGCGTTGTCGACTCCCATGCCCTGCGAGTAGCCGAAGCGGATCACGCCGCTCGCGAACAACTCCGCGCGGAAGTTCTTCGTCGGCGCCGCGAGGAACTCGTTCGCAGCGACCCAGGTCACCGCGCAACGACCGGCGACCGACGTGTCGATCGCGACGTACGAAGCCGGTGCGGGGCAGACCATGTTCTTCCAGTACGGCGCGATGCGCGGCGAATCGCCGACCGCGCCCTGCATCTGCGCGGAGCCGCCGTAGGCGCTGCCCGAACCGCCGACCGGCGCCGCGCCGTTCGTCAGGTAGAGAACGCCGTTCGTGGTGACCGCGCAGTGCGTGAACGAACCAGCCGGCGCACCGGCCATCGGGAACGTGATCCCCATCGCAACGGGCGCGAACAGCACTTCGTCGCCGGAGCCGATCGTCGAACCGACGCTCGTGAGGTCGAGGCACTGGGCCGCGGCGGACGCCGCGAGCAACACGATCGGGGAGAGGGACTGGAAGCAGCGATGCATGGGGTCTCGGTGGTGTCGGCGGGCTCGGCCCGGGCGGCGCGGGGCAATTGGCGCGGCGATGGTAGTGAAGCGAACGCGGCAGTCTACCCCGTGCTGCGACGCCGCCCCGCACGCTGCGGGAGGCCGCAATGACGCGCCGGCATCGCGCGCGCTTGCACCGTTGCCACCGGGCCGGCATCGTGGGCCCATGCAGGCTTGGCGCATCGACGTCGTCGTCCGCCCCGACCAACAGGACCCGATGGGCGACGCCGCGGCGCGCGCCCTCCGCAGCGCTGGCCTCGATGGCATCGAGAGCGTGCGCAGCCGGCGCGGCTACCTCCTCGCTGCGGAGCTCGACGAAGCGAAGGTGCGGCTCTTCGCTCGCGCAGTGCTGTGCGATCCGGTCGTCGACGACTTCGTCGTGCACGCCCCCACCGCGACGGCGCCCGCCCCCGCGCCCGGCAGCCACTTCGTCGCCGTCGTGCCGCGCCCGGGCGTGACCGATCCGGTCGCCCATTCGGTGCAGAAGGCGCTCGTCGACATGGGCCTGCCCGACGTCGCGACCGGCACCTACCGCGTGCACGACGTGCGCGGTCGCGTCGATGCACCGGCGCTCCTCGCGGCAGCGAAGAAGTCGCTGGCGAACGCCGTCGTGCAGGACGTGCTGCTCGACGCTCTGCCCGCCGGCCTGCCCGGTTCCGTGGGCAGGGCAGATCTCGCCGTGCACACGATCCCGCTCGCGAACCTCGACCGCACAGGGCTCGAGAAACTGTCGAAGGACGGCGGACTCGCGCTCGACGGCGCCGAGATGGAAGCGATCCAGCGCCACTTCCAGACGCTCGGCCGCGCACCCACGCGGATGGAACTCGAAACGCTCGCGCAGACGTGGAGCGAGCATTGCAAGCACAAGACGCTGACCGGCAACGTGCAGTTCGAAGGCCGCACGATCACGAACCTCCTGAAGAACACGATCGCGCACGTGACGCACACGCTGAACCGCGACTTCTGCGTCAGCGTGTTCGTCGACAACGCCGGCATCATCCGCTTCGACGACGAGGACTCGGTCTGCATCAAGGTCGAGACGCACAACCGCCCGTCGGCGATCGAGCCGTTCGGCGGCGCCGGCACCGGCGTCGGCGGCGTGATCCGCGACGTGCTCGGCACGGGCCTCGGCGCGCGACCGATCGCGAACACCGACGTGTTCTGCTTCGCCCCGCCCGAGATGCGATCCGACCAGGTGCCGCCCGGCTGCCTGCACCCGCTGTCGGTGCTGAAGGGCGTCGTCGCCGGCGTACGTGACTACGGCAACCCGATGGGCATCCCGACGGTGAACGGCAGCGTGCACTTCGACGAGAACTTCGTCGGCAACCCGCTCGTCTACGTCGGCAACGTCGGCATCCTGCCCACCGCGCGTGCGAAGAAGCAGGCGCACGGCGGCGACGTCATCGTGGCCCTCGGCGGCCGCACCGGCCGCGACGGCATCCACGGTGCGACCTTCAGCTCGCTCGCACTTCACACCGAGAGCGAGACGCTGAGTTCCGGCGCCGTGCAGATCGGCGATCCGATCACCGAACGGAAGGTGATGGACGCGGTGCTCCGCTGCGCCGACGAGGACCTCTTCTCCGCCATCACCGACTGCGGCGCCGGCGGCTTCAGCTCCGCGATCGGCGAGATGTCGGAAGGGCTCGGCGCGGTCGTCGAACTCGAAGCCGCGCCGCTGAAGTACCAGGGCCTCGCCCCCTGGGAGATCTGGATCAGCGAAGCCCAGGAACGCATGGTGCTGGCGGTCCCGAAGGAGAAGCTCGATCGGCTGCTCGCGGTGTGCCGCGAAGAGGCGTGCGAAGCCACGGTGCTCGGCATGTTCACCGGCGACAACCGCCTGGTCGTGAAGTTCGGCGGCACGGTGCACGCGGACATGGACCTTCACTTCCTCCACAAGGGACTGCCGCCGCGCACGCTGCAGGCGACGTGGACGCCGCCCGCGCACCGCGAGCCCGCTCTGCCGCCGGAGAAGGACATCGGCCGAGCACTGCTCGCCGTGATGGCAGACCATGCGATCTGCAGCAAGGAGTGGATCGTTCGCCAGTACGACCACGAAGTGCAGGCCGCCTCCGCGGGCAAGCCGCTGTGCGGCGTGCGGGAGGACGGACCGAGCGACGCCGCGGTGTTGGCGCCGAAGCTCGGCTCCGCGCGCGGCGTCGTGCTCAGCAACGGCCTCAACCCGCGCTACAGCCGCATCGATCCAGCGGCGATGGCGGAGTGCGCGCTCGACGAGGCGATGCGCAACCTGGTCGCCGCCGGCGGCGACCCTGACTACACGGCCGTTCTCGACAACTACTGCTGGGGCAGCACCCAGGATCCGCAGGCGCTGGGCGAACTCGTGCGCGCGACCGACGCGCTGTGTGCCCTCGCCCTCACCTACCGCACGCCGTTCGTGTCGGGGAAGGACTCGCTGCACAACGAATTCAAGGCGAAGGACCGCACCATCCGCATTCCCGGCTGCATCCTCGTGACCGCGATGTCGGTGATCTCCGACGTGAGGAACACACTGTCGACGGACGCCAAGCGTGCGGGCTCGCTGCTGGTTCTCGTCGGCCTCACCAAGGACGAACTCGGCGGCAGCGTCTGGTACAAGACGAAGGGCGAACTCGGCCGGAACGTGCCTCGCGTCGACCATGCGCTCGGCGCGGCGGTGTTGCGCGGCGTGCACCGCGCGATCGCCGCGGGCTGCGTGCTGTCGGCACACGACCTCAGCGAGGGCGGCCTCGCCGCCGCCGCCGCGGAGATGTGCATCGGCGGCAAGCTCGGCGCATCCCTCGACCTCACCGCGGTCCCGACCCAGGGCACGCTGCGCGACGAGCAGGTCCTTTTCAGCGAGTCACAGAGCCGCCTGCTGCTGGAAGTTGCACCCGATCGGCTCGCGGACGTGCGCGCAAACCTGCACGAGGTGCCGTTCGCGGTGATCGGCGAGTTCACGACGGCTCGCGACCTCGTGTTCCACCGCGCCAGAGCGCCCATCGCCAAGGTGCCGATCGCCGACCTCGAGCGTGCGTGGAAACGTCCGCTCGACCTCGACGGCACGCTGCTGCAGGAGGTGTCGCGATGAGCTCGCCCAGGGTCCTCGTCCTGCGCGCGCCCGGCATCAACTGCGAACGCGAGACGCTGCACGCATTCGCGCGCGCCGGCGGGGCTCCGGAGTTCGTGCACATCCGACAACTCCTCGAAGCACCCGAGCGCCTCGATCGCTTCGGCGTCGTCGCGGTGCCGGGAGGGTTCTCGTACGGCGACGACATCAGTTCGGGCCGCGTGCTCGCGCAGGAGATGAAGGCGCGCCTCGGCGACAGGATCCTCGGCTTCGTCGAGCGCGGCGGCCTCGTGCTCGGCATCTGCAACGGGTTCCAGGTGCTCGTGCGCCTCGGCCTCCTGCCCTGCACGAAGAACCGCCTCGAAGAAGAAGTGACGCTCACCCACAACCTCAGCAACCACTACGAGTGCCGCTGGGTCACGCTGCGCACGGAGAAGTCGCGCTGCACGTTCCTGCCCGCGGGCCTCACCCTGCGCTGGCCGGCGGCGCACGGGGAGGGCCGCCTCGTCGCGCGCGACGCCAATCTGCAGAAGGTGCTGCTCGATGAAGGCTACGCCGCACTGCGCTACGTCGACGACAGGGGGCAGCCGACCGAACGCTACCCATGGAACCCGAACGGAGCGCCGCTCGGCTTCGCGGGCCTCACCAACGCCTCGGGCCGCGTGCTCGGCGTGATGCCGCACCCGGACCGCAGCTACCTGCCGACGCACATGCCCGCGTGGCGACGCACGGTGCTCGATCGCGGCGAACTGGCGCACGACGGCGACGGCATGGTCGTGTTCCGCGAGATGGTCAGGGTCGCGAAAGCCGAGAGCTGACGCTGCCGTTCGGAACGCCGCGTGTATCGTGCCGCGATGCGAGCCCTCGGCTTCCTCGTGTTGTTGTTCGGCATCGCGCTGTTCGCGATCCACTTCCTCGAAATCGACGTCGAGTTCCTCCGGTGGGTGAACACGTGGGGCGAGGGCGCGGCATGGGGCATCCGCGGCGGCGCCGTGGTGCTGGGTCTCCTGATGATGGCGGGCGGCAAGAAGAAGGACGGCAAGAAGAAGTGATGACCGTTGCACCGACGGTCGCGATGCCGCGCTCCTGCTGCTGCTCGCCGCGACGCCGCTCGGACCGACGATGCGCTTGACGGACCCGGATCGAGTCCCGCCCGACTGGGGCAAGAGTTCACGCGACGCCGCCGAGAAGAAGTTCCTGGCAGGCCCGCGGAGCCGCATTGCCGAGTTCGGGCGAGCGCTGCGCATCTTCGGCGAGTTCATCAAGGGCTTCCGCGCGCTGCACTTCCTGCCGCCGTGCGTCACGGTCTTCGGATCGGCGCGCTTCGCCGAGGACCATCCGCACTACCGCCTCGCGCGCTCGGTGAGCGCCGAACTCGCGCGGGCCGGCTTCACGATCCTGACGGGCGGCGGGCCAGGAATCATGGAGGCCGCGAATCGCGGGGCGCGCGACGTCGGCGGCCTCAGCGTCGGCTGCAACATCACTCTCCCCCACGAGCAGAAGCCGAACCCGTACCTCGATCGCTTCGTCGAGTTCCGCTACTTCTTCGTCCGGAAGGTGATGCTGGTGAAATACAGCTACGCCTTCGTCGTGCTGCCGGGCGGCTTCGGCACGATGGACGAACTGTTCGAAGCGGCGACGCTGATCCAGACGAAGAAGATCGAGGACTTCCCGCTGGTGCTCATGGGCGCCGACTACTGGCGCCCGCTCCTCGCGTTCCTGCGCGAGACGATGGTGACGAACGGCACCATCGACGCCGCCGACATCGACCGCATCCTGCTGACCGACGACGTCGCCGAAGCGGTCGCACACATCGGAACGCGCGTCGCGCCGCTCTTGCCGCGACCGCGCAAGGCCAGCGTGCTGCTCGGCGAACGACGCGCGGTCCCGAAGGCGCCCTGACCGGTCAGGGCTGCTGCAGCGCGATCGCGTTCGTCGCGGAGAACTGCTCCTGCATCGAAGCGTCGAGGCAGAACGCCTGCGCGTAGAGGAGGAACCCGGTCGGCAGCGCCGGCCAGGTCGAGTCGAACGGCGCCCGACCGAGGTGGTCCGCGATGCCGAGGAACAGGCCGAGGTCGAGGCTCGGCACGATCGTCACGCCGAGCGCCTGCACGTCGATGCGCGCCGTTCCGAACCCGAGGATCGCGAGGGTGTTCTCCTCCGCGCTGGACACGTGCAGTTGCATCGGCTCGCCGCCGACGAACGTCGACAGCGCCTCGAGGCGCGGCGGACGGCGCGCCGACGGTGTGCCACTGCCGAGGCTCCACCACGGCAGCCGTTCGTGCCACACCGCGAAGTTCGGCGACGGGACACCGCCGGCGTGGTGGAACCAGCCGGCGACGAACAATTCCCCGCGGGCGGAGTCCGCGAGCACCGACGACACGAAGCCGTCCGTGCCGCCGCCGTCGAAGCCTCGCCACTGCGCGCCGTCGAATCGCGCGACGTAGTCGCCGCCCTGCGGTGCATGGAGATCCCCGGCGGCGACGAGGTCGCCCTGCAGGATCGCGAAGTCGGCGACCGTCGAGCCCGGCAGACCGACGCCGAGCGGGAGGAACGTGCTGCCGTTCCACCGCGCGACGTGCAGCATCGGCTGGCCGCCCGCCTGCGTGAACCGGCCACCCACGACGAGGTCCCCGGCGTACGAACCGAGCGCGTCGACCGCGGCGGCGGTGCCCCCGCCGACCGCCGACAGGTTCGTTCCGTCCCACTGGAACAGGTGCTTGCCGCCCGTCATGAACGGCGTGGAGCCGCCCAGGTAGAGCAGCCCGTTGTGCACGTGCATCTCGGTGATCGAGCCGAAGATCGTCGCGAACGGTTGCCACGTGGTCCCGGTCCACCGGCGCGGATTGCCGACCGTGCCGACGTGCACCTGGCCCTGGTAGACGGCCATCGCGAACGCGCCGTACGGACTCGGGCCGTTGGCGAGTGCGTGCCACTGCTGACCGTCCCATCGCGCGACGCCGTTCACCGTGATCCCGTTCACCTGCGTGAAGTCCCCGGCGACCCAGAGGTCCCCGAGGTGGTCGAGCACGTCCCACACGGTTCCGGAGAACGTGCCGAGGCGCTGCCACTGCCCCCCGTCGAAGACCGCGAGCCCCGTCGCGTTGGCCGTGCCGGCGTAGCTCATGCGGCCGCCGATCACGCGCTTGCCCTGCCACGTCCCGATCACCTTGGCTTCCGCATCGAGACCGAAGTCGCCGGTGCCGAGCCGCTCCCACGACGTGCCGTCGAACGAGGCGACGTGGAAACAAGCGGTCGCCGGGAACTCGGGCGCGCCGGGTTGCACGATCCCCTGGAACTCGCCGGCGCACCACAACCTGCCACCCCACGCCACCATCGCCAGCACCGAAGCGGGATTGACCTCGGCGTGCACCGGGCCGCCGCACGGCAGCAGCGTGCTGCCGTCGTGACGCACGATGCGCCGCGCGGGCACCCCGCCGACCAGGTCGAAGCTGCCGCCGACGTAGACATCTCCGTTCCAGACACAGAGCGACCGCGCATCGGATCCGTAGACCTGGTTCGTGAGATCCGGACCGGGGCGCACCCACGTGGTTCCGTCCCAGACGGCAACGTCGCGCACCGAGACGCCGCCCGCGATCCCGAAGGCCCCGGCAGCCCAGAGGCGTCCGCCGTGCACGAGCAGATCGCGCACGACGCCGTAGCCGAAGGAGTTCAATCCGCCGCCGACGCCCTGCCACGCCGATCCGTCCCAGCGCGCGACGTGGCTCGCGGGCGCCCCGTTCATCGCGGTGAACTCGCCGCCCGCGAACAGCTGCGTGCCGTCGCTCGCCAGTGCGTAGACGGCGGGATCCCCGAGCGTCGAGTAGGTGGCGGTGCCGACCGGGTGCCACGACACGCCGTCGAAGCGCGCGACGTGCCCGACAGGGACACCGCCCGAGGACGTGAACACTCCCGCCGCGTAGACCTCGCCGGCGTGCTCGCAGAGGTCCCACACGATCCCGTCGAGCCCCGCGCCGAGCGGCCGCCATGCCGCGCCGTCCCAGAAGGCGACGTGTTCGACGTTCGTGGTCCCCGACCAGCGGAACTCGCCGCCGGCGACGAGCACGCCGTGGAAGTCGAGCAGCGCGCGGACCGGCTGTTCGAATCCCGCGCCGAACGTGCGCCAGCGCAGGCCGTCGTAGCGGGCGATGTGCGCCGCATCGATGCCGTCGACGCTCGGCGACTTGTAGGTGCCGACGACGAGTTCGTTGCCCCACGTGGTCATCGAGAACACACGGCCACCGACGCCGAGACCGGGCGTGTCCTGATCGGGCGACCACCCGGAACGTGCCGTCTGCGCCGCGGCGGACGCGGCGAACAGCGACACGAGGCACACGCAGAGGAGGAACGGCGCAGCGCGCCACATCGGGTACGGAGTGGTACTCATGGAGGAGGAGGAAGGGTCGGGAAGGAGGAGGTCAGCGGCCGGTGCCGCTGCTCGGATGGCGCGCCAGGAAGGTGCGCAGGTGGTTCGCGAAGGCCTCGCGGCGGCCCTTCGCTTCCGGGGTCTCGTCACATCGTCGCGCCGCGTCGCGCAACAGCCGCTCGGCGGTCTCGACGTTGCCGGCGGCTTCTTCGGCGAGCGCGAGATGCAGCGACGCGTCGAGCCGGTCGCCGACGGACGCGTCGCTGTCGGTGATGGCCTCGTTCGCGGCGCGGACCTCGGCGAGTCCGGCGTCGACGTCACCGGCGCGCACGAGCGCGGTGCCGAGACTGCAACGGGTCAGCGGCAGCGAACGGTGTTGCCTCGGCAGCATCGTCGTGCGGAATCGAAGCACGTCCCGCCAGTCGAGCGCGGCCTCGCCCCAGCGACCTCGCCCTTCGCGGATCCTCGCCCGGATCTCGAGGGGCGTCGCGAGTCGCACGTTGTCCTCGCCGAGCCGCTGGCGATCGAGCGCCAGAGATTCTTCGATCTGCGCCTCCGCGGCGGCAGCGTCCCCGAGTTGCAGATCGCACACCGCTGCGAGCCGGAGCGCCACGCCGAGGCCTTCCGCGCCGAGCGCGCCGAGTGAGCGGCCTTTCGCGATCGCCAGCGTGAGCAACGGTCTCGCCTCCGCGTACCCGCCCTGCTGCATCCGTGCCGCAGCGAGGTTGGTGCGCGACTGGATCGTGAGCGGGTCGTCCGGCCCGAGAACGTTCTCGCGGAGGGCCAGAGCCTCCTCCAGCAGCTGGCGCACGACGGCGGGGTCCGACTCGGCGTTGGCCAGGTTGTTGAGGCTCTCGGCGACGAGCACCGGTTCGCCAGACTCGCGTCGCAGCGCCAGCGCCTCGCGGTGCAGATCGCGCGCCCGCACGACGTTGCCGAGCGCTCGCTCGACGGCGGCCAGATCGTTCGCCGCGAGCGCGAGGTCCGTGTGCACGTCGTGCGGTCGATCCCGGTGCAGAGCGTACGCCTCCCGCAGAGCCGTGGCGGCCTCGTCGAGGCGCCCGGTCGTGAACCACATGCGCCCGAGCGCGCCGAGGCTGAGCGCGTTCTCGAGGCTGCCGGGACCGAAGTGCTCGCGGCGGATCGCCGCAGCTTCCTTCAGCAGGTTCTCGGCCTCGCTGAAAGCCCCCACCCGCACGAGCGAGCGACCGAGCGCGTGGAGCAGGTTCGCGCCGAGATGCGGATCGAGGGCGCGCTGCCGCACCTGCTCCGCCCGGCGGCGAATCATCGCCACGGCGGCATCGCGCTCCGCCGGATCGACCAGGAACTGGCTCGACAGGAACGTGTCCCCGAGGAACTCAGCGACCTCCTGGCTCGATGCGGCCTCGATGCGGGCGTGCGCCGTCTCCGCTGCAGCGCGCACGCTCGCGGCCGTGGCCCGATCCCGCGCGCTCTCGGCCTCCCGCCGCGCCAGCGCGGCGGCGTCGCGCTCGTCCCGGGCCACGGCCGCCATGCGCAGCGTCGCCGCGAGCCCGCCGACGAGCGCAACCAAGACGGTGAACGCAGCCGCCACACCGAGACGGTTGCGCCCGATGAACTTGGACGCTCGGTAGCCGAGACTCGGATCCCGCGCGAGGACCGGGAACCCCCCGAGGTACCGCTCGACATCGTCGGCGAGCGCCGCACACGAGGCGTATCGCCGGGAGATCTCCTTGCGCATGGCCTTCTGCACGATGCGATCGAGGTCGCCGCGCAGGGCTCGCACCAGCTCGCCCGGCGTCGCCGAACGCGCCGCTGCCCGCGCAACGGCGTCCTTGCCGTCGCCGAACGCGGCACTCGGCCTCGCCGCGTCGGTCTCGCACACGGCCCGCGCCGTCTCGATGTCGCTGCCCGTGGGCCGGAATGCACGCGATCCGGTGAGCAATTCGTAGAGCACCGCGCCGAGCGACCACACGTCGGCGGCGACACCGACGGGCTCGCCGCGCAGGAGCTCGGGGCTCGCGTACTCGGGCGTCAACGGCCGGTTCCTCGTCACCGCCACCGCGGCATCGGCGCCGGCCGCGACGTCCTGCAGCAACGCAGCGACCCCGAAGTCGACGAGCTTCGGCGCTCCGTTCTCGTCCACCAGCACGTTGCTCGGCTTCAGATCCAGGTGGAGGATCAGGTTGCGGTGCGCGTGGTCGACGGCGCGACACACGGCGACGAAGAGTTCGAGGCGGCCGCGAACGGTCGTACGGAGCTGATCGCAGTAGCGGTCGATCGGCAGTCCGGACACCAGCTCCATCGCGATGTACGGCAGTCCGTCGTCGGCGACGCCGCCGTCGTGGAGGCGCGCCACGTTCGGGTGCACCAGTCGAGCCAGCACCTGGCGCTCGCGCACGAAGCGCTCGCGCATCGCCGGAGTCGAGAGGCCGAGGCGCAGCACCTTCACGGCGGCTTCCTGGCGGAAGTCGGCACCACGGCGCTCCGCGCGGTAGACGGTGCCCATGCCGCCCTCGGCGATTCGCTCCACCAGTTCGAACGCTCCGACGCGTCGACCGATCAGCGGGTCGTGACCGTGCAATGCGACGCCGATGCCCGTGTCGAGCACGCCGTCGGCGGCGGGTTCGTCCGCATCGAGGAGACGCGCGACCTCGCGGCGCAACTCCGGGTCGCCGGCACACGCCGCGGCGAGCTCCGCCGGCCGCCGATCCGCGCCGGCTTCGGCGACACGGTGGAAGACCTCTTCGATGCGGGCCCAGCGTTCACGAGTCCAGGTCATCGCGATCCGCTCCCTCACCGAGCTCCGCCTGCAGGAACGCGCGTGCGACGCGCCAATCCCGCGCTGCCGTGCGCGGCGAGATGCCGAGGACCGCCGCCGCGTCGTCCACGCCGAGACCGCCGAAGAAGCGCAGTTCGACGAGCTTCGCCTTGGCGGGGTCGAACTCCGCCAGTCGCTGCAGGGCCTCGTCGAGCGCGACCACGCGCTCGTCGGTGGCTGCCGCAGGCAATTGGTCGGTGTCGATCGCCGCGCGCGACACACCGCCGCCTCGTTTCAGCCGCAAGCGGCGCCGGCCGTGTTCGACGAGGATGCGCCGCAGGGTCGTCACCGCCGCCGCCAGCAGTTCGTTCCCGTCCTTCCACGTCTGTCCCTCGCGCCCGATCAGGCGGAGATACGCCTCGTTCGCGAGCGCCGTCGGCGGCAACGTGTGGTCCGCGCGTTCGCGACGCATCATCCCCCGGGCGAGCCGCCGGATCTCGTCGTACAGAGCACTCACCGTCCACGAGTCGGGCAGGGCGTCGCCGGTCGATTCTGGTCTGGGCGTCGAGTCCATGGTTCGGACGCCGTGGGTCGCAAGGACGGGGCCACGCGAACTTCGTGCGCGTTCCGGACAGTCTACCGGGACAGGACGCAACCTCACTGTGCGGGGTGCGGACGGCGGCAGTGTCGCGATCGGGGTTGCCATGGAGAGTCGCCATCGGGTCGCCCACCGATGCGTCGTCGCGACCGACCGCCTGCCAGGATTTTCCGCGAGAAGGTGGCAGTCACCGTAGGCGACGGGCGCAAGGGCCCGCGAGACGAGGCCGCTGTCGCGCACCGACCCCAGGCAAGGGGGGCCGGCTGCGCGACAGCAGTTTTTCCCGCCGTGCCCGGACGCGACGAGCGGGCCGGCCACCGCGTCCCGGCTCAGCCGCGGAAGTCGCTGCTGCGGATGCCGTGCTTCTGCATCAGCTTCTGGAACGCACTGCGCGTCATGCCCGCCTCCTCGCTGCAGTGCGTGACGTTGCCGTGGTGCTTCTTCAGCAGCCCTTCGATGTAGCTGCTCTCCATCGCGGCGATGCGGCGCGCTTTCATCTCCTGGAACGTGCCGCCGACCGCGGTCTCCGCCGCCGGCAACTGTGCCGTGCCGGTCGACAACTCGGGCGGCAGGTCGTCGAGCTGCAGTTCGGGCGGATGACCGAGCGCACACGCACGCTCGATCGCGTTGCGCAGCTGGCGCACGTTGCCCGGCCAGTGGTACGCGCGCAGGACCTCCGCGGCGTCCGGCGCGACGCCACGGATGCCGACCGGATCGCCGAAACGATGCACGAAGTGCTCGACCAGCGCATCGACGTCTCCGGCCCGCTCACGCAAGGGCGGCACTTCGATCCGCACGACGTCGAGCCGGTAGAAGAGGTCGGCGCGGAACCGGCCCTCGTCGACCTCGCGCTGCAGGTTGCGGTTCGTCGCCGCGACGATGCGGACGTCGACCTGGACCTGCCCGCTCTGACCCACCGGCCGGACGGAGCGCTCCTGGATCGCGCGCAGGAGCTTCGGCTGGAAGCCGATCGGCAGCTCCGCGAGTTCGTCGAAGAACAAGGTCCCGCCGTCGGCGACCTGGAAGAGGCCGAGCTTGTCGTTCGCAGCGCCCGTGAACGCACCCTTCACGTGCCCGAACATCTCGCTCTCGAACAGCTCGGTGGGCACCGAGGCACAATCGACCGGCACGAACGGCCGCCCTGCGCGGACACTCGTGTCGTGAAGATGGTGCGCCAGCAGTTCCTTGCCGGTGCCGCTCTCCCCGAGCAGCAGCACCGACGCATCGGTGCGCGCGGCGCGTTCGAGCATCGCGACCGTGGCCGCGAAGGCTGCAGACCGGTGGATCAGGAGCCGGCCCGACGGCCCCGAGCGCAGCCGTTCCTTCAGGCCTTCGTTGCGGTCCTTCATGCGCCGGTGCGCGAGCGCCTTCCGAACGCGGTCGAGAAGGTCCTTCTCGGCATAGGGCTTCGCGAGGTAGTCGAACGCGCCCTGCTTGATCGCGGCGACCGCGGCCTGCAGATCGGGGTAACCCGTGAGCAACAGGACCTCGACGTCCGGATCACGGGACTTGATCGCGCCGAGGAGTTCCATGCCCGACATCTTCGGCATCCGGACGTCCGTCACGACGAGTGCGAACGGAGCCTTCGCCATCAGGTCCATCGCCTGCTGCGCGGAGGTCGCGCAATCCGCGTCGAGACCGGCGCGCTTCAGGAACCACGCGCACGACTCGGCGAGGTCCTGCTCGTCGTCGACGACGAGCACCCGCTCCGGAGCGACCACGTCAACGCTCCTTCTTGCTGCGCTGGCAGTCGCGGCACACGCCGTGGATGCGCAGGCTGTGGCGCTCGATCCGGAAACCGATCCGCTTCGCCGCGACTTCCTGCCTTCGCTCGAGCTCTTCGTCGACGAACTCGAAGATGCGTGCGCACGACAGGCACACCATGTGGTCGTGGTGCGCGTGACCGATCACGTGTTCGAAGCGGCGCCCGCCGTCCCCGGTGTCGAGGCCCTCGACGAAACCGGCCGCCTCGAGCACCGCGAGGGTCCGGTAGACGGTGGCGCGCGAAACGCGCGGATCGACGCGGCGGCAGCGGTCGAGCAGGTCCTCGGCGGTGAAGTGCTCGTGCGTCGCCAGCGCGGTGCGCACGATCAGAGCGCGCTGGGTCGTCCAGCGGAACCCGCTGCCGCGCAGACGCTGTTCGACGACGCGTTGCTCCTGCTCGGGCTTCATCGCTCCGCGCTCCTGCCGCCGGCGGCCGAGGACAGCGGTGCGAGCGAACGGCTCACGCGCGCAGCCCGATGTCGTTCCGGTAGTGCATGCCGGCGAACTCGACCGATCGCAGCGCGTCGTACGCTCGCTTGCGCGCGGCGGCAACGTCGGCCCCGAGCGCGGTCACTGCGAGCACACGACCGCCGGCGGTCACGAGGTCGCCGCCCCTCTGCGCGGTGCCGGAGTGGAACACCTGCAGGTCGTCGCCGGTCGCCACACGATCGAGACCGAAGATCGGCACACCCGTCTTGCAATCGCCCGGGTAGCCGGCGCTGCACGCGATCACGCACACCGCGACGCGCGGATCCCATTCGGGCGCGTTCTGTGTCTCGAGCTTGCCTTCCGCCGTCGCGAGCAGGAGCGGCAGGAGGTCGCTGCGCAGGCGCAACAGGAGCGGCTGCGTCTCGGGATCGCCGAGGCGGCAGTTGTATTCGAGCACGCGCGGCCCCTGAGTCGTCAGCATCAGGCCGGAGTACAGGAACCCGCGGTAGCGGCGTCCTTCGCGGTTCATCGCGTGCACCGTCGGGAAGACGATCTGCGACTCGACCTGCTGTGCCATGCGCGGCATCACGGGCACCGGCGTGACGACGCCCATGCCGCCTGTGTTCGGGCCCTGGTCGCCATCGCGCACGGCCTTGTGGTCGCGCGCCGGTTCGAGCGGAACGATCGTGTGGCCGTCGGTGAGCGTGATCAGGGACAGCTCGGTGCCCTCGAGGAACTCCTCGAAGACGACCGTCGCACCCGACTTGCCGAACCGCCCCTTCTCGAGGCACTCCGCGGCGGCCACTTTCGCTTCCTCCGAGTTCTTGCACACCGCGACGCCCTTGCCCGCAGCGAGTCCGGACGCCTTCACGACGATCGGGCCGTCCTCGCGGTTGTCGAGGAACGACCGCGCCAGCAGGTGGTCCTCGAAGGTCCAGAAATCCGGGCCCGGGATGCGGTGGCGCCGGCACAGTTCGCGCGCGAACGCCTTGCTGCCCTCGATCTCCGCGGCGAGCTTGTTCGGACCGAAGCACAGGCGCTTCTGCTTCTCGAACTCGTCGACGATGCCCGCGCACAGCGGCGCTTCGGGCCCGATCACCGTGAGATCGATCTTCTCGGCGACGGCGAAGCGCACGAGCCCCTGGATGTCGTCGGCGGCGATGTCGACGCGGTCGGCGACCGTCGCGACGCCGGGGTTGCCCGGCGCGCAGTACAGCCGCGTGCACGAAGGCGACTGCCGGATCTTCCAGCACAGGGCATGCTCACGACCACCGGATCCGACGACGAGTACCTTCATGCGGCGTTCTGCTGCGAACCGCAGAAGCTACGGAACCCGACCGACCCGGGGAAGTGCGATGTTCGCCGCTGGCAACGCCGCGCCCGCCGTCTCACGATGGTCGACCCGCCGCCCTCCGATGTCCCCACGCTGGTTCCGTCGCATCCTGTCGCTCTGCCCCACCGCGATCGCGGTGCTGTGGATCGCCGGCATCGCACACTTCCGTTCGTACGACCTGACCACCGGCGAATGGGCGGTCGTGATCGCAGGCGCAGTGGGGCTCGCCGCGATCGAACGCAACTTC
>JAEUHQ010000013.1 GCA_016794565.1 Planctomycetota bacterium | reverse complement strand
CGATCAGGGGCGTGCCCTGTTGCGCGACGGATCTCCTGGGCTGCATTTCTACACTCTCAACCGCTCCTCGGCGACTCTCGCGGTACACGCAGCCCTCGGGCTCTGATCGAACGATCGAACGGACCGGCAAGTGGTGTTGGGGCTCGACTGGTTTGCGCCCAGGGTCGGCCAGGGCGCGTTCGGGTGCGTTGCCCGCGCACGCTCGTGCTGCGGCGGATGTCATTTGCTGGGCTGGGTCAAAGGGACGATCGGGCGGGACCGCGCTCGCGAGGCGCACTACGGGTCGCCAGGAGAGAACCGCCGCCATTCGGGTCGTTGTTCCTGGGTGTCAGGGTCGCCGAGGATGTCCTTCAGTCGCGACTCGAGGGCGGAGTAGCGGCGTGCATCCTCGCTGTTGTGCACTGCGATCTCGAAGGCCTTGCGTGAACCGATCACCACCACGAGCCGCTTGCCGCGAGTGATCGCGGTGTAGACCAGAGATCGCTTGAGCATCAGGAAGTGGTCCGTCGTCAGGGGAATCACGACGGCCGGATACTCACTTCCCTGAGATCGGTGCACCGAGATCGCGTATGCCGGCAACAGGTCGACCAGATCCTCGACGCGATACGCGAGATCGCGGTCGGGAAAGCGAACGTGAACCTTCGCTGCGCCTGTGTCGATGTAGGTGATGCGGCCGACGTCGCCGTTCCAGACTTCGCGCTCGTAGTCGTTGCGCACTTGCATGACCTTGTCGCCGATGCGGTAGCTCTTGCCGCCTCTCTCCACTTCGATCTGGCCCGGGTTCAACAGGTCTTGCAGGTCGCGGTTGAGCGTGTCGGCTCCGCTGTCGCCGCGATACATGGGGCAAAGGACCTGGATGTCGTCGAGAGGGTGCATGCCGAAGCGCTGCGGTATGCGTCGCGTCACCAGTTCCCGCACCAGCGAACGCGCATGCGCGGAGTCCCGCGCTTCCACGAAGTAGAAGTCCCCGCCGTCGCCGCCTGGCTCGGGCACGCGGCCCTCGAGGATGTCGTGCGCCACCTGGACGATCTCAGAGCCCTCTCGCTGACGGAAGATCCGCGTCAGCGCCGTCGTCCGCACGCGCCCGCTGGCGATGACGTCGGCGAGCACGTTGCCGGGGCCGACCGATGGGAGCTGGTTGCGGTCGCCGACCAGCACGAGCGTCATGTTCTTGGGTACGGCTCGCAGAAGCGAGAACGCGAGCTGCACGTCGAGCATCGAGGCTTCGTCGACGACCAGCATGTCCCCCTCGAGCGGATTCTCTTCGTTCCGCGCGAACCTGCCGGTGCCCGGCAGGAACTCGAGGAGGCGATGCAGGGTCGATGCCGCGTGTTCGGTGGAGTCCTCCAGCCGTCGCGCTGCGCGCCCCGTGGGGGCCGCAAGCAGGAGACGCAATCGCTTCTCTCCGAGGATCCGGACCAAGGCTCGCACGATGGTGGTCTTGCCGACGCCCGGCCCACCCGTGATCACCGATACGCGTTCGGTCAGCGCGCGGCGAAGCGCCTCCCGTTGTGCCTCGGGAAGCGACATGCCGCTCGTCTGTTCGAACCACGCGACGGCCTTGTCGGCGTGCACCGGCAACCCGGGTCCGTGTGCCATGCACAGTTCGTGGATCGCGCGCGCGAGTCCGTCTTCTGCCACCGCGAGCGCGATCGGGTAGACGATGGGCTTCGGCGACTCGTGGAGGAGGCGCGGCCCGGGCGGTAGCTGGCGGGCAATGCGTCCGGTCTTCGCGAGCTCGGGTACCCGCGCAGCGACGTTCTCGGTGCGGCAGTCGATCATCGCGGCCGTGCGCTGGACGAGTTCGCCCTCGGGGACGTAGCAGTGCCCTTCCTTCGCAGCGTGGCCGAGGCAGAACTCCAGCGCAGCGTCGATCCGTTCCGGGGAATCGGGCGCGATGCCGAGCGTGCGCGCCAGTCGATCGGCCGTCCGGAATCCGATGCCGACGACATCGTCTGCGAGCCGGTACGGGTTGGCTTCCACCAGCGCCGATGCGTTCGCCCCGTAGCGCTTCACGATGCGCGCCGCGAGTCCCGCGCCGAGTCCGTGCGTGCGCAGGAAGACCATCACGTTCTGCAGGTCCTTCTGCGCGCGGATCGCGGTGGTCAGATCGTCGATCTTGCGCGCGCCGAGTCCGCGGATCTTGCGGAGGCGCTGCGGCTCCTCTTCGAGGATTCGCAGCGTGTCCGCGCCGAAGGCCCGCACGATCTTCTTCGCGGTCGCGGGGCCGATGCCCTTGACGAGGCCCGACGCGAGGTAAGCCTCGATCCCCTCCGTCGAGGACGGCGCCAGGGCCTCGAAGACATCCACCTTCACCTGCTTGCCGAAGCGGGGATGCACGCTCTCCTTGCCACGCAGCTTAAGGCGCTGCCCTTCGGTCAGTTGAGCCATGGGGCCCACCGCAATGGTGGGCGACCCGGTCGCTTCGTCCACGAGCCGCACCACCGCCCAGCCCGTGTCCGGGTTCCGGAACGTGAACCGCTCGATCGTGCCCTGCAGGGTCACGTCACGTTCGGGGCTGGGGTCGGTCATCGCGGGGGAGGAGGCCAGGGGCGGCATTGCCCTTGCGCCGGGATTCGGTATGGTCTCCCGCCCTTTCGCCCGAGAGGGGCGGCCTCACGATACGCGGGGTCGCAGCCGTGCGCCACGAGGCGCTCCCCGCTCGGGTCGTCCGCAGCCTTCCGAAAACCTCCCCCAATGATTCGCGTCCAGGTCCGCCCGAACGAGCCGCTCGAGGCCGCACTCCGTCGCTTCAAGCGCCAGTGCAACTACGCCGGCATCTTCCGCCTCGCCAAGAAGCACGCCTACCACGAGAAGTCGAGCGACAAGCGTCGCCGCGAAGAGCGTGAGCGTCTGCGGAACATCGTCATGGCGGAACGGAAGCGCGGGGGAGCCACGACGGGGCGCTCGAACAAGAAGCGTCGCGCTCGTCCGGGCCGAACGAACGATCGCCGCAACAACGAAGGTCCGGACTTCGATCCGTTGACCGCCGACACGACGATCCAGAAGACCGACGGATAGTCGGTCGTTCGCTCGCGGCATGCTGCCGAAGTATCCGGGCGACGGTCCGCGCGACCTCAGCAAGCCGCTCGAGCAGGTCAAGATCCTCGTCGACGCGAAGCTCGACGGCCAGCGCCTGGACCTCGCGCTCACCGCAGTGCTGACGTGGCGTTCGCGCGCGAGCGTGCACAGGCTGATCGACGCCGGACTCGTTCGCCTCGATGGGCGTAGCGTGGCCGCATCGCGGCGAGTTCGCAGTGGCGAGACGATCGTCGTCGACATTCCACCGAATCCGACGGTCAATCCCGATCCGGGCGCGAACGTCGAATTCCCCGTGCTCTACGAGGACGCGTGGATGGTCGCCGTCGACAAACCGCCGGGGCTCGCCGTGCATCCCTCCGGTCGCCGGCTGGACGGCACGCTGATCCACGCGCTGCACCGCCGCTACCGCAACCCCGATCGGCCGGAGCACGACGTCGTCCCGCGTCTCCTGCATCGCATCGACGTCGAGACGTCCGGTGTCGTGGCTGTCGGCCTGGACGAGCAGTTCCACCACCTGGTGGCGCGACAGTTCGAGGACCGCCTCGTGCAGAAGACCTACCTCGCGGTCGTGCGCGGCACTCCGCCGGCGGCCGAGGGCACCATCGATCTTTCGATCGTCCCCGACAAGGCATCCGCCGTGCGCCTCAAGCTGACGACCTCCGCCGACGGCGCGGGCCTGCCGGCGGTGACCGACTACCGGGTGATGCGCCGCAGCGGGCCCCACACTCTGGTCGAAGTGCGGCCGAAAACAGGGCGCACGCACCAGATCCGCGTTCACATGGCTGCGATCGGTTGCCCGCTCGTGGGCGACAAGCTGTACGGCGGCGACGAGCGGATGTTCCTGCACCAGCTCGCGGGCACGTTGGACGGCGAGCATCTCGCCGATCTCGGGCTCGATCGGCACGCGTTGCACGCGCATCGCCTCGTCTTCTTCCACCCGATGCTCGGGCGCGAACTCGCTCTCGAGGCCCCGTTGCCGCCGGACATGGCGGCGCTCCTTCCGTGAGTGAACGGAGGCGACGGCCTCAAGAAGGCTGTTGCTCGAGAGCCGTCAGGACCTTGTCGAGGAACTTCAGCTGTTCGGGCGTGCACGCGCTCCAGTCGAGACCCACTTCGTAGAAGTTCGACGTGCCGCGGCGGTGCACGCGCGTCGCCAGCGTGCGGATCTCACGAACATCGTCGTCCAACGCGAGGCGGAGCAGCACACCTTGGCCAACCATCGGCGGTTGCCCCGTCTCGAGGCCGATTCCGCTGCGCGACACGTCGCGCACCGAGCAGAGCGCCTGATTGCCCGCGTTCAGCACTCCGTGAGTCTCGAGAGTGGCGCAAGCCGCCACGCGGACCCGAGGTGTGCGGCGACGATCCTGGTCGTGCTTCATGGCCCAGGATCGGCAGGAACGTCGCGCCTTCTGAACGCGCACGCCTGTTGCGGAATCAGACAGGCGCCGAGTACGGCATCACGAGGCGATAACGATCGGTCGCGCGCATCGGATCGGGACTCACGCGGACGTTGCCATCGCGCGGTCGCGCGGCGCTGGCGCCGCGGGTCGCGGCGTCGACCACCGCGACGCCGCCGTCCGAGGGACTCTTCTTCGGAGGGATGTTCCGCGGGATCGGGACCTGCGGTTGTCGCTCCACACCGGCATTGGCGTCCATGGGGAACTCCTCGGTGACGAGAAGCCCGGACCGTACGAAGCGCGCCGCGCGCTGACAACCCTGGTGCTCAGGCAGCGAACATCGTGCCGATCAGGGCTGGCACCACCGAGACCGCCACATACAGGACGCCGATCGCGCGCAGTTCGCCGCGCAGCGAGCCGGTCCGCGCTGCCTCACTGGGAGCCGGATCTGCCGGGTTGCCAGCAGGTTCCGTTCGCGCTCCACCCGCCGTTTCCGCACCCGCGGCAACGCCGTTCGACGCCGCTCGTCGCATCCGGAGCAGTGCCACGACGCCGCCCGAAACCAGCAGAACGGCGATCCATCGACCCCACGCCGGCAGAGCGCCGCCGAAGCCCGCAGCGGTTCCGCCGAGCAGAAGAGCCGCGGCGAACGATCCGCCGAGGTCGACTCCGACGTCGGCGTCGTCGACTCGTGAGAAGGGCACGAACGCGAGGGAGCGCACCATTGCGCGGCTGGCGAGCACCGCGACGCCGAGCGCGAAGACGGACGCGGCAACCGTGTCGATGCGCGGCGCGACCGACATCAGGAGAACGAATGCGAGCGCGTGCACCGGGACCAGCACATGGCTGACGAGAGCACGCCACGTCGCGTCCTGTATCTGCTCACGTGACAGCCGCGGCGCGATCTGGAAGACCCATCCGGTGTCCGGCTGATCCGCCCGCGGCAGAAACGCGATCAGGAACGGCAGGTAGATCGCCGGCAGCTGCAGCAGAAGGCAGGAGAAGACGTAGCCGTGTGCCTTGGATTCGTCGTCCTGGAGGGAGAGGAACACCATCCCCGCGGGCAGACCGAGCAGTGGCAGCACGCGGGAACGAAACGAGGCGCTGCGCCACATCGAGATCGCCGTGAACTCGGCGATCGCCCGCGTCGGGCCGCCCTTCGCGAGTGTCCGGAGGAGACGCCGCAGCGGATCGATGCGCGAGACCCTGGCTCGCGTCGACCTTTCGTCGCCGATCGCGACCGCGAGCAGGAACAGAGCGACGCCGGCCGCGAGCAGCGCACCGAGGCGCCACGCTTCGGTCGCTGGGTCGGCGAGCACGCGAGCCGCCTGGTAGGGGGGCAGCAACTCGACGCCGATTCGTCCAAGCGGGAGCGCGTCGGCAGTGCCTTTCAGCCGGGTCAGGCCCGTTCCGAAGGCAACGAGGCCGCCGCCGAGCAGCATGGCCTTCAAGGAAGCGCCGGCGAGCGCGGCACGATCGCTCCCGAGCAGCCGAACGAGGGTTCGTGCGACCACGCCGAGGGTTCCGGCGGCGAGCGCTGCCACGAGGCATGCGAGTGCGACGTAGGCGGGAATCTGTGCCCAGTCACCAGTGAGGAACGCGAGCAGCACCGCGGGCGGGAGGGCCATTCCCGTCGTGAGCAGCACGACGTAGAACGCGGCGTGGCCGCCGCGTGCGACGACGAGCGTGCCTTTCCCCGTCGGCGACGTACGCACGAGCGCCTCGTCGGCCCGGCGCCGGTTCCAGCGGTCTTCGTTGCCGAGCAGTCCGACCGCGACCAGCAGCGTGGAGAGGCACAGATTGGCTGCTGCGAACGGCACACGCGGCGTTTCGGGATACAGCAGCGCGGCGAAGACGAGCGCGAGGAAGGCCTGTCCGAGGATCGTCGTCGTCAGCGAACTGCCGCCGCCGCCGTGCCGGCGGGCGTCGCCGAAGAAGTCGAGCACGAGCCACGCGTGGATCAGCGAGAGGACCTTGCGCATCTTGCTTCGCCGAGCGCGTGCTCGACCATGGGCGGACCATACCGTCCGTGACCACCACTTCCTCTCCCTCGCGTGACGCCTACGAGCGTCGCATCCGGATCTGCCGCACCGCGGACCTTGGTTCGTTCGTGCCGTGGTGTGCGGCGAACGCGCGCGCTGGCGCCGTGCACCGCGACCATGTGCGGCTCCTGCGCGAGGCCCCCGGCTTCGTCGACGACGGGACCTCGTTCGTCCTCCGCGGCAGCGACTTCGCGGAGCGCTCGCGTGCGATGGCCGACACGGTGGATTGGCTGCATCGCCGCGGCGAGATCCGGGCTCCGCTCGGCGAGGTCTATCCCATCGCTGCGGGTCGTGATCCGACGCCTCTGCTCGTCGTCGATCGCGTCGCGGTGCCGTGGTTCGGTGTGCGCGCGTGCGGGGTCCACGCGAACGGCGTCGTGGGTGCCGGTGCGAACGCTCGCCTGTGGATCGCCGAACGTTCGCGCACGAAGCGGACCTTTCCCGGTCATCTCGACAACGTCGTCGCGGGCGGGCGGCCGCACGGGTTGTCCGCCCGGGAGACGCTGGTGAAGGAGTGCGCGGAGGAGGCGTCCATTCCGCCGGCGCTCGCGGCGAGAGCGCGCTTCGTCGGCTCCGTCGACTACGTGCAGCAGGACGGCCGCGCGCTGAAGGTCGATTCCCTCGCGTGCTTCGACCTCGAGCTGCCGCCCGCGTTCGTGCCTGCGCCCGCCGACGACGAGGTCGAATCGTTCCGCTGCTGGTCGTTCGACGAGGTTGCGACTTCGCTGGCCGGCGACGCGCTCTGGAAGCCGAACTGCGCGCTCGTCGCGCTGCACTTCCTGCTGCGCCGGGGAGCTCTCGATCGGCAACTCGCCGCTGCGGATCGGTGGCGCCTGTGGCAGCTCCTGCACGGCGAGCTACCCTGACGCCGTGCGCGTCGTACTCGTCAGCTCCCCGGGTGATCCGGCGCTCGGCCACTGGAGCCACGCCGCCGCGGCCGAATGTGCGCGCCTGCTCGGTGTCGCCGGCGCGAGCGTCGAGTGGTTCCGCGTGGGCGGCGACGCCACGCCGGCCCCGCCCGGTGTCGCGGTGCGCGAAATGCCGTTCGAAGCCGTGCCGCTGCATCGCGTGGCGAACGCGAACGGTGACGCGCGGCTGGAGGCCGAACTCACGCGGGCCCTGCGGGCGCAACCGGCGTTTGCCATCGTCCACTTCGGGCTCGGCGCTCGCGGCTCGCCGAACGTGCCGTGGGTCGCGGAGCGCATGGGCAGCGTGCCGTTCGCCGTGGTGCGCGCGACCGACGTCGTGTGCCATCGTGGGACGACGATCGACGCCGCCGGTGCACCGTGCTTCCAGTTCGACGATCCGGAGCGGTGTCGTCGCTGTTGCGCGTCCTCGTGGTGGACGAGGCCTCGTGCGATGGCGTTCACGGACCGGCGCGATCTCCTGCTCGGCAGCCTCGCCGTGACAGCGGGGGTCTTCGTGCCGAACGAGCACGACGCGGAACGGCTCGCGTCGTTCGGTGCGCCACGGCGCACGCTCGTCACGACGCACGATCCGCGTGCGATCGCGGCTCGCCTCCTCGGCAACCCGGTCGCCGTGTGATCGTCAGGAATCGCCGGCGGCCTGCATGCGTCGCAGGCGTCGTTGGTCCGCCGTCATCTCGGTCTCGAGCCGGCCCAGGAACGCCGCACCTTCCTTCGCCCGGATGAACCGCGCGAACAGCGGCGACACGTCGCGCACGCGCGCGAGCATGTCGAGCGCGACCTTGCGATAGGAGAAGTGCCCTTCCGGGCCGCTGCGCAACTCGACGAAGTACGCGACCTGGCGCGGGTCGAACACGAGGCGTACGCGCTGAAGGAAGCCGAACGGCGTGACGTAGCCAGCGGCGTGCGGGAAGCGCGCCGCGACCTGCTGCTGGCGCGCAGCTGCCGCATCCATGGCGGCATCGAACTCGGCACGCAGGCCGGCATCGTCGATCAGCGGAGGCACCGCATAGCCGTGCACCGTCGTCAGGAGCTGCTGCTGCTGGAAGCCCTTCCGATGGCGCCCGATGTCGCGGTACGCGCCGAAGTCGAGCACGGTTTCGAACTCGAACGGCATCGCGCCCTCGAACGCCTGCGGCCACGCGTCGTGTGCGCCGCGCGCCGCCATCAGGGAATCGAGCAGTTCGACCCGCTGGCCGCCGGTCAGTGACTGCACTCGGGCGACGAGCGCCGCGAACGGCTGCTGGCTGTGCTCGTACAGAAGCGAGGCGAGCAGGCGGTCGTCGAGCGAAGGATCGTGCGCGAGCAACGTCGTGTCGCCGGTCGCTTCGCCGCGGTGCAGCGCGGCCTTCGCGACCCCGAGTTCCTCGACGATCTTCGGCAGGGCGTCGTGCAGCGCCTGCGCGAACGCGTTCGGCTTCGCGTGGCGCAGCAGCGTCGGCAGGGCGATCTCGGCCTGTTGTTGCATGCGGTCGCCGACCATGCGGAACTCGGCGAGCGGGTGGCTCTTCAGGTCCGTCACGACGTCGCACAGCGTGCGGGCGTCGACGACCATGCCCCACTTCGTCGAGATCGCCGGCGTCAGCAGGTAGCGCGCCGCGTCGAACGCCTCCGCCTTCAGTGTACGCAGCCACGGCGCTTCCTTCTCGCCGGCCTGCAGAGGACGAATGCGCTGCAAGTGCGCGAGCAGGCGTTCGGTCGCCTTCGTGTAGAGCGCGAACGTCTCGGCGAGCACGCGCTCGTAGGCCGCGGCGACATCGCCCCCGGCGGTCATCACGTCCGGGTCGCGCCAGTGGCTCTCGGCCGTGAACGGGATGTAGCGCGTGGACGACTCCTCGAAGCTGCAGCGCCGCTCGCGCTGCACGAAGCGTGTCACCAGTTGCGACACGCGTTCGACGGCGAGATGGACGACTGAACCCTCGCGCAGCGAGTTGTGTCCGTGGTCGATCGCGTAGGTCTTGAGGAACTGACCCGACTTGTCGGCCATCACCGCGGACAAGAGGTCCTTCGGTGCCTCGTCGATGGCGAGGTCCTCGAGCTTCCTTCCCTGCGCCTCGAGGCCCTGTCGGAGCCGGTCGAGGAACTGGTCCCGCATCGACTTGCTGCTGCGTGAGTAGACGCCGTTCAGGGTCGCAGCGACCTCGCCGGGCAGATTCCGCACGAGATAGACGTCGGCATGCTCCGGTCCGTCGACGACGGAGAAGTACGTCTGCAGCAGGCGACGTTCGAACGCCGAGTAGGCCATCGCGATCAGCTGCGCTGGGCGGCGCGGCGGCTCATGACGAACCACATGGCGAGGGCGCCGAGAGCCGCACCGGCGGCGAACGCGAACCAGACGATCGGGGCTTCCAGAGGAGTGATGTGCGCGAACATCCGGCAGACTCTAGGCAGCCGCGCGGGCTGCGTCGAGCGATCGCCGATCAGGAGCGCTGCGTCACGGCAGAATGCGAAGCACCCTGAACTCGGTGCCGTTGCCGCCCGCTGCGGCGAACGAGCCGCAAGTCCAGAACGTGCCGTCGCGCTCGCACAGGAGGCCGACGGCGCGGTCGTCGCCGGGGCGGTCGATCGTCCGCTGTTCCGTGCAGGCGCCCTCCGCGTCGATGCGCATCGTCCAGACGTTCCATCCCGCTGGGCCGCGTGAGTATCCGACGAGCCTCCCGGTCCCGTCCGGCGCGACGCGACCTGCCATCGCCCGCGTTTCGGCCGCGCCCTCGTGCACGCGGCGCCAGAGTTCCCGGCCCGTGCGGTCGACGCACGCGACCATCGCGTCGTGGTCGCCGTTCGCGCGCCGCACGTAGCCCGTGATCAGGAACGTCCCGTCGGGGCGTGGGGTGATTGCGTGGGCGACGGTTCCGCTCCCGTCCTGCCACGTTCGTTCGTCGATGCGCGTTCCGTCCTTGCCGAGCCGCACGAGCAGCGCCCGGCGCGGTGCATCGGCGTTCTCCTGTCGCGTGCCGACGGCCAGCAAGTCGCCGTTCTCGTCGACGGCGACGCCGAAAAGCCGGTCGTCGCCGTCGCCCGGAACGCGATGCTGCCAGCGTTCCGCGCCGGCCGCGTCGATGCAGAGGACCCAGCCGTCGCGTTCGCCGTCCGTGCGCCCGGCTGTCTCACCGACGAGCACGAAATCGCCGTCGCTCGCGGTCATCGCCCACACACGGTCCTCCTTCGGTCCACCGGCCGCGCGGCGCCACAGTTCCTTGCCGCCAACGTCGTGCCGGGCGAGGAACGCATCATGGTCGCCTGCTTTCGCCACGATCGCGCCGCAGACCATCACGGTGCCATCGGCGGCCGCTGCGAGGTCCCAGCCCTCCGCGATCGCTCCGGCCGCGATGCGTTCGACGAACAGCGTGCGTCCGGTGCCGTCGATCGCCGCGAGGATCGCTTCGCTCTCACCCACGGCGCTCTCGACGCAGCCCGTCGCGAACACTCCGCCTCCGGTCCGCGCCACGAGCGCGTTGCCGACGGCACGGTGGCCGGCGGCAACGAGAACGTCCAGGGCCGCGGCCGACCGTTCGGCGGGCGTGGGCGGACTCTGCAGCAACGTGGCGATCGTGAGCGCGAGCATGCCGCTTTCCACGCCGGCGGCGCACGACCGTTGGCGCGCGAGCAAGAACTCCGCGCCGCGCGTCGCCGCGGCCAGTGCCATGAACCGGAGGTCACCTTGCGTTTCGCGGGCCCTGGTCGTCCCTGGCTGCGTTGCGCCTCCTCGACAGATCTCCTGGACCTGCCTCCGGGGTCGCGCCTTGCCAGGACCGACGATGACCTCGCGAGAACACGAGGCCACTCTCGGTTCATGGCACTAACCTGTCGTTCCGTGACGAGCGGCCTCGGTGAACTGCGGCGGATCCTCGGGCCGGTGACGGGCGCCGCGATCGGCGTCGGTGTCGCGGTGGGAGCGGGCATCCTGCGTTCGCCCGCCGAGATCGCAGCGGCGCTGCCGAGCGGCCCGTGGATCTTCGGCGCGTGGCTGCTCGGCGCACTGGTCGCGTCGCTCGACGTGCTGATCCTCGCGGAGATGGCGTCGTCCGTCCCGCGTGTCGGCGGACTCGTCGCGTACCTGCGGCTGTCGTTCGGTCCGCTCGCAGCCTTCCTCTGCGGGTGGTCGATGTTGCTCGTCACCTGGCCGGGCTCGCTCGCCGTGGTCGCGGTCGTCGCCGGGGAAGTGCTGCACGGCGGCATCGGGTCGCTCGGCGGGGACACGACGTGGGAAGAGCGCGCGATCGCGGCAGGCCTCATCGCGGCGTCCGGCGCGGCCAACCTCTTCGGCCTCCGCGTCGGAGCTCGCGTCGAGATCACGCTGTTCGTCGCGAAGGTCGTGCTGCTCGCCGGTCTGTTCGTCGCGGCGATGTTCGCGGCACCGGCGGCGGCCGCTCCGGCGGTCGCGGGGTCCGTCGTGTTTCCCGCGACGACGCTCGCGCTGTTCGCCGCGGTCGGCGGCGCGATGCAGAACGTGATCTTCTCGTACGACGGCTACGCCGACGCGGTGTACGTCGCCGGCGAGACGAAGGACCCGGGACGAGCGCTGCCGCGGGCCCTCTTCACGTCGCTCGTCACCATCACGGGTCTCTACCTGCTGCTCAACGCGGCGTTCGTGCACGTGCTCGGCGCGCAGGGTCTCGCACAGTCGAAGTTCGCGGCGCTCGACGTCGTGCGGGCGGCGTTCGGCGACGCCGGCGGCGCCGTGCTCACCGTGGTGGCGTTCGTGGTTCTCCTCGGCGCGGTCAACGCGTACTTCCTCACCGGGCCGCGTATCGCGCGACTGCTCGCCGAGGAGGGCCTGGCCGTGCCGGCACTCGGTCGGGTGGCCACGAACGGCTCGCCGGTCGCCGCGACTCTCCTGCAGACCCTGGTCGCGATCGCCTTCGCGCTCACGAACACGTTCGACGAACTCCTCGCGATCATGGTCCCGATCATGTCCGCGACGACCGCGCTCGTGGCGATCGGACTGCTCGTGCAGCGACGGCGTGCGCCCGAACGACCGCGGCCGTTCCGCGTACCGGCGGCGCCGCTGGTGGTGGGGCTGCAGGTGCTGCTCGGAGCAGGCATGCTCGCGAGCTTCGTGCAGTACGACCGCCGCGCCGTGGTCGTCGACGCGGGTGTGCTCGCGTTCGGCGCGGCGGTCTACGCGTGGGTGAGACGGCGGCGCTGATCGTTCGCGCCGCGTTCAGACGAAGGCTCGCTCCAGGAACGCGACGACCGTGCGGCCGGCGCGCCAGTGCTCCGTCAGGACGTCGCACAGCGCATCCTCGGTGAGCATGCTCGGCGGCAGTTCTGCGCGGAAGAACCAGCGCCGTCGCCCGAGCAGCGGCCGGCGAGCGACCGCTTCGCGCAGGTCTTCGGGGACGCGCTTTCGTTCTTCACCGAGCAGCTCGCCGAAGTGCCGCACGAAGTCGCGCGCCGCGACTGCGCGCTGCAGCGACCTCCCCTCCTTCGCGATGAGGTCGCGAACGCGGGCTTGCGTCGCGGCGCTCGCAGTGTGCACACCCCCGAAGACGACGACGCCCTTCGCGGAGAGTCGGAGGTGAGTCGCCGGATACTCGCGGTTCGCGCGGCCGAAGCGGCTCAGGGAGCACGTGAGGTGCGTGTTGTACGGACGCTTGTCGGCGAGGAAACGCGTGTCGCGCGTGATGCGGGACATCGCGTCGCGGGGCGCGATCGCGAGAGTGCGGTCGACCTTGCCGACCCGTTCGAGCATGTCGCGGGTGAACGCGGCGAAAGGCGCCTTCACCGCGGCCTCGTAGTCGGCGCGGTGCGACGCGAACCACGCAGTGTCGTTGTGTTTCTCGAGGGCCCGCAGGAAGGACGCGAAGCGCTTGTCGAAGCAGCTCATGCCGGTGAGTGCGCGAGCGGGGGCAAGCGTGCGCTGCCCCCGTCGGACGACATCGCGACATGGGAACGCGTTGTCTCGGGTGCGGGTGGTGGCTCGTCGCGGTGGTCGCGGGTTCGGTCGCGCCCCGGACGCAGAGCTGGGAGTGGCGTGTGCCGCCGCTCGGCGCCGTCGAGTACCGGCGGGAGTGCACTGCGCGGGCGAGCGAAGCGGCGCCGTCGGCGGCCGCCGCCCGCAGCGCCGCGCTGGCGGGCAAGAACGTCGAACACTTCGTGCACCGCATCCCGCCGGCGCCGTGGATGTGCGACGGCGAACTCGCACCCGACCGCCGGTCCGTGGATGGGCCGGTGCGAGACCTGCGCGACGTCGCGCGGGCGATCGCCTTCGACCTGTCGAGCCGCTCGGCGATCCGGGGGCGTTTCCCGCGCGTCGTGCCGCTCGGCGACCTCGTCGTCTCGGGCAGCTGGAGTGCACCGTCCGCGGACGGCACGCAGACCCTTCGGGCGACGCTGGTCGCGCGCCCGCCGGCCGCAGTGGCCGGCGAACCGAAGGGAACGGTCGAGCGTCTGCGGGTGTTCTGCGTCACCGGCGCCGATGGCAGCGTCGAGATGGAGCGGCGCGTCGACGCTGCCGCGGGCGTCGTCGCGAAGTACTCCGTCCGCTTCGACCTGGTCGTGCGCGAAGAGGACAAGAAGTTCCGTCGTGTCGCGGTCGCCGACGAGTGGACGTTCGTTGCCGTGCGAGACAACCAGGACGCGGACTTCCGGAAGCGCGTCGCGGCCGCGATCACGGAGGGCGTCGGCTTCGTGCGCGAACAGGTCGAGGGCAAGAAGTCGTTCCTCGTCGACGCGGGAGGCGACGAGCGCAACTACGGCAGCGGACGCCTCGCGCTGGCACTCCTCACGCTCGTGCAAGCGCACGCCGCCGCGACGGATCCGGTCGTGATCGCGGGCTTCGACGATCTGCGCCGCCGCCGCCTCGAGGACAGCTACTCGATCGCGACGGCATTGATGGCGATGGCCGCGCGCCACGCGCCGCCGGGCGAAGCCGAGCGCGTGCGCAGCGACGGCAACGCGCCATTGCCTCCGCCGCGCAACCTCGACGAACGCGATCGCAAGGTCGCGGAGAAGTGGACGAAGCAGCTGCTCGGCAACATCGATCCACGTGCCGATCCGGCGAAGATCCTCCGGTTCAACTACACCCCGGGGCCGCGGTACGACACGTCGCTGCAGCAGTACGGCTTGCTCGGCCTCTGGTCGGCGCTCCGCCTCGGGATCGAAGTGCCGAACGGCGCGTTCGCGGCCGCGGCGCGCCAGCTGCTCGCGGTGCAGTGTCCGCCGGGGGATCGTCTCGTGTTGCGCCGCACGACGCACGCGCAGCTCCGCGACGCCGCCGGTACCGATGCGCCGCCGAAAGCGGTCGAGGACCGCGTCGCGGCGCGCGGCTTCTCCTACCAGGAGCCCGGGGAACCGCCGTTCGGATCGATGACGAGCGCGGGGATCAGCGGTCTCCTGCTCGCGCGCGCCGGCATGGTCGCGCAGCAGGACGCCGACCGCGCGCTCCTGTCCCAGATCGACGCCGGGCTCGCCGCGTCGTTCGGCTGGCTCGCGACGGAGTTCTCCGTGCGTTCGAATCCCGGCTTCGCCGAGCGTGCCGACAACCACTGGTACTACTGGCTCTACGGGCTCGAACGATCCTGCGAGCTCGCCAGCATCGCGTGGTTGAACGGTCGCGACTGGTACTACGAGGGCGCGCTGCAACTCCTGTCGCAGCAGCAGCCGAACGGTTCGTTCCGCGCGGAGCACCCGAGCAGCCTGCTGCTCGACACGACGTGCTTCGCGATCCTGTTCCTCGTGAAGTCGACGCCGGCGGTCATCACCGGCGGGTGAAGGTCAGTCGTGCTGCGACTCGAGCCAGCGTTCGACCTCGATCGCGGCCATGCAGCCCGAACCGGCGGCCGTGACCGCCTGGCGGTAGTAGCTGTCCTGGCAGTCGCCGGCGGCGAAGACGCCGGGCACGTTCGTTTCGGTCTTGCCGGGCGTCGTCAGGATGTAGCCCTTCTCGTCCATCTTCAGCACGCCCTGGAACAGCTGCGTGTTGGGCTGGTGCCCGATCGCGAGGAAGAGACCGTCCGCGGGTTCCTGGCGCTTCTCTCCGGTCTTCGTGTGGGTCAGCTCGACGCCCGTCACCTTGCCCTTGTTCACGTCGAGCACGTCGGTGACGTTCTGGTTCCACAGCACTTCGATCTTCGGATTGTCGAGCGCACGCTTCTGCATGATCTTCGACGCGCGCAGGGCGTCGCGGCGCACCACGAGCTTGACCTTGCTCGCGTACTTCGTGAGGAAGTTGGCTTCTTCGCACGCGCTGTCGCCGCCGCCGACGACGTAGACGACCTTGTTCTTGAAGAAGAAGCCGTCGCACGTGGCGCAGGCCGACACGCCGCGGCCCTGGAGCGTCTTCTCGTTCGGCAGCCCGAGGTAGAGCGCGCTCGCGCCGGTCGAGACGATCAGCGTCTGCGTCGTGAAGACCTTGCCCCCCTCGCTGGTGACCGTGAACGGCCGCTTCGAGATGTCGACCTTGATGCCGACATCGTCGTGGATCTCGGTTCCGAAGCGCCCCGCCTGCTCCCGGAACATCTCCATCATCTCCGGGCCCATGATGCCCTTCGGGAACCCGGGGTAGTTCTCGACTTCGCTGGTGATCGTCAACTGGCCGCCCGGCTGGCGGCCGGTCAGCAGCACGGGGGCGAGGTTGGCGCGGGCGGCGTAGATCGCGGCGGTGTAGCCGGCGGGGCCCGAGCCGAGGATCAGGGTCTTCAGTGTGGCGGTCATGGCGCGTGGGATCGCGGAAGGTAGCGGTGCTACGGGGCCGCGGAAAGGAGTTCCATCGGCGTGACCGGCCTTCCGGGACTTCGTCGTGTCGTGTAGCACGAACCTCCCCTCCGGCGAAGGAGGGGCGCGTGGCCCTCTTCGGCGACAGCACGGATCGTCGGTTCCTGCGGTTCTGCCGCAGCGGCGATGCGGCGGCACTCGGCGCCGTCTTCGATGCCACCGCCCGCGAACTGCTGCGGGTTGCGTGCCACCTGGCCGGCAACCGCACCGACGCCGAGGACCTCGTGCAGCGCACCTTCCTCGCCGCGAACGAGTCGCGCGCCGCGTACGACCGGAAGCGCCGCGCGCTGCCGTGGCTGCTCGGCATCCTCGCGAACCATGCGCGCCGGCTTCGCCGCGAACGCGCGCGGCCATCGCCGTCGCCGCCGCCGTCGGCCGCCGCGGACCCTTGTGCGCTCGCCGCAGAGCGCGAACTCGGGCACCGCCTCGCAGCCCTGCGCGCCGACCTCGGCGAGCCGTACGGCGAAGTGCTTCGCCTGCACCTCGAAGAGGGACTCTCCGCGAAGGAGATCGCCGGCGCGTTGCGCCGACCACCGGGCACGGTGCGCACGCAACTCGTTCGCGCGCTCGCGCTGCTGCGCGGGCGGTTGCCGGACGGATTCCTCGCCGCGCTCGTGCCATCGGCGTTGCCGCCCGCGACCGCGGTGCCGGGCTCGCTCGCGGCGCTGCGTCACACCGTGATCCGTGCGGCGACGACGTCCCCGGCGGCCGCCGCTGCCGTCGTTCCGCTGTCCGTCGCCGGAGGCTCCGTCATGGGCAAGAAGATCGTCATCGCCGTCTCGGTCTCGCTCCTGGTCGTCGTCGCGACGTACTTCGCGGTGTCAGGGACCGCCGAGTTCACGCCCGCGCCCGGCGAGTCGGCGCTCGTGGTGCGGTCGGCGCCCGGCGCCGTGGTCGAGGCCGAAACGCCCGCCGTCACCAAGGGTGCCGAGCGCACGCGTACGGTGCTCGCGGACGCGCTCGCGCCGGATGCGGGATTCGGTGCGGTGCGTGTGCGGGTGCGATGGCACGACGACGGATCGCCCGCGGCGAACGTCGGTGTGTTCGCGACGAACGGCCGCGACGTCGCGCGGCGCGATGCGGTGACGGATGCCGGCGGTCTCGGCGAACTGGTGCACCTCGCGCCCGGCGCGTGGTCGATCGGCAGCGCGCTGGCCGACGCGACTCTCGACGCGATCGTGGTCGCCGGCCGCAGCGAAGAACTCGAGATCATGGCCGTTCGCCGCGCCGTCGTGCGAGGCCGCGTCGTCGACGCCGCTGCGTTGCCCGTCGCGGATGCACGCATCTGGTTGTCGAGCGACGGCCAGCTCGTTCGCGGTCACGAGGTCGCGCGCAGCGACGAGAACGGAGACTTCGCCGTGCCGATCGCGCGAAGCCACCTGCTCGGTGCCCGCAAGGACGGCTTCACGCCGTCGCGCTGCGTTTCGGTCGACGCGGCGGCCGCCGACGGAGAGAGGATCGTGCTCCGCCTCGAGCATCGCGGCGGCAGCGTGCGCGGCGTCGTTCGCGATCGTTCAGGGACGCCGATCCCGTGGGCCAAGGTGCTGCTCGGCGACGAGCATTGGCGGTTCGAAGGCGAACGCGAATCCCTGCCGCGCGGCGTCGAGGTCGCCACGGATGCGCGCGGCGCGTTCGTGGTGGAGGGCGCGCCGGCCGGTCTGGTCGATGTGCGAGCGTGGGCGGTGGGGTTTGCGCCCTACGCCGGCACCCTCGACGTGACGGCCGGCGGCAGTGCCGTGTGCGACGTCGTGCTCGCGCCCGGTGCGATCGTGGCGGGCACGGTGCGCGACGCGGACGGTGCGCCCGTCGTCGGTGCGATCGTGCGATGGGGCGACGAGTACCGGTTCGCGCAGCGCAGCGAACGGTCCTCGGAGTCGGGTCGCTACGTCCTCGACGACCTGCCCGAAGGCACGCTCGTCGTCGAGGCCGGACGCGGGGCCGCGCGCCGCTCGACGCGCTGTGCGACGTTCGCTGCCGCCACGACGACGTGGGATCCGGTTCTCGAGGCGGGTCGCCCGATCGCCGGCCGTGTGCTCGGCCCGCACGACGAGCCTCTCGACGGACTGATCGTCTCCGGACAGAACGGCGGCGACGCGTTCGCGGCGACGACCGATCGCGAGGGCCGCTTCTGCATCGCCGACGCCGGCCTCGATCCGGTCGAACTCGAGGTCGCCGGCGAACAATCGCTGCTGCGCCTCGCCGGCGTCAGCCCGGGCTCGACCGACCTCGTGCTGCGCCTCGGCGCGCACGGACTGCCGTCGGCGTTCCTCTGTGGCCGGCTCGTCGACGAACAGGGCCGCCCGGTCGCGGCCGAACTCGCGCCGAACCACGAGGAGAGTCTGCGTGTCCGCTACTCCTCCAGCGATCCGACGACGGGCGCGTTCCGACTCGGGCCGCTGCGGCCCGGGCGCTACCGGCTCGACGGCGAGTCGGCGTCGCTGGGCCAGCGCCTGCTCGCGACACCGACCCTCGCGCCGGGCCAGACGCTCGACCTCGGGGACGTGCTGTTCTCGACGCCGGGCACCGCGGTCGTCACCGTCACCGCCAACGGGCGGGCCGTCGCGAACGGCGACGTCGTGTTCCGGGGCGCGGAGCGTCGTTGGTTCGCGACCGTCGCGGTCGAGCAGGGCCGGGCGCGCCACGAAACGCTGCCGCCGGGCCACTACTTCGTGCGCGCCGGCTCGACGGGTCTCTCGGGCAGCGCCGAGGTCGACGTCGCGGCGGGCGTCGTCGCGTCGATCGCGATCGAGCTCTCGTCGACGCGCCAGGTGCTGATCACCCTGCGCGATCCGCGCGGCGTGTCGATCGACGTGCTCGATCCGCTGCTCACCGCGCGCACGCGGTCGGGGCGCTTCGTCGCGACGTTCCACGGGCCCGTGCGCGGCAGCGAGGATCGCTTCGTCGCCGATCTGCCGCCCGAGGTCTGCGAGATCACCGCGGTGGTGACCGACGGACGAACGGCGTGCTTGCGCATCGACGGTTCGTCGACGCCGGTCGATGCGACGATCGAACTGCCGCGGTGACGGGCGCGGGCGGTCCGGATCAGCGCGGTGGCTGCGCCAGCTCGTGCTGCCGGATGCGGTCGTGGTCGGCAGGTGACAACTCGCGCGGGACGAAGTCGTCGGGCTTGCCGGCCGCCTCGACGAACTGCGCGGTGAGACCCGCCGTCGCGACGAGGTCGACCACGAACCGTCCGTATTCGCGCACGACGACGAACTCGCCGGGCGCGCCGCCGTCGTTGGGGTCGACGACGTGGATCCGGAATTCGGCGCCGGCGCCTTCGGTGCCCTTCACGACGAGCGGCTGCTTGCCGGTGACCGAGGCCCACGGCAGCCCGTCGATCGCAGGCCGCGATTCTTCGGTCACGAGAGTGCGGCAGGTCACGGCGTCGCCGCGCCGGAGCGCCGACTCGAACGCGCCGAACGCCATCCGTGCCTCGTCGGCGGACCCGTCCGACGCGCACGCGCCGAGGAGCGTGGAGATCGCCATGGCGCCGAGGATTCCGATCCGCATGTCGGGAACATCGGCACATCGTGCCCTCGACTGAAACGGGGACTGATGCACCGCGTGGATCAGGCGCCAGATCCTGCGTCGCGGTGCGGCAAGAACACCACTGCTGGGGTCCCCCGCCACTTGATCCACTCGATGCATCAGTCCCGGAGGGTGGCCGGCGATACTGCGGGGCATGCCGCCGGCGGGAAGCCACTGCTCGTCGTTCGTGTTCGCGGTCCTCGCCTCGTCGGCTGTTGGCTTGGCGCAGACCGCCGAGCCGCCCCGCGCGACGTTCGCACGCGTGCTCGACGCGGATGGTTCGCCGGTGGTGCGCGCCGTCGTGACGTTCGCCGGCCACGTGCCGCAGCTCGGGGCGCTCGGGCCGACCGACGAAGTCGTCGTGGAGTCGGACGAACGTGGCCGCGCGACCGCCAAGCTGCAGCCCGGTCTCTGCTACGTCGCCTGGGCGGTTGGCCCCGCCGACGCCGAGGGACGCTCGATCTGCTCGACGCCGACCGCGTATTTCTCCGCCGGTGCGCTGTTCGAACTCCGGTGCACCGGCTCGATCCTCGCACGCCGCCTCGCCGTCACCGGAACGGAGGCGTGGGCCGCGGAGGGGCTGCGCTTCTTCGCCGTTTCCCCGTCGCCCGGAACCGAAATCGGACTCGAACTGCGCGACGGCGCCATCGAGGTGCCCCCGATGCCGCGCGCGACCATCGAAGTGCGCACGGCGGACGGCCGTCCGCTGTGGTCGACCCCGCTCCCCGAGGGCTCGATCGACGTTCCGCCGCCGCAGCGCGTTCGCATCCGAGTCGTCGACGAGAACGGGCAGCCTGTGCCGGATGCGACCGTTCGGCAGCGCGTCGCGCTGCTGCGGTCGTGGCGCATGGACGGACCGGGGACAGCGTCGATCGAGCGCATCCGTGACCTCGGTCGCGTCGACGGCGAGGCCGAACTGTTGGTGTGCCACGACGCCGATCCGGTGCGCGAGGGCGGTCGCGGCGACATGTTCCTGCTCGTCCAGGCGAAGGGTCGGGCCGCGGTCGGCGGCGGCGTCTTCAAGTCGTGGTTCGTCGTCGACGACCAACGCCAGAAGCAGTCACCCGGCGACGTCCTCGTCTTCCGCTGCCCGCGCCAGGAGCCGCTCACAGGCAATTGCGGCGGCGCCTTCGCCGGCGGTACCGCCCACCTGTGGGTGGTGGCCAAGATCACGACGGCAGCCAACTCGTTCGCGCACGATCCGCGGTCGTTCTCGGTTCCGATCGGTGCGGACGGGAGCTTCGTCTTCGACTCCGTGCCGGCCGACGTCCATTCGATGCGCCTCGCGATCGTGCCGTGCGAGGGCGGTCCCGCGGCACCGCTGTTCCCGACGATGCACGGGCGAACTCTGCCGGCCGAGGTCGTTCCGATCCCGGGTGCGCGTCCCGCACCGATCGAAGTGAGCGAGTTCCGCGTGCGCCTGCTGGAACCCGACGGCGATCCCGGTCGGGGCGCCGTCGTGTCGCTGATCCCGCTCGCAGCGACCGAGGCCGGGATCTTCCTGCGCGATGCGGCCGTACGGTTCCCCGTCGACACGCGCGGCGAGGCAAGGGTGAGAGTGGTGGGTCGCCAGTGGGCGATCGTCGCGGTGACTTCGACCGGCTGCGGCGCGAGGTACCTCGATCCGGACAGTGCCGGTGCGAGCGTCGAGTTGCGCCTCGATCCGCTCGCTTCCATGTCCGTGCGCCTCACCGACGCGAACGGCGACCCGATCGCCGGTGCGAGCCCGTACCTCCGCGGTTCCGCGGGGAGCCCCACCGATCCTCTCGGGCGGGCGTTCGCCGATTCGACCGGGTTGCGCGAGACGTGGAATGCGATGCGCACGGATCGCGACGGCCGGCTGCGCATTCCCTTCCTGCCGTTCGAGGGACAGAGCCTGCGCGTTCTCCTGCAATGGCCGTCGGGTCGAACTGCGGACTTCGAACTCGTGAACGGCAATTCGATCGATCTGCGACCGAAGTAGTCCGCGCGCGGACCTGGACCCGCGAACGGTCGTTTCGATCCGTCTTGCAGCGGCAAGCAGCACCGCACGCACCGAGATCACGACCTGCACCGCGGTCGCGCGGGGCTGACGGCCACCGCCTTCGGCCGGTGGAGCGGAGCGTCGCGTCGCGCGGGCGTCGCGCGTGACTCGCCGGGACGTGTCTTGGCAGCGGGCCGCGGGTCCGGTATCCCGTCGTCGATGGTCGATCCGATCCTCTCGCGCAGCGGCGTCTGCGACGTCGAGCATGTGTGTGGCGCTCGCTGCGATCGGGCGTCGCCGCCGGACCTCGTGCTGGAAGTGCCGCACGGCGCCACGCTGGCCGCGCACTTCACGGAGCTGCGCCGTGAGTTCGTGGGGGATGTCGCGGAGGACCTGCGTGACTTCTTCTTCGTGAACACGGACGTCGGCGCACCCGAGCTGGCGAATGCGATCGCCGCCGCGGTGGTGACGGCGGATCCCCGGCGCTCGGCGGTCGTCGTGCGGTGCCTTCTGCCGCGCACGTTCGTCGATTGCAATCGCCGCATCGACCGCGCCTCGGTGCCGGCGGCGTCCGCCGCCGGACAGATGACACCGGGGATGCCGCCGTGGATCCGCGACGAACGCGACCGCGCGTTGCTGCTCGACCGCTACTTCGCGTATCGCGACGTCGCGACGGCGGCGTTCGACGCGGTGTGCGGCAGCGGCGGCCTCGGGCTCTGTGTGCACACCTACGCACCTCGCAGCGTCGACGTCGCGGTCGACGAGAACATCGTCGCGAGCATGCACGCCGCGTACGCGCCGGAGCGTGCGACCTCATGGCCGCTGCGGTCATCCGTGGACCTCATCACGCACGACCCCGACGGCCACGAGATGGCGTCGCCGAAGCTGGTGAACGTGGCTCTGTCCGAGCTCGCGACCGCGGGATTCGACGTTGCGCAGAACTCGGCGTACTCGCTGCACCCGATCACTCTCGCCTGGGAGTTCGCGACGAAGTACCCGGGCTCGACCCTCTGCTTCGAAGTCCGCCGCGACCTGCTCGTGCCCGAGTTCACTCCGTTCCGCGAAATGATCCCCGACGCCGCCAAGGTCCGTCGGGCGGCGGCCCCGTTCGCGGCCGCCGTGCTCGCGACGCTGGGCTGACGCGACGTCGTGCTTTGCGGTCGGCGACGCGGCAGAATCGCCGCGTGAACGAACGCGACGGCGGTGGGTCGGGTCGAGGTCGGCGCCGGAAGGCGCATCGGCGCACGGACGTCGTCGGCGCGCCGCCCGGCACGCTGGTCGCCGTGCCCGAGTCGCCGCCCATGCGTCTGTCGGCGATCGGCTACGGATCGGGCGACCTCGTCGAACGGGACGACGTGCCGCTCACGGACGTGCCGGAGCTCCGCCAACGATGCGCGAATCTGTGGCTCGACGTCGCCGGCTTCGGCGACGTGGGCCAGCTGCAACAGCTCGCCGAGATGTTCGGTCTGCACCGACTCGCTCTCGAGGACGTGCTCAACCTGCACCAGCGAGCGAAGGTCGAGGACTACGGAACCCACGAGTTTCTGCTCCTGCGGATGGTCGACGTGGAGAACAACGAGGTCAGCGAACAGTTCGCGATGTTCGTCGGGCCTGGCTTCCTGATCACCTTCCAGGAGCGATCGGGCGACTGCTTCGGCATGGTGCGGCAGCGCTTGCGCGACGCGCAGGGGCAGATGCAGAAGCGCGGCACCGACTATCTGGCCTACGCGCTCCTCGACGCGGTCGTCGATGCGTACTTTCCGGCGCTCGAGCGGCTCGGCACGCGACTCGAGGACGCCGAAGAGCGCATCCTCGCCGGCGGGTCGGGCTCGGAAGCGGTGCGCGATCTGTACGCGGTGCGTCGCTGCCTGCTCGACCTGCGGCGAGCGGTCTGGCCGCTGCGCGAGGCGACGAGCGCGCTCCTGCGCGGCGAAACGAAGCACTTCGGCGCCGAAATCCATCCGTACCTGCGCGACGTGCACGACCACGTCGTGCAGTTGCTCGAGTTGTTCGAGAGCTACCGCGAGATAAGCAGCAGCCTGCTGGAGCTGCACCTGTCCATGGTGAACCAGCGCCTCAACGAAGTGATGAAGGTGCTGACGATCATCGCGACGATCTTCATTCCGCTGACCTTCGTCGTCGGGGTCTACGGCATGAACTTCAAGTGGATGCCCGAGCTGGACGTGTGGTGGTGCTATCCAGCAGTGCTGGTCGCCATGGCCGGGATCGCGGGGGCGATGGTCTGGTGGTTCCGCCGGAAGCACTGGCTCTGAGCCGATCCGCCCCGACGAGCCGAGATTCTCGGGATTGCTGCAACCGGACCGCCCCGCCGATGCACATGGCTTCTGGCGAGGCGGCCTCGCTTGCCGGTGCGCGCCCCGCAGATCCACTCAGTGCATCAGTCTCGTTTGGGGGCGCTGCGGGGCAGGTTCCGCAGGGCGGCCGCGGCGCGGGCGTTCCCCGGATCGATCGCGAGCACCTCGTTCAGGAGTCGCTCGACCGACGCGAAGTCGCGCCGCTTCCAGTCGATGTCCGCGATGTGGAGCCGCAGGTCGGCGTCGCGCGGGCGCGCGGCGAGCAACCTGGTGAACAGCGGGCCGATCTCGCTGCTGCGGCCGAGTTGTTCGAGCAGCTCCGCGCGGTAGATGAACGGTTCGACGCGATCGGTCGACATGTCCGTGACACGCCGGTAGGCCGCTTCGGCTTCCACTCGGGCTCCGCGCGCTCGCAGGAGGTACGCGAGCGAGTTCCAGAACGCCGCGTTGTCGTCGTCGAGTGCGACGGCTCGTCGCATCACCCGTATGCCCTCCTCGACGATCGGATCGTTCCCGGGCAGGCCTCGCTTGAAGTGCGTCGCCGCGAGGCAGGTGCCGAGCGAACCGAGGACGTCAGCCTGGTTCGGCGCGGCGATCACGAGGCCTCGCAACATCCTGAGCGCTTCGTCCTCCTCGCCGCGATAGTGCAGCGACACGGCGAAGTGCATGCGTTCGTTGGCGGTCGGGAACGGGCACTCCATCGCCGCCGAGAACAGGGCATGTGCTTCGTCGTAGCGTCCGGCCTGCCAGAGCATCGCGCCGTGATTGCTGAGGATCTGCGCGGCGAGGAAGGTGCGGCGACCCGGTTCGCACTTCGCGTACGCGTCGGCCCAGAAGGCGGGTTCGTCGGCGTAGACCGCCACGCGCTTCTGCGCCAGCGCGCCGAGCACTGCGACGGCAGCGGCCCACGCCGCGATCCACGTCGTGCGCACGAACGGCGATGCGGCCCGCGAGCTCCGATACGCGACGACGACGATCGGCGCGACGACGAAGAGCATCGGCAGATACATCCGGCGCTCGGCGACGATCTCCGTTTCGATCGGCAGCACCGTCGACGTCGGGGCGAGCATCAGGAAGAACATGCTGCCGAGCCACCCGAGCCATGGCCGCGTGCCGACCCACCGCACCGTGACGGCGAGCAGGGCGACGACGAATGCGCCGGGCAGGAGCGCGTTGCCGAAGTCGGTTTCGGCACCGAGGTCGTAGGCGCCGCGCAGAGGATGCGGCCACACGACGAGGCGCAGGTAGTGCACGATCACCTGGGCCTGCGTCATCAGCCACTGCCACGGCGTGATCGAAGTGTTCGTCCCGACGGTCGGGTTCGACGCTCCGAGTTCGACGCAGGTCGCCAGCACGATCCACGTTGCCGCGATGCCGGCGTGCAGCGCGGTGCGGGCACGCATCGCGGCCCACGAGGGCTGCAGGAACGCGCGGTCGAACAGCAGCAGCACGAACGGCGCGACCACCATGTCCTCCTTGCTCGCCATGCCGAGCGCTGTCGCCGCGATCGCGACAGCGTGCCAGCGGCGCGGGGCCGAGCCGTCGTTCGCGCGGAGCAGCGCATGGATCGCCACGAGCAGGAAACCCGTGACGAGCAGGGTCGATCGCTGGGTCGCGTAGGCGACCACGTCGGCGCCGAGCGGATGCACGACCCACAGTGTCGCGATCGCGAGAGCGATGCGGTCGGCGCCGCGCGCGTCGATCGCTCCGCGAACGCCGGGTGCGGTCGCCGCGCGCCGGATCGTCGACAGCAGCAGCACCGCGATCGCGAGGTGCAGCAGCAGGTTCACGAGATGGGGGCCGAACGGTCCCGCACCGAACGCCGCGAAGTCCGCGATCAGTGAAAGGCACGTGAGTGGTCGGTTCGCGAGCGGCTGGTGTTGCGGGCCGAACGCGGCGCCCCATACGTTCCCGGCGAGCAGAGCCTTGTTCTCGAGGATCGCGGGGCGATCGTCGAAGAGGAACTGGCCGTTCCACACGCCGAACCAGGCGCAGAGGCCCGCGGCGATCACGATGGCGATCGCGATCGGGAACATGGACCGGGCGGGCATCACGGAACACTATCGGCCCGCCTGTCGGAGCCGGAACAGCCGTCCACCGGTTGCCCCGACGGTCCGGCGCCCGCATCCCCCGGGCGCAGCGACGGGAGCGGGCGCGAGCGATCAATCGAGGCCGACCGTGTACTTGATCGTGTTGCTGGCCCACGGGATGAGGAACGGGCCGCCGAAGAGGTCGACGCCGATCGCCTGCGCGGTGATCACGACGCCTTCCCACCCGTGCGGGACGGCGAGCGGAATGGTCCCGGTGAGGTTCGTCGTACCGGGAGCGGCGACGAACCATGACTCCCAGCCGAGCACGACCGGGTTCGGCGTCGTCGACATCATGCAGGTCGGCGCGAGGATCCCGAAGCCGGGCGGCAGCTGCAGACCGGGCTGGCTCGCGCCGACGTCGAGGTTCAGGAACGCGAACGTCGGGCCGGGCACGTTGGCGATGTTCCATGTCAACGACTGACCGCCGAACATGCGACCGGTCTGATGAACGGACCCGGCCACCGGCGTCGCGACCGCCGTGAGGGCCACGTTCGCGACCGTGCCTTCGACCGACGTCGCGACCGGCAGTTCGTGCGAGAGGTCGCGCGACTGCGGATCGAGGCTCGCGACGAGCGGCGTCGTGGAGATGCGGCCGCGTGTGAAGCCGACGATCGCCGCGTTCTCGAGCGTGTTCGCCCAGAGCGTCGACACGAACGGCTGCATCGTTCCGTAGCGGAACTCGACGATGCCGGTCTGCTCGTGCATCACCATCTGCACGTTGAACACTTCGTGCCCGAACACGGTGGGGCTGCCGCCGAGGACGGGCGTGCGGAACGAGCCCTGATCGCGCCACGTGACGTAGCAGATCGCGTCGCCGGCGCCGGGCGCGGTCTCGGGCACGGTCTTCACGTGCAGGCCGGCGCCGGTGCCCATGCCCGTGTTGCGGCTCGCGGTGAGGTCGGTCCAGAACGGCATGAGGCGCGCGGTGAAGTTGCCCGACGTGCCGAGCATGTTGCCCTTCGTGCACGCGTTCTGGGTCGCGGTCATCGCCGGGTCGAGCCAGACGAAGCCGTTCGTCGACGGCTTGATCTGGGTCGTCGATCCGCCCGGATACTGGAACGGCGTGACGAGGAAGCCGAGGTTGTGCGTGATCACGGCGTCGTCGCCCGTGCTGTTCGGCGCCGCGTTGATCTGGGTGACGTCGAACGGCGCCGCGCCGGTGACGACGGTGTAGTAGTTGGGGGACGGGTAGACGTCGGGGAAGAACGTGATGCCGCTGCCGAGGTCGAAGGCCTGGTCCTGCGTGAACGCCTGGTAGACCGTCGAGTGTTGTCCGCCGCAGCCGCCGCCGATGAGTTCGGCGCGCGCGGGCATCTCGGTCGCCCATCCACCGGCGCCGAGGAACTCGATGCCGACCACCGGCGGCGTGGTGTCGGCCGTGCCGGTCGCGGCGCCGATGGTCGCGGTCCACACCGAATTGCCGCGGATGCCGGCGCCGTGCGCCGTCGTGTCCTGCAGCGGGATCAGCGACTGCGGCACGACCTGCGTCGGTGCGGTCGGGATCGTGATGTCGATCAGCAGGTTCGGCTGGGCGGCGTTGTGCGGGTCGTAGACGAACGCTGCGCCGATGGCGAGCAAGTCGATGTCGATGCAGTAGTTGTTTGGGCAGCTGCCGATCGACGGCGCGAGCGTGATCGCCGGGACGGTGCCGAGTGCGCCCATGGTCGCGGTGCCCGGTGCACGGTTCGTCGCGAACGTCGTCGACATGGTGGCGCCGGTGATCGACGTCGAGCCGAGTTCGACGGTGACGTTGGAGTAGATCTGGCCACCGAGGTTCGCTTCGCCGTCCTCGCCGCGGAACTTCACGTGCGTGATGAGCACGCCGCCCGGCTGGATGCCGGCCTTCCCGGTGAAGTGGCTCGCTTCGTAAACGATCTGGAAGCGACGGGCCGCGGTCGCCCAGCAGTTGTTGTCTCCCGCGTTGGTGCCGTAGTTCGTGGCCTCCATGAAATTGTGGTTGTCGGGGAGCACGAGCGTCTGGCCGAGCAGGGGAGTCGTGCACACGGAGAGTGCGAGCAGCAGTGCGTGTCTCATGGTTGCGTGAAGTCCTTTCGGGTTCGGCGGGTGGTTCCCCGCCGGAGCCAGGAGGCTAGCCGTCGCGGCGGGGTTCGGTGGTCCCGGCGGCTCCGCGCGAGGGACGAGTTGTTCCCGAAGGTCGAGAAGATCTGCCGGCACTACGCAGTTCGTGTGCTTCCAGACGGGACGGCACGGTCCTAGGCTCTGCTCCTTTCACGACCCGCACGAAACGAATCCCATGCGACTCCTCTCCTCGTTCGTCCTCCTCGCCGCGTTGTTCGCCGGTTGTGCATCGCAGCCCGCCGCTTGCGAGGCCTGCAAGAACGCCCAGTCCGTGATCGACGGCGTGGCGAAGCAGAATCCGGACTGCACGCGCCTCACGCTGCACTGCTCCATGGAAGGCGGGGCGAAGTGCTGCGCGAGCACGGCTGCCGATCGGGTCGGCAAGGCGTCCGACAAGGAGGACGTCGAGGCGATGAGCAGCGGCAAGACCGTGGTGCTCGACGAAGCGGGCGCGGTCGACGTCACGGTTCCGATCCGTGCGATGAACGGCAAGTTCATGTCCTCGTGCGGCGTGACGCTGAAGGGCATGCCGCGCGATCAGGCCGTTGCCAAGGCTGCGACGATCGCGAAGTCCGTCGAGGACGGCCTGAAGGGCTGCGGCGACTGCTGCTGCGCCGGCGAGAGCTGCTGCAGCAAGTGACGGCGACCGGGCCGGAGTGCGGTCGTCCCGGGCGCGCGCACGACGCACGCTCCCGGCATGCACACGATCATCGAGCCCTTCCGCATCAAGGTCGTCGAGCCGTTCCGGATCACGACGCCCGAGGAGCGGGCGCGGATCCTCGAGGCGGCGCACCACAACCTGTTCCTGGTGCGCGCGGCCGACGTGATGATCGATCTGCTCACCGACTCGGGCACGGGCGCCATGTCGGCGCAGCAGTGGGCGGCGATCGCGACCGGTGACGAGAGCTACGCCGGCAGTACGTCGTTCTTCGAGCTCGAGTCGGTCGTCCGCGACCTGACGGGTTACCGCCACGTCTTCCCGGTCCACCAGGGTCGCGCCGCCGAACGCATCCTGTTCTCGGTGATCGTGGGCAAAGGCGACGTCGTCCCCAACAACGCGCACTTCGACACGACGCGGGCCAACCTCGAGCACCTCGGCGCCACCGCGATCGATCTGCCCGTTCCGATCGCGAAGGACCTCGCCGCGGAGGCGCCGTTCAAGGGCGACATCGACCTGCCGCGGCTTCGCGCCTGCCTCGACGAATCGCGCGGTCGCGTCCCGGTGGG
>JAEUHQ010000006.1 GCA_016794565.1 Planctomycetota bacterium | reverse complement strand
GGAGGGACGCCAACGCCGACGCTGCGGCCGCCGACCCCGCGCCGCAACGGCACCTCGCGAACCCGAACGTCGGTCAGCGCTTGCGAACGGCGGACAGCAATGCGTCGACGAGGCGCACATGTTCCTCGTCGGTCGGCGGTTCGCCGCTGTACAGCGTTTCGACGACGAGGCGGCCCCGCCACGCGTCGATGCTCACGACGTCGAACTCTGGCCCACCCGCGGTCATGGCCTTCCGCTGCAGGAAGCCGCGCACGGGCCCTTCGTCCAGGGCCTTGGTGGACGAGGACACGATCCGGACGGCGCCCTTCCGCATCGTCTCGTCCTTCTTCCTGCTCACCACGTCCGAGACCTCGACCCAACGCCGCGCCGACGCTTCGCCGTCGAACTCCATCACGATCGCGTAGACCAGCTTCGACTGGGGACTCGCGGTCGGCACCACCTGCACGTAGCGCAGCGCGCGCATCGACGCCACGAGCGCGTCGACGTCCTCCTTCGGGAGCATCGTCAGCCCGGAGGCGAGTTGCTTTGGCGTCGGGCTCGTGCGCGTGGCCGTCCACACCTCGGCGTCGAACCCGGCCACGAACGCTTCGATCGCGGGTTCCGGATCGTGCAGCACCGCAGGCTTCGACTTCGGATCGAGGTACCAGCCAGGGTGCAGTACGGTGTCCGCATCCTTCGGCGGCGACCGGAAGACGTCGCTCGCTCCGCTGTCCGGACGCGCCTCGACGATCGCGGCGACGAAACGTTCTCCGTCGACGTACGCCGTCGAGAGGGCCGCGGCCGCAGTCCGCAACTGGAGCATCATCGCCTCGCCGTCCGCGGCACCTTCCGGGATGGCGCCGATCGCACCGGTGAACGCGTCGAAGCCGTCGCTCCATCCACGGACCTTGCACACACGGCGTGCCACCAGCTGGGCGTGCCCCTCGAGCACCGCGCTGAACGCGTCGACCGCCTCGACGGTGTTCGCCCCGAGGAGGCACTTGCCGATGTCGAACTTCCGGTCGTCGATCGCGTGGCAGAGTTCGTGGACCATGACCGCTCGCAGAGCGTTGTCCGCCGTGAGCTCGGGGCGCTTCAGTGCGCGCGCGAATCGCTCCCAGTTCTTCGGCACGACGAGGAAGGACTTCGTCGACCACGCGTACTTGGCGTACGCGACTTGCGCGAACTGTCGACCGGCCGCGGCGGCCCCTGCCTTCGCCTTCTTCTCGTCCGGCTCGCGCTGCGCGAACACCGGCAGGTTCTCCGCTGCAACTGCGTCGCCCAGCTCGCGGGGCGCGACGAGCTTCAGCGGCGGCAGGGAGTCGAGCTCGACACCGAGCACTTCCTTGCACGCGGCGCGCGCGTCGGCGTAGGCCGCGACGACGCGTTCCTCGGTGACCGCGGGAATCGCCGTCGCCTGCTTCGCCGGCGCCGCCGGCTTCTCCGGCTCCTGCCATGCGTGAGCGAAGGCATGCCCGGCGGAGAGAAGCAACGACGCGACGAAGGCGGTTCGCATGACGGTCGGTTGACCCTACGCGCGCCACCGCGAGGACACAACGTGCCACGCCTTGCCAAACGGAAATCGCCGCCCGACAAACGGCGCCATGGACTCCGTCTCGCAGTTCGCCCTCGGCGCGGCCGTCGCCGCCACAGCCATGGGCGACCGCACGAAGGCGTGGCGCGCGGTCGTTTGGGGCGGCGTGATCGCGACGCTGCCCGATCTCGACGTCCTGATCGACCACGGCGACGCGGTGCAGAACATGATCCGGCACCGCTCCGAGAGCCACGCGCTGTTCTGGCTCACGCTGGCGACGCCGTTCTTCGCGTTCGTGATCGCTGCCCTGCACGGCGAACGACGGCACGTCGGCCGCTGGGCTCTCGCAGTCTGGCTGGCGCTCGTCACGCATCCGCTCCTCGACGCGATGACGATCTACGGCACGCGCCTGTGGCTGCCGTTCGACGCGACACCGGTGGGGCTCGGCAGCGTGTTCGTGATCGATCCCCTCTACACGCTGCCGCTGCTCGTCGGCACCGCGGCGTTCCTGCGGTCGGGGCGCCAGCGCTGGAACACGGCCGGGCTCGTCCTGAGCGCGCTCTACCTCGCGTGGAGCGCCGCGGCGCAGACCTCGGCGCTCGCCGCCGCCCGCGCATCGTTGCAGCACGAAGGCATCGCGGCGACGGACGTGCTGGCGACGCCGGCTCCGTTCCAGACGCTGCTCTGGCGCCTCGTGGCCCACGACGAACAGCGCGTCTACGAAGCGTACTGGTCCGTTCTCGACGACTCGACGCCGATCGAGTGGACGTCGACGGACCGCGGCGCTGCGCTGCGGGATTCGCTGCGGGGCGCACCGGCCGTCGACGATCTCGCTGCGTTCAGCCACGGGTTCTGGAAGGCCTGGCGCGACGGCGACCGCGTGCTGATGGCCGACGTGCGGATGGGCATGGAGCCGTGGTACGTGTTCACGTTCGCCGTCGGCGAGGGCGCGGTCGCGCCGCGCCCTCTCACGCCGCGCGACCGCGTCGGGGTCCGCATCGACGCGGCGCGCGCGCTGCCGTGGCTGTGGCGACGCATGCAGGGCGAGCGTGTGCCACAGCCCCGCTGATCACGGCATCACTTCCCGCTCATGAAGTTGTTGCTGCCGACCCAGGCCTTCCACGCGTCTTCCATCGCCTTCCAGTCCTCGTCCTTCATGTCCCGGAACGCCGTGTCGCTCGCGAGCTTGCTGTCGCCGTAGACGAGCATCACGCGCCGGTACATCTCGAGCGCCTCCCCCCAGCGGGCCTGGTACCCCGACGACTTCTGTCCGCGCCGCAGGAAGTCGATCATCGAGAACGCCTGCGCGTAGTAGTACGGCGCCCGGCCCGAGTAGAAGCGCTGCCGGCTCCAGTGCACGATCTCCTTGAACGGCACGTAGTCGCCCTTCCGCACCATCTCCTTGCAGTCCTGGTAGCGCATGTCGGAGCCGACGTACTTCCAGCCGTTCTGGCCCCAGCGGAACGAGCCGAAGTAGTCGCCGTGCCCTTCGTCGAACCAGCGGTGCAGCGTGCCGTACTTCTTCGTCTCGGGATGGTGGAAGTAGAAGTCGGCGTACTGGTGCCAGCCTTCGTGGTACGTGACGGTCTCGGTGGCGCCCGTTCCCATCATCTTGTCGCCGCCGAGGAACACGACGAGCTCCTTGCTCGACGGTGAGTACCAGCCGACGACGCCGGGAGGCGACTCGCCGTACTTCTGGAACTGGTCGTACGTCGCGCACAGACGGAACACCGAGTACGGCTTCGTCGCGACGCGCGGCGCCGGATCGGCGTCGTCGTCCTCGGGCGCCGCAGTCTTGCCACTCGCGGGTGCCGGCGTTCCCGCCGTCGGCACGCCGGTGATCGGGCCGGTGAGGCTCGGGATCGACTTCGGGTCGGGCATCACCGCCTTCAGGCCGGTGGCGTCGAGTTCGTAGTTCGAGAGATACAGCTCACGCATCTTCTCGAGGCGCGAGCTGTAGAAGGCGGCGTCCTTCTTGGCGCGGGAACGCTCGTCCTTCTTCTCGAAGTCCCAGGAGTAGAGGACGATGTAGTTCGGCGTCGTGAAGTAGTCCCAGCCCGACAGGCCCTGGATGTTCTTCCTGGCATCCGCGAGAGCCTGCTTGCGATCCGGTGTGTTCGCGTACTGGTCGCGCTTCGCATCGGTGTCGAGTTCGGAGTCCTCGGCGTCGAGACCGCGGCCGCTCGCGATCATCTTGTCGATGATGTCCTTCCACTTCGACTTCGGGACGGCCGGCTTGCGTGTCTCGAGCGGCATCTCGATCACGAGCGCCACTTCGCGGTCCGGCAGCGAGTACACCGCGGCCTCGCAGTAGGTCAGGTTCGCGGGCCCGTAGTTGTCCTCTTCGGTCCAGACCCAGTGCGTGAAGTCGAGCTTGCCCCCGCGCCCCTTCCGCGCCTTGCCGGGTGACACGACGGTGATCTGCTTCTGGTTCTTCTGGTCGAACCAGTCCTTGAAGGAGCGCGCCGGCTTGAACGAGCCGAGCTCGAGCAGTTTCTTGAGCTGCTCCTTCGCCTCGTCGCTGAGGCCGTCGGCCAGATCCTTGCCTTCCTTCGAGTCCTTCTTCGCGAACGAGTAGACGTCGCAGTTCCAGTAGTACTGGGCTCGCACGAAATCCGCATTGTCCTTCGGCCGCAGTCGCGCCCGGTGGTACGGGCCCTGCTCGCCCAGTTGCATCGGCAGACGCTCGAGGCGCGACGGTGCGTCGAACTCGAGGCCACAGTCGTGCACTTTCTCGGGGCGCCACTCCTGCGCCGGTGCAAAGAGCGTCAAGGACACGAAGACGGCGAACGAAGCGGTGTGGAGTCTCATCCCTCGGATTCCTCGGGGCGGGAGCTTAGCGGGCCGGGGCGTGCGACGCAGGCCGCCCAGGAGGATTCCCGTCGTGGACCATTGCCCGACCGATCTGTCGGCAGCGAGTTGGAAGGCGGCGCCGCGATCGCTTCCATGGCGCAGCCGACCGACCTCCATCATGGTTCCTTCACGCCTCGTCGTTCCGCGCATCGCCGCGACTCTCGCCACGATCGCCGCCGTGTTCGCGCAGTCGCCGCCAGCGACGGCCCGCGTCGTGCCCTACCCGATCGATCTTCCCGAGTCCTTCACGAGTGCGATCGCCAACGAGACGCGCACCACGAACGGCCGGCCCGGTCCGAAACACTGGACCAACCGCGCGACCTACGCGCTCGAGATCGACCTCGACCCGGCGGCCGCACGGGTCGCCGGCACCGCTTCGCTGACCTACCACAACCGGTCGCCGGCCCCGCTCGATCGCCTCGTCGTGCACGTCTACCAGGACATGATGAAGGCCAACGCGCAGCGAACCCGCACTGTGGTGCCGACGGAAGGGATGGAGATCCGTGAAGTACGCCTCGACGGCAAGCCGATCCGTGCGCCGATCGCCGAGACCCGCATGACGATCCAGCTGCGAGAACCGCTCCAGCCGGGAACGCAGCGAACCGTCGAGATCGACTACTCGTACACCGTGCCGGTCGCGGGCACGGCGCCGCGCACAGGGCACGAGCAGGACCGCGTCTTCTTCCTCGGCTACTGGTACCCGCAGTTCGCGGTGCACGAGGACGTGTCGGGATGGGTCGCCGATCCGTACCGCGGCAACGGCGAATTCTACATGGACTGGGCCGACTACGACCTGGGCATCACGGCCCCGCAGGGCTACCTGGTGCAGGCCACGGGCGAACTCGTGAACCCCGACGAAGTGCTGACGGCGAAGGCACGCGAAGCACTCGCGCGCGCACGCACCGACCACGAGATCGTGCACGTGATCACCAAGGAGGACCACGACGCCGGCGCGGTCACGGCGACCAGCGAGAGCGGCAAGCTTCGCTGGCACTTCCGCGCGACGGACGTTCGCGACGCAGCCGTCAGTGTGGCGAAGACCTACCTCTGGGACGCGACGCACGCGGTCGTGAAGGACAAGGACGGGCCGGGCAAGGACGGTGTCGCGATGATCCATGCGCTCTACGAGCCGCGCTCCGGCGACTGGGTCCGCGCCGCGCGCTACGTGCAGCACACCATCGAGTTCATGTCCGCGCGCGTGCATCCGTACCCGTGGCCGCACATGACCGCGTGCGAAGGCATCATCGGCGGCGGGATGGAGTACCCGATGATGACGATCTGCGGCGGGCGGCAGCCTGCGGGCGTGATCGCGCACGAGACCATCCACATGTGGTTCCCGATGCTCGTCGGCAGCAACGAGAAGCGCTACGCGTGGCAGGACGAGGGCTTCACGTCGTTCTGGACCACCCTGTGCCGCGACGACTTCACCGGGCGCGGGAACGGGCCCCGCGCCGACGTGCTGGCGTACGCGGGAACCGTGCGGCGCGGCGGCGACGAGGTGTGCATGCGCCACGCAGACGCGTATGGCGACGACGACTTCGGCTTCGCGAGCTACGGCAAACCGGCGGCGATCCTCCATCAGCTGCGCGCGATGCTCGGCGACGAGACGTTCTTCGCCGCGTTCCGGCGCTACGTCGCGGACTGGGCGTGGAAGCACCCGTACCCGTACGACTTCTTCAACTCGTTCCAGGACGTCGCGGGCACGGACCTGCAGTGGTACTTCCGCACCTGGTTCTTCGAAGCGTGGCTACTCGACCATGCGATCGGCCGCGTCGACGCCGGAACGGACGCGACGACCGTGGTCGTCGAGGACCGCGGCCGCGCGGTGCACCCGACGGTCGTCGAAGCGACGCTCGCGGACGGGAGCAAGCAGCGCCAGACCGTCCCGGTCGCGACGTGGTGGACGACGAAGTCCGCGACGCTGACATTCCCCGCCGGAGCGACGAAGGTGGAAATCGACCCGGACGTGGCATCGCTCGACTGCAACCGCCGCAACAACGTCTGGAGCGCCGAGTGACCGCAGGGAGCTGAACGCAGTCGCAGAGCGGCGTCAGTGCGGCGGGAAGATCGCGCGGAACGTGGCCCAGGTGCGCTCGTCGCGCGCGAACTCGTTCGCGAACCAGACCCACAGCACACCGAGAAGCCGGTTCGCGCGCCCGACGTCGGTGACCTGACCCGCGCTGCCTTGCCATTCGATGTCGCGGCAGCCGGTCGCCTCGGCGAGGAACCGGTGCAACCGCCCGGCGCGCTCGACGTCGGACGGGCGGTCCCACTGGATCCTCGCGAGGAGGTCCGCCGCGGCGACGATCGCGATGTGCCCCCGTTCGGCGAGGCTCTCCGCGATGTCCTCGGGATACTCCCTTCCGCGCAGGAGCGCGTCGAACGAGACCTGGTGCGCGCGGACGAAGGGGACGAAGTCGTACCTCATCGTGAACGACGGCAACTCGTCGGCCTGGACACTCGAGTTCTCGCTCAACGGCGCGATTTCGCGCAGCAGCTGCACGCGCTCGAGCAGCGCCTTCCGCGCGCGCTGCGGATCGCTGTCGTACATCGACACCCAGCTCGGAACACCCTTCGTCACCGCGTCCTGGTAGCGCGCCGGGACGAAGTGGGTGCCGTAGACGGTGCCAGTCGGGATCTCGAGCTGCTGGGAGCTCGTCGCGGCGTACGGCATCGACGGGGCCATGTCGACCCGCACGGGGCGGCCCGAGAGGAAGATCGCGAAGAACATCACCATCGCCACGACCATCGCGACAGTCGACGCACGGGGCACGCCGCGCCTCGGCCGCGCAGTCGGAACCGTGTCGTTCGTGACGCTCCGACGGCGATGCACGCTTCGCAGCCGTTCGAGGACCACCCGCGTTCGCTCGTGGGCTCTCGTCGCGGTTCGCCTGGCGAAGATGCGGGCGCGGCCGATCGCATGCCGAGCCACGAACTTCGCATGGTGCGCCGCTTCGCGCGAGGCCTTGCCGAATCCGGCCAGGTGCGCATCGACGGGAGGCGGCGGGTCGACCGGCAACGGCGGCGGCACATCGCGCGGCAACGGCGGCGGCACGGGTCGCGCGGCGGCCGGCGGGGCAGCCGCCGGACGTGCCCCCGGGGCAGCGCCGAGTGCAGCGATGAGGTCCTGCACGCTCTGGAAGCGCGCGGCGGGGTCCTTCTGCAGGCAGCGCTGCAGCACGCTGCGCTCGACGGGCGACAGGTGCGGCGGCAGATCGGGCGCCTTCGTCTCGTGCTGGCGCAGCACTTCCCATTCGCTGTCGCCCGTGAACGGCACCCGGCTGCACAGGAGCTCGTACAGCATCACGCCCGCCGAGTAGATGTCGCTGCGGTGGTCGCCGCGCCGCTGCAGCATC
>JAEUHQ010000183.1 GCA_016794565.1 Planctomycetota bacterium | reverse complement strand
GCAGGAGTCGCGACTTCCAGGAGTGGATCGGCCGCGAACTCGGCGAGGCGGTTCGCAAGCAGGTCGATGAAGCGGTGACCAACGCGAACCGCAAGTCGTAGTGGCGCACCGCGCTCGCCTCGGTTGACGGCGGGCACGGGTCGAGTTCGTGGCGTCGGCGCACGTAGACTCGGGAGTGTGACGCCCGATCCCGAATCGCCCCGTCCCGCGCCGACGCCCTCCCTCGCCGCCCGCTTGCGACGACACTTCGGTGCCGACGTCGACCCGCGCATCGACCTCGACACCGTGGTTGGCGCCGGATCTGCGGCCCCGCCGTCCGCTTCCGCGCCACCGGCCGGCGAAACTTCGTCGTCCTCCACGCTGAAGCGGCTCGAAGACCGCGGCAGCACGGCGTCGCGCTACAAGGTCCACGGTGAGATCGCACGCGGCGGCATGGGTGCGATCCTCGAGGTCTTCGACGAGGACCTGCGCCGGCGGCTCGCGATGAAGGTGATCCTCGATCGGCGCGCATCGAGCGGGTCGTCCGGTTCCGGCTCCGCGGTCGAGCCGCTCGTGTTGTCGCGCTTCCTGGAGGAGGCGCAGGTCACCGGGCAGCTCGACCATCCTGGCATCGTTCCGGTCCACGAACTCGGGCTCGACGAGAACGGACGCGTCTACTTCACGATGCGGCTCGTTCACGGCCGCGATCTCGAGGTGACTTTCGGCCTCGTCGCGCGCGGCGCAGAAGACTGGACGGTGGCCCGCGCGCTCGGGGTCCTGCAGAAGGTCTGCGAAGCGATGGCGTACGCGCACGAGAAGGGCGTCGTGCATCGCGATCTGAAGCCGCAGAACGTGATGGTCGGTCGCTTCGGCGAGGTGTACGTGATGGACTGGGGCCTCGCGCGCGTGAAGAGCTCCGCCGATCGCCGCGACCTGCGCATCCGGGAAGCGACGGCGCCCGCGGTCGTGGCGACCGATCGCGGCGACGGCTCGGCCGACCGGCACGGCGATGGGCTGTACACGATGGACGGCGATGTCGTCGGCACGCCGAGCTACATGTCGCCGGAGCAGGCGCGTGGTGACCTCGCCGCGATCGACGAGCGGTCGGACGTCTACTCGGTGGGCGCGATGCTGTACCGCCTGCTCGCGGGTGTGGCGCCGTACGCCGGGGAACGGACCGGGGCGTCGGCCGTGTGGCGACGCGTGATGGACGGGCCGCCGCCCGCGATCGAATCACTCGCGCCGCGCACTCCGCCGGAGCTGCTCGCGATCTGCGGCAAGGCGATGGCCCGCGAACCCGCGGCCCGCTACGCCGGCATGCTCGAACTCGCTGGCGACTTGCGGGCGTTCCTCGAGGGGCGCGTCGTCGGGGCCTTCGAGACCGGTGCGATCGCCGAGGCCCGCAAGTGGATCGGCCGCAACCGCGCGCTCGCGGGGGCGCTCGCGGCAGCGGCGCTGGCGCTGGTCGCGGGCCTCGTCGGCAGTCTCGTGTTCGCGGGTCGTGCGCACGACAGCTCGGTGGTGGCGGAACAGCGCCGCGTCGAAGCCGCCGCGAACGCGGAGCTCGCCGAGAAACGGCGACAGGAGGCGATCGCGAGCGAGGCCACCGCCACGCAGCAGGCGCGGGTGGCGCAGGAAGTGAACGCGTTCCTCAACGACGACGTGCTCGCCGCGATCGCTCCGGAGCACCTGGGCAAGAACGTCACGGTCCGGCAGGTCCTCGACGAGGCTTCGACCCGGCTCGACTTGACGGGTTTCGGCGCCGATCCCGCGGTCGAGATCGCGCTGCGGATCACCATCGGAACGAGCTACGAGCGGCTCGGTGAGCACGAGGTGGCCCGCCGGCACTTCGCACGGGCGCTCGATCTCGCCCGGGAGAAGCTCGGGCCGCGTTCCGAACCCGTGTTGAAGTCGATGCGTGGACTCGGGTCGTCGCTGACCAGGCTCGGGCGCAACGAGGATGCGATCGCGCTGTACCGCGAAGCGCTGCTCCTCGCGCGCGAGATCCTCGGCCCGGAGCACCAGGGCACGCTCGCGACGGCGAACGACCTCGCGACGGTGCTCGCCGCGGCGGGCCGGCTCGCCGAGGCGCGGGCGTTGCGCACCGAGACCCTGCCGGTCGAGACCCGCGTTCTCGGCGAGGATGCGTCCAACACGTTGACCGCTCGCAACAACCTCGCGCTGCTCGATCAGAAGAACGGTCGCTTCGCCGAAGCGGAGCAGGGCCTGCGTGCGGTGCTCGAGAAGCGCCGCGAACTCTCCGGTCCGCGGCATCCCGAGACGCTGGTCGTGATGAACAATCTGGCGCTGCTGCTGGGCGACATGGGCCGGCTCGACGAAGGAGAGTCGCTCGCGCGCGAAGTGCTCGACGCGTATCGCGAGTCGCTCGACGAGGACCATCCGAAGGTCGCCAGCGCGGTCGGCAATCTCGGCACCTTCGCCTTCCGGCGCGGACGCATGGCCGAAGCAGAGAAGGCGTTCCGAGAATCCCTGCGACTCCATCTCCTGCGATCGGCCCTCGATTCGGCTGACGTGCTGCTGGCCAAGCACAACCTGGCGTCGTCGATCGACGATCCGGGCCGGCGCGAGGAGGTGCTCGAGTTGCGCCGCGAAGTCCTCGACGGCCGTCGTCGGGTGCTCGGACCCGAGCATCCGGACACACTGGAAGCGATGAACGGCATGGCCGCGACGCTGCGCGAGATGAGCCGTCTCGACGAGGCGGAGAGGTTGTATCGCGAAACCCTCGACGCCCGGCGCGATCTGCTCGGCGACGACCATCCGTCCACTCTGGTCACCATGGAGAACCTCGGCGGCGTGCTCCTCGCGCGGGGCGACGCGGCCGGCAGCGAAGCGATCACGCGCGAAGTGCTCGACGCACGCCGCCGCGTTCTCGGGGAGGGCCATCCCGACGTCGCGAAGACGATGCTCAACCTGGCGATCGTGCAGCGGTCGCGCGGGGACAGCGCCGCCGCGTTGTCGACGGCCGAAGACGCGCTCGCTCGGAGCCGCGCCGCGTTCGGCATGGCGCACCCGCAGGTCGCGACGTGCCTTCGCACGCTCGGCGACATCCGCAACGACGCGAAGGACCATGCAAACGCCCTCGCGGCGTACCGGGAGGCGCTCGACGTCTGGCGGCAGGTCCGGCGCGACGACAACCTCAGCGCGTACCTGCTGCACCAGATCGGCTACGAGCATCTGAAACTCGAACAGCTGGACGCCGCGCTGCAACGAGCGACCGAGGCCGTGGCGGTGCGCGAGTCGACGCAGGGCAAGGACGGGGCGGGCACGCGCGCTTCGCTCCACCTTCGGGCCCGGGTCCTGCTCGCGATGAAGCGGTACGAGGAGACCGAGGCCCTGGTGCGCGACCTGCTCGATCGAGCGCAGAGGCTCGACGGCGCCGATGCAGAGTCGACGAAGAGGGTGCGCGCGCTCCTGGTCTCGCTCTACGAAGCGTGGAACAAGCCGGACGAGGCGGCCAAGTGGCGCTGACCGCGCGCCGCGAGATCACTCGACCCGCAGCGAGACCAGGTCCACTTCGCACGGACCGTCGACGGGGTCGAATCGCAGCCACTGCACTTCGGCGGGCACGCCGGGGCGGCCGCTCAGCTCCACGCGGTAGCGATGGACCAGGCCGTCGTTGATCGAACGCCACGTGACGGAGAACGGCTCGGTGAACGTCTCCTGGTCCGCGCCCTTCCAGAAGAGCTGTGCGGTGCCCGCGTCGATCGGATGTCCCGGCGCGTGGATGCGCATCTCGATCTCGATGGCGCGGATCGGCCGCTGCAGCAGCGGCGTCACGATCCACGGATCGCCGCCGGTCGCGCGCCAGCGGAATCCGTCGGCCCCTTCGCGCAAGATCAGCTGATCGTTGGGCCAGAACCCGCGTCGGTCCGAGCGCACGGCGAAATCGAAGATGTCCTGCGTCCAGCGTTCGGGCAACGCCAGTCGGTCGTGGAGATCGAGGAGCGCGCGGCGGCGTTCGGGCGGCTCGGCGGCGATGCGGCGTTCGAGTTCGTCGCGAGAGATCGGCGGCGCGTCGACGTCGACGAAGTCCGGCACACCGTCGCGGATGGGGAATGAGCGGGCGCCCACGAGCCGGTCGCCGTCGCGGTGCAGCGGCGTGAGCGAGGTCGGTTCGACGAGCCGCGACCAGAAGGCGGCGTCGGCGCCCGGCGATCGCGCCGGAGCCTTCGTACCCGGCACGACGGTCGTCGCGAACAGGCGCGTCAGCAACGTGGCGTCGTCCATCGTCCGTGCGCGCCGCGTGATGCCGGCCCGCGGGATCGTCGCGGCGACACCGATGCGGCCCGGCTCCATCGTCGACGTCTTCGTGTTCGTGAGCAGCCACGCGATCGCCGCGTCCGGCGACGGCAGCGAATCGGGAGGCAGGACGTCGCACTGCGGGACCAGCACCGCGCCGGGCAGGCAGGCGGCGAGGTCGTCCGGATGGAACACGTTGCGCTCCATGTGCGGCCAGCCCGGACGCCGGAACAAGTACTCGTCGATCGACGCGCGGTCGTAGCGGATCTCCTCGGTGGTCAGGATCACCGCGCGCCGCGCCACGCGGCACAGTTCGAGCAGCGTCGGCACGGGCTGTTCGACGTGCTCGAGCACTTCGCTGCAGACCACGACGTCGAACGCGGCGTCCGGGAAGGGCAGGCGCGCGCAGTCGACCGCCGCGGCCGGCAGGCCGAACAACTCGCGCGCGCGCCAGCACGCCTCGACCGACAGGTCGCTCGTCGCGACGTCCGCGCCGAACAGCGTGCGCACGACGTGGCACAGGTAGCCCTCGGCGCCGCCGACGTCGAGCAGCGACGTGAAGGCGAGGCCGTCGAGTGCGCGCAGGATGCGGAGGGATCGCGCGAGGCGGCCCGTGTGGTGGCCCTCCGCCTCCGCGTGTCCGAAGCCGTAGATCGGCATGTGCGCGAAGAACGCGCCGGTCGGGCCGCGCCGGGCGAATCGCTGGTCGAGCCAGCGGCGGGTCGAGCGCGCGTAGAACGTCATCGGGGCGCGCAGGCTAGCGGCGGGCCGCCCGGCCCGCGACTCCGGCGGGACCTGGGCGTCGGGAACCCGCCGCGTCATGGGCTGGCCGCGCCGGGGTGCTCGCGCCGTTTCGTTCTCGCGCGGGGTGCCGGGGCCGCGGTATGCACGGGGCATGCGCGCCCTCTGGAACGGCACGGTCCTCGCCGACAGCGATCGCACGATCGAAGTCGACGGCTACGTCTACTTCCCGCGCGAGACGGTGCGCACGGATCTGCTGCGACTCGCCGCGAAGACGGCGAACGACCGGCAATGCCCGCACGGCGTGCAGTTCTACGACGTCGTGGACGGAGCCCGCACCGCGGAGCGCAACGCGTGGTCGTACGAGAAGCCGGGCTCCGCGATGAAGAAGATCGATAGCTGGATCGGCTTCTGGGACGAAGTCGAGATCGCGGCGCGCTGACCGCGGCGGTCAGGCGGGCGGCGGTCGGTCGGTCGTGCGCACGCGCAGCAGTGCGACGATCCGTTCTCGCAGTCGTGCGAGTTCGCGCGAGAGCGCGAGCGTGGCCTCGCCGTCGTCGTCGAAGCGACGGCGGTGGCCCGTGCGGGCCGCGCCGCACCGGATGCGGAGCGTGTTCGCTTCCTCTGCCGCCTCCTCGAGTCGGCGGCGGAGGATCACGATCGCCGAGCTCCAGCGCGGGGGGATCATCGTGCGCCGCCGCCTCCGTGTTCGCCGGCCCGTTCGTTCGGCGTCTCCCACCTCGGGATCGGCACGGCGAAGTGCTCGTAGCTGCGCCGTCGCAGGGCCGCGGGTGGCGGCTCGTCCGGCTTCGTGCAGACCGGGGCGTCCGCGAGGCGCGCCGCGGCGGCGTCGAGTGACAGTTCGCAGCCCTCCTTGCCCTCGCCGACCTTCAGTGCGCCCCACGGCAGGAGCACACGCTTGCCGTCGTTCTCGATCGCGGCGAACACGAGCGCCCTCTGCGCGGGTGCGAACCACAGCACCGGCGCCGCCTTCGCGACGTTCGTGGCGGTGGCATCGCTGGCCGTCGCGGCAGGGCCCCTCGCCGGCTTGCAGGTCGCGCGGGCGAGGTCGGAGGCCAGGATCGCGCGAGCAGCGGGTTTCGCCGCACCCTCCGCGATCGGAGCGGGGTCCGCCGGTGCCGTCAGCGAGGCGAACCTGAGGTTCGGGTCGTCGGTACACCAACGCTGCGCGGTCGCGTCCCAGAGCAGCGCCTTCGCGGGCAGTTCGCGGCGCTCGCCCTGCTTGTCCTGCGTGTCGGCCGACTCGACGAGCAGCGCCAGCAGGCGACCATCGGGCGCGAACGTCGCGTCGCGTACGACCGCGAACGGAGTGAACGCGCGTGTTCCGCCTTCTCCCGCAGTCGCCTCTGCGTGGTGAACGACAGCGCCCGCGAGCGTTGCCAGCGGGACGAGCGTCACCTCGGGCCGCGTGGCGGGCTGCTGCGGCTTCGGCGGCTCATGCGGCTCCTGCGCGCGCGCAGTCGGAAGCGCGAGCAGTGCCGCGGCGAACGGAAGAACGATGCAGGTCTTCATGGGAACCTCCTCTTGGTCGAAGGCGGAGTCTCCCGAGGCGGGCACGGTGTTAGTCGAAAATGCGTGCCCTTGCGTTCACGTCACGACGTCGCCGCAACGGGCACAGACACTGACCGGGACTCCGGGCGATCCACCCGAAGTCGGACTTTCGCGGGCCGCGCCCTTCGCACCAGGGCGTAGCCCGACTTGCATGAGACCCATCGACGAAACGAATCGTCTGGTCGCGAAGGCGCGCGCCGGGTGCCGGCGCTCGTTCGGCAGTCTGTGGAAGCTGCACGAGCGTCGTGTGCGCGCCGTCGTCGAGCCCATCCTGCGCGAGGCCGCCGACGACGTGGTGCAGGACGTCGCTGCCGCGGCTCTCGTCGGCATCGGCGCGTTGCGCGACGACGATGCCGGTACGTTCGACGCGTGGCTGCGATCGATCGCGCGCAACCGCGCACGCTCGGCTCTCGGCCGACGTCGCCGCACCCGCTCGACCGAGGCCTCGGAGCCCCCGGTGGAGACGGCCCTCGCCGGCGATGCGAACACGTTCGACGCGGCGCAGCGAGACGAAGTGCGCCGCGCGCTGCGCGCGTTGCCGCAGCGGCTCCGGGCGCCGCTCGTGCTCCGCTACTGGCGCGGCCGCTCGGGCCCCGAGATCGCGTCGCAGCTCCACACGACGTGCGGCTCGCTGCGCGTGTCGTTGTGCGTCGCACTGCGCCGCCTGCGCAAGAATCTCGCGCGCTGCGGCTGATCCAGCGGGCCGTCAGTCGGCGAGTGTGCGCAGGAGGAGCCGCGCCGTGCGCGGGTCGGGAACCTGGAAGCGCGCGGCCGTGGCGCCGTGCCCGACGTGGATCGTCACCGCGTCGGCGGGCGCAGCCATGAACATGTCCTCGTCGGTGCGGTCGTCGCCGACCACGATCGCACCCGCGGCGCCGCCATGAGCCGTGAGCGCCCGTGTGACGACCAGCCCCTTGTGCACACCCTGCGGACGGATCTCGAGGACGCGGTTGCCGGGCACGACGGCGACCCCGACGTTGCTGAGCAGTTCGAAGAGGTGCAGCCGCAGTTCCTTCGCGACCGTCGACGCGAACGCCGGCTCGACCTGGCGGAAGTGCCATGCGACGGACAATGCCTTCGTCTCCACGAACGACCCGGGCACGTGCGCCGCGACGCGTTCCAGCAGGGCGAGGATGCGCGGTCGCCACTCGAGATCCGCGCTCAAGGGGTCGGACCATGTGCTCGCCGCGGGCGCCTTCGAGACGAGCCCGTGCTCCGCGTGCAGACCGATGCGGAGCTCGCCGAACCACGAGTCGAGGAACGCGCGCGGTCGGCCGCTCACGAGGTGAAGTTCGATGCCCTCGGTTGCGGCGATGCGTCGCAGGAGGTCGAGCAGGTCCGGGTCGGGTACGGCGAGGTCGGGCGTGCGCTCGAACGCGACCAGCGTGCCGTCGTAGTCGAGGAACACACACGTCGGGCGCCGTGCCTTCTGTTCGGCGATCGCCTTGATCGTCGCCGGCAGGCTGCTCTCCGTGCGGGCGGGCGGGGACGCGCCGGCGGCGAGTTCGGCCAGGAACGTGCGCACCCACGCGTGCACGTCGTGGCGCACGAGGGCCTGGTGCATCGAGCGCATGCGTCGACGCCGCTCTTCCTCCGGCATCGCGAGCGCGGTGGCGAGCGTCTTCGCGGCTCCGTCGACGTCGTACGGGTTGAACAGGAGCGCCTCGGGCAGCTCCGCGGCGACACCCGCGAACTCGCTGAGCACGAGCACACCGTCGCCCTCGCCGCGCGCGGCGACGAACTCCTTGGCGACGAGGTTCAGTCCGTCGCGCAACGGCGTCACGAGCATCACGTCCGCGGCGAGGTACAGCTCGGTCACTTCGCGGACGTCGAGCCCGCGGTTCATGTAGCGAATGGGCGTGTGCCCGGGCGTGCCGAAGCGACCGTTGATGCGGCCGACGAGTTCGTCGACGCCGCGCTTGAACGACTGGTACGCGTGCACGTCGCCGCGCGACGTGACGGCGACCTGCACGAGCTGCACCGGGCGTTCGCCCGGCGGCATGGTCTCGAGCAGGCGTTCGAACGCGAGCAGGCGGCGCGGGATGCCCTTCGTGTAGTCGAGGCGGTCGATGCCGAGCACGATCCGAGCCTCGCCGCTCTGTGCCCGCAGCTGCCGCGCGCTCTCCTGCACCGCGGGGTCCGCGGCGAGCGACGTGAAGTTGGCGACGTCGATGCCCATCGGCAGCGCCGCGAGGCGCACTTCGCGGTCGGCCCACGAGACGCGATCCACTTCGACTTCGACGCCGAGCAGCCGCAGCAGGGACGCGGCGAAGTGGCGCATGTAGCTCAGCGTGTGGAAGCCGATCAGGTCGGCGCCCAGCAGTCCGCGCAGCAGCTCCGAGCGCCAGGGCAGCACGCGGAAGATCTCCGACGACGGGAACGGGATGTGGAGGAAGAAGCCGATCCGCGCATCGGGCAGTCGTTCGCGCAACATCTCGGGCACGAGCATCAGGTGGAAGTCGTGCACCCAGATCACGTCGCCGGGCCGCCACTCCGTCGCGACGGCGTCGGCGAAGCGTGCATTCACCTGGCAGTAGACGTCCCAGTCGGGCGTCACCAGCGGCAGCCGCTCCGGCATGTAGTGGAAGATTGGCCACAGCACGCCGTTGCTGAAGTCGTTGTAGTAGGCGTCGACCTCCTCCCGCTTCAGCTCGATGGGGCGGAATCGCAGCTCGCGCAGCCGTTCCATCACGTCGCGCTTCGCCGGCGCCCGCAGCCCCGTCACCGACCCGGGCCAGCCGAACCACAGCCCCTCGCCGCTCTCGTGCGGACCGCGCAGGCCCGTCGCGAGGCCGCCCGCGCTCTGTTCGATGCGCGCTTCGCCGTCCGCGACGACCACGGTCAGCGGGAGCCGGTTCGAGACGATGAGGAGCCGCGACGAGGTCACGCCCATGCTCGCACGACTCCTTCGCGGGCCGCGAGCAGGTCGCCGATCGTCGCCGCGGCGTTGATCAGGCCGACGTGCGTGTAGGCCTGCGGGAAGTTGCCGAGCAGCCGGCCGGTCGACGGGTCGATGTCCTCGGAGAAGAGGCCGAGCGGGTTCGCGTGGGAGATCATGCGATCGAAGATCGCGATGCCGTCGTCGAGGCGCCCCGCGAGCGCCAGCGCCTCCGCGAGCCAGAAGCTGCAGATCGTGAACGCGCTCGTCGTGTCGCCGAAGTCGTCGACGTTGCGGTAGCGCAGCACGAAGCCCCGGTCGACGAGGTCCCTCTCGTACGCCTTCAGTGTCGACACGAAGCGCGGATCGCGCGCGTCGATGAGGCCGATCGACGGGAGCAGGAGGTTCGAGGCGTCAGGATGTTCGCCGTCGAGGCCCTGCGTGAACATGCCGAGCCGCTCGTTGTAGCCGCGCGAGAGCACCTCCTCTTTCTCGCGCGCCGCGACGCTCGCCCACGTGTCTGCGAGGTCCTTCTTGCCGAAGCGCCGCGCGAGCCGCGCCCCGCGCTCGATCGCCGTCTGGCACATCGCGCGGGAGAACGTGTGGTTCTTCAGCATCGTGCGGTACTCCCAGATCCCGGTGTCCGGTGTGGGAGCCGCTTCGATCGCGTCACGCACCAGTCGCTCGACCAGCGGCATGTGCTGTTCGGGATTCTCGTGCACGAGCCGCGGATCCGAGAGCAGCGACTCGAGGCTCAGCAGCAGTTCGCCCATGAGGTCGTTCTGCCGCTGCGACCATGCGGCGTTGCCGACGCGTACGAAGCCGTTGCCGCCGAAGCCGGCGAGGTGCGGCAGGATCTCCTCGTGCAGTTCCCGACGGCCGTCGAGGCCGTAGACCGGCTGCAGGGGACCGGACTCTGCGACGTTGCGGAGGAAGCGCAGGAACGACTCGCCTTCGGTCAGCTGGCCGAGCCGGCGCAGCGACTCGACGACGAACGCGGCGTCGCGCAGCCAGCAGTAGCGGTAGTCCCACGTCCGCTGCGTGCCCATCGCTTCGGGAATGCTCGTCGTCGTCGCGGCGATGATGGCGCCGGTGTCGTGGTGCGCGTGGAGCTTGAGGCACAGCGCCGAACGCAGCACGTATTCCTGGCGGAACGGCGGCAGGCCGCACGAACGCGCCCACGCGCGCCAGCCGGCGATCGTGAGATGCAGGCTGCGCTGCACCGCGGCGAGGTTGGTCTGGCGATCGTGCGACGCGATGCCGAGGACCTGGTAGATCGGTTCGCGCAGGACGAACGGCGTGCCCGCGATCACGAACGGCACGGGCGCGTTCGTCGTGAGGTGCAGGGCTACCGGGCCGCCGAGCGCCACGAGACCGTGCTCGGTCGGCTGCAGCGAGACCTTCGAGCGGCCGTAGTCGGGGCGCGGGTCGAAACGTATGCGCAGGCGCGGTTCACCCCGCAGCGGAAGGATGAGGCGCACGACTTCGAACGGGGCGCGCACGTCGATTCCGGCCGGAATGCGCGGTGCCCAGTCGATCACCTGCCACGCGGCGTCGCCCTGCTCGAACGTCGAGCGGAGCACGTTGGTGTTGCGTTCGTATTCGAGCTTGCCCGTGATCTCGCCGTTCGGCGGTTGCACGACCCACGCGCCGCCCTGCTCGTGGTCGAGCAGGCGACCGAAGACGGACGGGGAATCCCACTGCGGCAGGCACAGCCAGTCGACCGAGCTCGTGGGGGAGACGAGCGCGAGAACGCGGCCGTTGCCGATCACGCCGTGGTCGAGACGGGGCGCTTCGAGGTGGTCTTTCACATGGTCAGTATGCGTCGATGCCTCGACCCGTCGCCTCTGTCGATCCGGACGGTTTTGGATTTTTTTCGGGCGGCGTGTAGCACGCGGGCCCGCCCCGGTCAGGGACCGGAGTCATGTTCTCGTTCTCCTCGAAAGGCGGTCGTCGCTTCGCCGAGTTCTGCAGGACGGGGGAACACCGTCGCGCTCGGCGAGGTCTTCGATGCGGCCGCGCCCGAGTTGTTGCGCATCGCGATGTAGTTGTGTCGCGACCTCGATTCAGCGAACTCGACCGGCGGAAGGACGCGCCTCGGTCGAACCGAGTCTGCCGCCTCGCTGGGCGTCCAAGAAAAACACGAGTTGCATGTCGCACGGGTGGCGTCTCCGGGGAGGCTTGTTCGTGAAACCAACCCCGTCGCCCATGCCCGACCACTCTCGCGCTGTTCTCGTTCGACTCCTGCCCTCTGCCCTGCTGTTCGCGCCGATCGGGAGCGCTCAGTCACCGGAGGAAGCCTTCGCTGTCGCGCGCTCTCGCTACGAGAGTCGCATGGACGGATGGAGGGATGCCGTCCGTGCCGCGATCCGTGCCGACTCGAAGAAGCCGGCGGAGCAGGTCGCCCAGCTGCTCGGCGGGTTCCGAGAGCGCGGGGAGGTGCCGGAGTCGCTCACGAAGCTGCGCGCCGAACAGACGAAACTGCGAGCCGAACTGATCGATGCCTACGACGCGTTCGCAAAGGCTGTGCTCGCCACCGACGAGCGCCGCGGAGAAGCGATCGTCGCGGAGAAGTCCGTCTGGAAGCAGGTCCAGGACGCGGTCGAGTGGACCAGGCTCGGCGCGGAAGACCTCGAGACGTTGAACGAGACGGCTGCGGCGGGGGACGAGGCCGGCAAGGGCACGGAGCTGAAACTGCCGATCACGTTCGAAGGTGGCTACCGTCTCGAGGTGCGCGGTCGCAGGGTGGGCGACGGTGCGGTGCATGTGCGCTTGCCTCGTACGGGCGACGTCGACACGCTGCATGCCGAGTGTCCCGGCGACCGGTTCGCCTTCCGGGTCACCGTGTCTCCCGAAGGTCGGCTCGTCATCGACGAAGGTGCCGTGGTGCAGACGAAGGTGACGGCCCGCGAGGCGTCGGCGGGCGAGGGCCGACGCGCCGCCGATTCGGGGACCCCGATCGTGCTGTGTGTCGGAGGCTCGTTGCGGATCGAGAGCGTGCGATGGAAGCCGTTCGTCCTGCTCGAGGTTGCCGAGGAGAGTGTGAAGGACGCGGCCCAGCCTCGCGCCGACGTGGCCGCTGCGGCGGCGCCCTTCGGGAGCGAACTCGTGGTGAACGGGGGCAACGAACGGTCGATCCGCAACGACGGCTCGATCGAGGGCTGGACGGTGCGTTCGGGTTCGTGGCATCGCGGCAACAAGGACACGCTCCGGTACAAAGGGGGCTACTTCTCGTCGTCGGCCAAGGGAAAGGAAGCGACGCCGGCCAAGACCGCGATCTACCAGGACGTCGACCTGCAGAAGTTCGCGTCGGCGATCGACGACGGAGTCGTCACTGCGCACATCGCGTTCGCGCAGCAGTCCTTCGACCAGGCGCCCGGTGACCTCGGGCGCGTGACCGTGGAGTTCCTCGACGCCACAGGACAGGTGCTCGCCGGGGGCTACGACTCGGAAGAGCTGTGCAGCCGCGGCGTCTGGAAGGAGCATTCCGGCTCCTGCTCCGTGCCGAAGGGGGCGCGCACCGCGCGGGTCATGCTGCAGAGCCGGCGGCCGCGTGCGAGGGGGCAGGACAGCAGCGACGCACACTTCGACGAAGTGTCGCTGAAGCTGCGCAAGTCCTGACGTTCGCGTCCGCGTCGTGGCAAGGTCGCGGCGTCGCGGCGACACTGCGCGCATGACGACCCTGGGGATCTACTTCGCGACGAACCGCGCGCACGAAGGCGCCGACCGCTGGCATCCGAAGCGCTACGGACGCTCGTTCTCGCAGGACGGCGTCGAGAACCTCCGGTTCGGCTGGGTGGAGGTCGATGTCGCGCAGGATGCGATCGATCGCTGTGTCGCGGCGGCGACGAGTTCGGGCCCCGGCGACGGCAACGCGCTGGCGAAGCTGCTGACGAAGGCTGCCGCGAGCGCACGCATCGACGCGTACGAAGAGACGCTCGATCCGAACCGCTCCGAGACCGCACAGCAGAAGGCGAAGCTCGGGAGCAAGGCCATGTTCCGCGACCTGCAGAAGGAGATGCTGCGCCGCTGCGACGCGCTGCTCTACGTGCACGGCTTCAACGTCTCGTGGGAAGAGGCGGTCGGCTCGGCGCTCGCGCTGCAGGTGATGCTGAATCGCGACGGCATCGGCGACCCCGAGCAGCAGGCCGCCGTGGTGCTGTTCACGTGGCCGTCCGACGGGCTGGCACTGCCCTTCGTCTCCTACAAGTCGGATCGCACGGAGGCGAAGGCGTCCGGGTACGCGTTCGCGCGCGGGCTGCTCAAGGTGCGCGACCACCTCGCGACGCTCGCCGATCGCGCCGGCGGTCGTGCGTGTCCGCAGGATCTGCACCTGCTCTGCCACTCGATGGGCAACTACGTGCTGCAGAACGCACTCGAACGCATTCGTGCGTTCACCGCCGGCACCGCGATGCCGCGCCTCTTCGAGAACGTCTTCCTCTGCGCACCCGACGTCGATTCCGACGTGCTCGAACCGGGCAAGCCGATGGGCGACCTGCACGAGCTCGCGCGCGGCGTGACGGTCTACCACAACCGGAACGACACTGCGCTGCACGTGTCCGACTACACGAAGGGCAACCCGGCGCGTCTCGGCGGCGACGGCGCGTCGCGCGCGGGACTGCTGCCGGACAAGGTGCAGCAGATCGATTGCAGCGGGATCGTCAGCGGGCTCGTGCAGCACAGCTACTACCTCGACGGGCGTGTGAACGCCGACATCCTGCTCAGCCTCGACGACGTCGCGGTCGACGGCGAAGGGCGGACGCGCACGCGCCTCGCCGGCCCTGGAGTGCGCTGGACGATGAGGTGACGTCGCCGCGTTCCTTTGCTTCGCCGCGCGCATTACCGTCTCGCGGACGATGGCAGTGCCGCGCAAGGAACTCACGTCCACGAAGAACCCGGCGATCCAGCGCTTCCGCGACGCGGCCGCTGGCGAGCTCGACGGAGTGATGCTGGTGGAGGGGAAGCGACTCGTCAGCGAGGCACTCGATGCGGGGCTGCCCGTGCTCGAGGCCGCGGTGTCGCCGCGCTTGGACGACACGAACGTCCGGCAGCGGCTGCAGCGCGAAGCACGTTCGTTCCTCGAGTGCTCCGACGACGTGCTCGCGCGCATGAGCGCGCTCGACACGCCGCAGGGCGTGGCGGTCCTCGTGCAACGTCCGGAACGTGCCGACGTGGATCTGCTCGGCGGCGATCTCGCGCCACTCGTCGTCGTCGCCGCGGGTGTGCGCGATCCCGGCAACCTCGGGTCCCTGCTCCGCACGGCCGAGGCCGCGGGTGCGACCGGATGCCTCACGATGAAGGGCGGCGCCGATCCGTTCCGCGACAAGGCGGTGCGCGGCTCGATGGGGTCGGTGTTCCGTCTGCCCGTGATCCACGGCAAGGACGCCGCGGGCGTGATCGACTTCTGCAAGCGCAACCGGCTGCAGATCGTCGTCGCCGACGGCGGCGGCGATCGGCCGCACGTGCAGGCGGATCTGAAGAAGCCGATGGCGCTCGTCGTCGGCGCCGAGGCCGCCGGTGTACCGGCGGAACTGCTCGCTGCTGCCGGTGCGCGCGTGCGGATCCCGCTGCGCGAGCCCGTGGACAGTCTCAACGTCGCGGTGGCCGCGGGTGTGCTGCTCTTCGAGGCGCGGCGCCAACGGAGCTGAACGTGAGCCTGTTCGCCGATCTGCCCGAGAACGAACCCGTGGCGTCGCGGGTGTCCACGCCGCCGCCGCCGCTCGCGGAGCGCATGCGCCCTCGAACACTCGCGGAGTACCTCGGGCAGGACGACGTGCTCGGCGAAGGACGTGTGCTGCGGGCGGCGATCGAACGCGGGCACGCGGGTTCGTTGCTGCTGTGGGGGCCGCCCGGTGTGGGCAAGACGACGCTGGCCCTCCTCATCGCGAGGTCGGCGAACCTGCACTTCCATCCGTTCTCCGCGGTGCTCGCGGGCGTCGCGCAGGTGCGCGAAGCGGTTGCCGAGGCGCAGAAGCGTCGCCAAGCCGACGGCCTCGGCACGCTGCTGTTCGTCGACGAGATCCACCGGTTCAACAAGGCGCAGCAGGACGCCTTCCTGCCTCACGTCGAGAAGGGCGATCTCGTGCTCGTCGGCGCCACGACCGAGAATCCGTCGTTCTCCGTCACGGCGGCGTTGTTGTCGCGGTGTCGCGTGGTGCCCTTGCACGCACTGGGCGCTGCTGCCGTCGAGCGCGTGGTGCGTTCGGCGCTCGCGGATCGCGAACGCGGACTCGGTGTGCGGGACCTGCGGATCGCCGACGACGCGGTCGCGCGCCTCGTCACGCTGGCGGGCGGCGACGCGCGGCGGGCGCTCGGCTGCATCGAGGCGTGCGCGGCGACGTGCGTCGACGGTGACACGATCACCGCGCCGATGGTCGTCGAGGCGTTCCAGCACCGCGCTCTGCGCCACGACAAGGACGGCGATCAGCACTACGACCTGCTCTCAGCGCTGCACAAGAGCCTGCGGAACTCCGACGTGCAGGCGTCGGTGTACTGGCTCGCACGAGCGCTCGAAGCCGGCGCCGATCCGGTGCACGCCGCGCGCCGCATGGTCGCGATGGCCGCGGAGGACGTCGGGCTCGCCGATCCGATGGCGCTGCAGGTCGCGGTGTCCGCGCTGCACGCGCTGCAGTTCCTCGGACTGCCGGAAGGGCGCTTGCCGCTGACCGAAGCCGCGGTGTACCTCGCGGCAGCGCCGAAGAGCAATGCCGTGATACGCGCCATCACCGCCGCGACCGAGGCCGCGCGCGACGGGGAACAACACGCGGTGCCTCTGCACCTGCGCAACGCGGCGACGTCCCTCGCGCGCGAACTCGGCCACGGCGGCGGCTACGTCTACGCGCACGACACGAAGTCGGGCGTCGCCAGCATGAACTGTCTGCCGCCGGAGTTGCGCACCGCGAAGTTCTTCACGCCGGGCGATCGGGGCTTCGAGAAGAAGGTCGCCGAGCGCATGGCGGAGAACGACCGTCTGCGGCGGACCGGCGATGGCTGAGCCGCGCGTGGTGTTCGGCGTCGCCGGCTGGTCGTACCCGGATTGGAAGGGCGTCGTCTATCCGCGCGGTTGCAAGGACACACTGCGGGCCGTCGCGCAGCGCGTCCGGCTGATCGAGATCAACAGCACGTTCTACGCGCCGCCGTCGGTGAAGAACTGCCGGTCGTGGGCCGAGCGCACTGCGGATCTCGGCACGTCGTTCACCGCGAAGCTGCCGCACGAGTGCACGCACGAGCGTTCGTACGACAGGGCGTTCGCGGCGGGGGTGCGCGAAGGCTTCGCACCGCTCGTCGTGTCCGGTCGGCTGCTCGGTCTGCTCGCGCAGTTCAACCACGAGTTCCCGTTCGCCGCTGCCTCGGTCGCGCACGTTCGATCCCTCGCGCAGGACTTCGCCCGCGACGTGCCGTTGTTCGTCGAGGTGCGGCATCGTTCGTGGAATGCGGACGCCGCGATGGATGCGCTGCGCGAAGTCGGCGCCACAGCACTCGAGCTCGACTACCCGGGCATGGTCGGCGGCTTCTCGCGCGACGTGACCGGTGCGCACGGGGCCGGCCTGGCGTACTTCCGGCTGCACGGCCGCAACGGGGCGTGGTTCCGGAAGGGGGCTGGTCGCGACGAGGTCTACGACTGGCACTACTCCGCGAGTGAAGTGGAGCAGATCGGCCAGCGCATCGAACGCATCGCCGCGTCGGCGCCGCGAACGCTGGTCGTCGCCAACAACCACTTCCGCGGCCAGGCGCTCGCCGTCGTCGAGGACTTGCTCGCGTGGTACCGCGGCGTGCACTGACTCAGGCAGAGATCCGACTCAGGCAGAGATCCGACTCAGGCAGAGATCCGACTCAGGCAGAGATCTGACTCAGGCAGAGATCCGACTCAGGCAGAGATCTGCGCGGCGAGGTCGGCGACGAGGGCGTGCAGCATCGCCGGCGAAAGGTCGAACTCGACCCCGGCCGCCGCGAACAGTTCGGGCAGCGGGCGCGTGCCGCCAAGTGCCAGCGCGCGACGATAGGCCTCGACTGCGGCAACAGGATCGCGGCGGTACCGACTCCACACCTGCAGGGCGCCGACCTGCGCGATGCCGTACTCGACGTAGTAGAAGGGATGGTTGAACAGGTGGGTCTGCCCGATCCACTGCATCGCCAGCGCATCGTCGAGGCCGGACCAGTCCACGTCGCCGCCGAAGCGGCGCCGGATGTCGAGCCACGCGACGCGCCGTTCCTCGCGTGTGTGCGACGGCCGGCCGTAGACCCAGTGTTGGAATGCGTCGATCGAGGCGATCCAGCAGAGTGTGCGGAGGATGCCTTCGAGGTGCTTCCGTCGCGAGCGGCGCGAGTCGTCGGGCGAGTAGATGGCATCGAGGTGCTCGAGGCCGAGCAGCTCCATCGACATGCTCGCGGTTTCGGCCATCTCGATCGGGTAGTCGCGGAACGCGAGCAGGTCGTGGTGGCGGCACGCGAGCGAGTGGAACGCGTGGCCGCCTTCGTGGAGCAGCGTCTGCACGTCGCCGTGCACGCCGACGCCGTTCACGAAGATGAACGGCATGCGCTCGTCTTCGAGCTGGTACTGGTAGCCGCCGGGCGCCTTGCCCTTCCTGCTCATCAGGTCGAGCAGGTCGCGGTGTACGAGTGCGTCGAACTCCGCGGCGAAGCGCGGATCGACGCGTTCGAAGAGGCGGCGGCACAGCGCGATCAGCTCCTGCTGTGTCGAGAACGGTCGTAGCGGCGGCCGTCCGGACGGGTCGACGTCCATGTCCCACGGCCGCAGACGTGGGAGGCCCAGCTTCCCTGCGCGTGCGCGATCCGCCGCGCGCACGGCGGGCACGACGGCCTCGGCGATCGCGTCGTGGAACCGGAGGCAGGTCGCTTCGGTGTAGTCGTACCGGCCGAGTTCCTGGAATCGGTACGGCGTGTAGGTGGTGAAGCCGGCGTTGCGCGCGATCGTCGTCCGCAGTCGCACGAGTGCTTCGAAGATCTCTTCGAGGTCGGGCCAGCGGGCGGCGCGAGCGGCCAGTGCCTTCCGGAACGCGCCTTCGCGGACGGAGCGGTCCTGGGACTCGTAGTACGGCCCGAGCTGCTGCAGCGTCAGGGTCTTCGAGTCGAACTCGACCGTGATGCCGCCGAGGATCGCCTGCTGGCGCGTCTGGAGTTCGGCTTCCTGTCGCTGCAGTTCGACGTTCTCGGCGCGGAACAACGCGCTCTGCGTGCGGCGTCGGCGTACGACCACGTCGAACCGCTTCGGGTCGAGCATGCCGGTCGCCGGGCTCGCGAGGAATTTCTTGTCGAGTGCGTCGCTCCGCCGCTTCACGACGGGCATCACCGTCTCTTCCATCGCGAGGTATGCGCGTTTCGCCTCGTCGTCGTCCGTGCGCTGCGTCATCCGCACGTAGCGCCGCGCCTGTTCGGCCGAGATGCGTGCGAGCAGCTCGCTCTCGTCGCGCAACCAGGTCTCGACGGCGCCGGCGTCGAGCAAGTTGCGCCGGTCGAGTTCGTCGAACAACGGTTCCAACTGGTCGGTAGCACCGGCGTCCAGATGGCTCGGCACGAAGTGCCAGGTCGGGGGCGCGTACGGCGTGGGCACGGGTGCGGGGCGTCTCGGGTCGGCCGGCGGAGATCGAGAACGTAGGCAGGCCGGCGGACACGCGGAAGCGGTTTCTTCCGCTGCAGGGTCCGCGATCTGTCCCGTCCGCACGACAACCGGCGCGCGCGGTGGACCAGGGACGGGACGCGGACCCCTCGCCACCGACGGGATCGACGTGATCCACTGTGGTACGGCGGTTGCCTGCCGCGCGCCTCCTCCGATGCGAACCCTACCTGCCCTGCTGCTCCCCCTGTCGCTGCTCCTCGTGCCGTCGTGCGGTGGCGGCGGGTCGCACGGTTCCGTGCGGAACGAGTCGCCGCGCCTCGTGTCGATCCTGGTCGAGGTCTACGACCCGGTGACGAACTTCGTCTGGGAGAACGTCTCCGTGCGGATCGTCGAGGCCGACCAGGAGTGGGCGCAGGGCACGTTCGCGAGTCCGTACGACGACTGGTACCTGACCGACGTGGATGGCCGCGTGCTGCTCGACGAGTACCTGCTCGCCGACGCCGAGGTCGGGTTCCCCGAGGATGCGCAGGGTCGCGCGATCCTCGGGCCGCAGCACTTCGAGAACGAAGCGACCGTCGTGCTCGAGGTCGACGCCCTCGGCTTCGTGCCCGTGCGCGTCGAAGTGCCGTTGCGCTGGGACACGCCCGACGTCTTCGTCGAGATCCCGTTCAACTGAGCCGCCGGCTCCGCGGCCCCGCAGCGTCGCGAGAACGCGTGAACGCCGCGGGGGGAACGGGCACACTCCCCGCGTGAGCCGCGACGCCGCCATCGATCCTCGCCTCCACTTCGCCCGTCGCCAGCGTGTGCTCGATGCTCTCGGCGATGGCGTGCTCATCCTGCCCACTGCGCCCGAGACCATGCGCAACGGCGACGTGTTGCACGAGTACCGCCCCGGCAGCGACTTCCACTTCCTCACCGGCTTCCCCGAACCCGAAGCGCTTCTCGTCGCATGGCGCACCGGGGCGAAGCGCCACCGGTCGGTGCTGTTCGTGCGCCCGCGTGACGAGGAACGCGAGATCTGGGACGGGCGCCGGCACGGGGTGGAAGGCGCGCGGCGGCGCTTCGGTGTCGACGACGCGCATCCGGTCGGCGAGATGTGGCAGAGGCTCGGCTCGCTCCTCGACGGGAAGGAGCGGCTGTTCCACCGCTTCGGGGCGGACGCAGAGTTCGATCGCCGCCTGTTCGGCGTGTTCGCGGCGCTCGCGCGGAAGCACCGCCGTCGCGCGCCCGCGGCGCACCCGATCCTGCAGGACCCGCTGCCGACCATCGCGGAACTGCGCCTCGTGAAGGACGCCGCCGAACTCGCCGCGATGCACGGCGCAGCCCGCGCGACCGCTGCGGGCCATCTCGCGGCGATGCGGTGCACGCGCCCGGGAATGCGCGAGTACGACGTGCAGGCGGTGCTCGAGGCCGAGTTCCGCCGCGCCGGCAGTCCGCGCAACGGGTACCCGTCGATCGTCGCGAGCGGCGAGAACGCGTGTGTGCTGCACTACCACGACAACGATCGCACGATGCGCGCCGGCGACCTGCTGCTGATCGACGCGGGTGCCGAGGTGGCCGGGTGCACGGGGGACGTCACGCGCACCTTCCCGGTCTCCGGTCGCTTCACCGAGCCCCAGGCCGCGGTGTACCGCGTCGTGCTGCGGGCCCAGATCGCCGGCATTCGCGCCTGCCGCGCAGGTGCGCGCTGGGACGCCGCGCACCGCACGTGCCTGCGATCACTCACCCGCGGACTGGTCGAACTCGGCGTTCTGCGGGGCCGCGTCGATCGCCTGGTCGCGCGCGATGCCGTGAAGCCGTGGTACATGCACGGCACGAGCCACTGGCTCGGGCGCGACGTGCACGACGTGGGGGCCTACCTCGCGACCGGCGACCGCCCGCAGCGGTTGCGCGCGGGCATGGTGCTCACGGTGGAGCCGGGGCTCTACTTCGCCGCCGACGACCGTCGTGTTCCCCGTGAACTGCGCGGGATCGGCGTGCGAATCGAGGACGACGTGCTCGTCACGAAGTCCGGGCCGGAGGTGCTCACGGCAGCTGCGCCGAAGACGATCCGGGACATCGAAGCGGCGTGCGTCCGCTGATCACATCCCCGTTCCGCGCAGCACCACGCGGAAGGTGTGCAGGATCAGCTTGATGTCGAGCCACAGCGACCAGTTGTCGATGTAGTAGAGGTCCATCTCGACCCACCGCTTGAACGACACGCGGTTGCGGCCCCAGACCTGCCAGACGCACGTGAGGCCGGGCTTCACCGAGATGCGGCGGCGCTGCCACCAGGTGTACTTCTCGACCTCCGTCGGGATCGGCGGCCGCGGACCGACCAGGCTCATGTCGCCGAGCCAGACGTTCAGGAGCTGCGGCAGCTCGTCGAGGCTGAACTTGCGCAACACCCTGCCGACGTTCGTGATCCGAGGATCGTCGGGGATCTTGAAGGCCGGCCCGTCCTGCGTGCTCGCCCCGCGCAACTGCTCCTGCTGCGCGTGCGCCCCGACGCGCATCGTCCGGAACTTCAGGCAGTTGAACGTCTGCCCGTTCTTGCCCACGCGAGTCTGGCGGTAGAAGACCGGACCCTTGCTGCTCAGCTTGACCGCGGTGGCACAGGTCGCGAAGACCGGGAGCAGTGCGATCAGACCGATGCTCGCTCCGACGAAGTCGATCGACCTCTTCACCAGACGGGAGAGGGAGTGGTTCGAAGGAGTGTTCAGAGACAGCCCAGCCCTGCTGGCATTCCAAGCCAGACCGACGCGCAAGTGTTGGAGGTCGAGGAACGAGGGGAAATACTGAATCCCCAACCCCATGTCGTCGCAAGTGCGGAACACGCGGTGGACTTCGCCGGTCAGCGCCTGATCCGAGGGGCTCACGAGTGCGAGGTCGATCTGCTGCTCGCGCAGTGTTTCCGCGAGGCCGGCGGTGGTGCCGAGCGCCGGCAGGTGCGGCATCTCCTGCGCGTTCTCGCCGTCGAACGGCACGAAGCCGACGAATTCCATCGCCGCCTGGGCCTCGACTCCGGAGCAGAGGGAGCGTGCGCTCGGGCATGCACCGAGCACCAGCGTGCGCGGACGATCGCCGGCGACATCGAGCGGTGTCGACGACAACACGAGGCGTTGCAGGCCGAGGAGCAGGAGTCCCGCGACGAGCACGGTCCAGATCTCGAGGTGCGGCTGCGCAAAGCTCGACACGACGACGAGCCCGCTCACGCCCCACGTGACCGCCCAGGCTTCGAGCATGCGTTGCAACGCAAGGCGGCGGCTCAGCCGGACAGGAAAGGACGCCGTGCCGAGGCGCGACGAGACGAGCAACCAGACACTCGCGAACACCCCGACGTGCGTCAGCACGGTTGCGGTGTGGCGCCATCCCGTTTCATCGTGAGCGACCCCGAGCCCGCCGACGAACAAGGCGCCGACGACGCAGAAGAGGTCGAGCAGCGTGCGGGCGTGGCGGACTTGGTTCGAACGGCGCATGAGTGGCAGGGACGCTCTTCCGACGCGATCGGGCCGGCGGCCGGAGACCACGCTCCGGCCGTACGGGAACATCGGTGAAAGCGACGCGGCGTGGCGCGCCGCCCGCCACTTTCTTCGATTTTCTGCCGCCCCTCACTTCATCGTGGCCGCGATCCCCTGTGTCGCGAGTTGCCGCGACACCCGCGCTCCCGGCACGAGGGTCAGCGACGACACTGCCGCCAGGGCCATGAACCAGAGCGTCACGATCTGCTCGAAGTAGCTGACACCAATGAAGTTCATGCAGTGCATGAACAGCGCGGTGCCAAGGCACCAGGAGACGATCTTGTAGCTGACGTGGGTGCCCGGCAGGCGAACGCTGCGCGACACGCCGGCGAACGCGAGCCAGATCGCGGCGCAGAACAGGGCCAGTTTCGCGATGCCGCCACCGACCCCCTCGGCGACGAACTGGTTCGTGACGTCGTGCAGGCCCGGTCCCCAATGGCCCGTGTGCTCCGTCCCGAACATCCACCACTCGTGGAAGCGGTCGAAGAACTTGTCCACGAGGTGGAACCGGTGCCAGCCGGTGGAGCCGCCGGTGAGATCGATGCGCGACAGCAGGTGCCACACCGGCTGGGCCATCAGGAAGAAGTGCAGCACGCAGAGCCAGCCGACGATCAGCCAACGGAACCACCGCAGGGCGCCGCGGACGAACCAGAAGCCGGCGCCGACCAGCCCGAAGAGCACCGCCATGATCGGCGTGCTCGAGGCGCAGAGAACCACGATCGCGAGCGCCGCCATTGCGCCGAAACCGGCGAGGCCCCACTGCCTCGTCCACCAGGCGCGGGCGAAGTAGTAGGGCAGCAGGCACGCCCAGAAGCAGCCGGCGAGGATCGAATGCGCGAACGCGCCCTGGCAACGCAGCCGGCCACCGCGGATCTCCGTGTACTCGAGCACCCCGCCGAACACGTAGAACATGTTCCGCGACGTCCGGTTCTCGACGATGAAGAAGACGAGCACCGCGAAGCCGACGAAGGCGAACACCTTCGCGATGAGTGCCAGGTCGCGGTAGTCGCGGATCAGCAGGCGGAAGAAGAAGTACACCATCATCCCGTCGACGGCGTACCCCATGCGGTTCACGAAGATGCCGACCGTGCCGCCGAGGAGGGTGCCCGTGATCACGGAGACGACGTTCCACGCCACCATCACGCGGTCGAGGTGGTTCCACACGATCGGCGTCAGATCCGATCTCAGGAACAGCCGCAGCCACATCACCATCATCAGGAGCCGCAGGAAGGTGAAGTCGATCGTCGCGATGACGACGCGCTGGCCGGCGGGGATGAAGCACAGCAGCAGGATCACCGGCACGACGGTGAGCCGGCGCGGCATGAGCATCGCCAGCACGATCAGGAAGCCGAGCGCCGCGAGGCCCACGGGATGCACCGTCGTGGTGCCGCCGAAGTCCGAACCGGCTTGCGCCGGGATGTCCGGATCCTGGAAGAGGGCCAGCACGGTCAGTTGCTCGGCATTGCGGCGTCGGCGGCTCGACCCGTCGGAGCCGCTCCGATGGGCGGTTCAGCGGCGGTCGCGAATCGGTCGAAGATCCATGTTCCCGCTGCCGGATTCCAGAACGTCGTTGCGCGACGTGTGCGCTGGCTTCCGGTGCGGCTCGTACCTACCTTCCTCGCCGTGACTTCGCCGACTCGCCACGCCTTCGTCCGCATCGCGACGCTGCTCGTGCTCGCGCTCGTGTGCCTGGCTGCATGCTCGTCGGCGCCGCCTTTCGACGCGAAGGCCATGGCGCTCGAGTGGCACGCGTTCATGCAGCGCGACTACGTGCTGCGATCGGGCGACCACCTCGAAGTGCGCGTTCGCGAACTGAAGGCGCTCGGCGCCGGCGGCGCCTCGGGCGACCGCGAACTCGTGCAGGACGTGGTCGTGTCGCCGACCGGCTGGATCGACCTCCGCGAAGTGCCGACGCCGATCCAGGTCGGAGGCCACACGGTGAGCTCGGCGCGAACCCTGATCGAGGAGGCGTACAAGACCAAGTTCGGAGCGCCCAACGTCGGCGTGGCTCTGACCGAGGCTGGCGCCCAGTCGGTCTACGTGTGCGGCGAGGTCGGCCGTTCGGGCCCGGTGCCGTACCAGCCCGGCCTCACGATGACGCAGGCGATCGCCAGCGCCGGCAGCTTCCAGATCACCGTGAAGTACGCCGACGTGCGCATCCTGCGCATCAACCCCGACGGCACGCAGCGCACGTTCCGCGTGAACATGGAGGCCGTGTTCCACGACGAGAGCCCGGACTTCCTGCTGCTCCCCGGTGACGTCGTGTACTGCCAGACCTCCGGCATCGCGGACGCGGGCAACTGGGTCGAGTTGTGGATCCGGCGCCTCCTGCCCTTCTCCCTCGGCGGGCCCGCGCTCGGGTCGGTCAATTGATCGCTTCGCGCGGCTCCGCGGCAACGTGACAGCATGACGAACGCGTCCCGACCCCTCGCCGTGTGCATGGTCGTCCATGCCTACTACGAAGGCGACGCGCGGGTGCGCCGGTACGGCGAGTCGCTGGCGCAGCGCGGTCACCGTGTGGACGTGCTCGCGTTGCGCGCGCAGGGCAAACCGAAGCGCGAGGATCTGCGCGGGGTCGCGGTCCACCGATTGCCGCTCTCGCGGCACCGCGGTGGCACGCTGCGGTACCTGTTCGAGTACGTGCTGTTCACGCTGATGTGCGCGTGGGTGCTGACGTGGCGGGCGCGCCGCTACGACGTCGTGCACGTGCACAACATGCCCGACTTCCTCGTGTTCGCGGCCCTGGTGCCGCGGCTGTTCGGGTGCAAGGTGCTGCTCGACGTGCACGACCTCATGCCGGAGGTCTACTGCAGCAAGTTCAAGACGAGCATCCGGCATCCCGCGATCTGGCCGATCCGGTTGCAGGAGTGGATCTCGCATCGTTTCGCCAGCGCGTGCGTGTTCGCCACCGAACGCTTCCGCCAGGGCGCGATCGCGCGGCGCACGGTGCGCGCCGATCGTTCGATCGCGGTGATGAACGCCGCGGACACGACGCTCTTCGATCGCACGCGCCATCCGTGGCGCGGCCCGGAGCGCGCAGAGGATTTCGTGATGCTGTACCTCGGTACGGTGTCGCACCGGCACGGCGTCGACCAGTGCGTGCGCGTGCTGCCCCTCGCGAAGCAGCAAGTGCCGGGGATCAAGCTCGTGATCCACGCGAAGCTCTCCGAAGGCGAGGGCAAGCCGCTGCAGGAGCTGCGTGACCTCGCCCAGCAGCTCGGCGTCGCGGACCGGGTCGAGATCGGCCCGCCGCTGCCGCTGCAGGAAGTGCCCGCAGCCATGAGTCGCGCGTCGGTCGGCGTCTTCACGCCGCACCTCGACATCCACATCGACATGGCGCTGTCGCTGAAGGTGCCCGAGTTCGTCGCGATGGACGTTCCCGTCGTCGCGGTGCGCACGTCGATCATGACGTCGTTGTTCCGCGAGGACGAGGTTGCGATGTTCGCGGATGGCGACATGCAGGCGTTCGCCGACTGGCTCGGGCGTCTCCATCGCGAGCCCGAACTGCGCCGCGCGATGACGCAGCGCGCCCGCCGGTTCACCGCGGAGCACGCGTGGGAAGCGGAGTTCGCCGGCTACCTTCGCCTGCTCGAGTCGTTGCTGCGGCGCCCGCTCGCCGCCGAACCGGCCCGGAGCTGACGTGCGCGCGCTGTTGCAGGCGCTGCTGCTGCTCGTCGTCGCGCTGCCGGTCGCCGTCGTCACCGCGCTCGTCGCCGTGATCGTGCTGCTGGCGGCAGTCGTCGTCGATCTCGCGTGGACACCCGTCGTGTGGGCGCGTCGTCGACCGTTCGCGTTTCGCGCGCGCGACCTGCGCGGCGCGTCGATCGTCACGGTGACATGGAACGGCAAGCACCACCTCGAAGGGCTCCTGCCGTCGCTGCGTCGCGAGATCGCCGCGCACGGTGGCGACCACGAAGTGATCGTCGTCGACAACGGCAGCACGGACGGCACGGTCGCATGGCTCGCTGCCGAGCACCCGTGGGTGAAGGTCGTGCCGCTGCCGGAGAACCGCTACTTCGTACGCGGCAACAAGGCCGGCGTGGAACACGCCACGCGCGACGTGCTCGTGTTCCTGAACAACGACATGGTCGTGCAGCCGGGATTCCTGGGGCCGCTGCTGGACGGGCTGCGCGATCCGAAGGTCTTCGCCGTCGCGGCGGAGATCTTCTTCAAGGATCCGGGCAAGCGCCGCGAGGAGAGCGGTCGCACGCGCGGCGAACTGCGCAACGGCTGGCTGCAGCTGGCGCACGAGATGCCGAGCCGCGACGAACGCGAACTCGACTACGTGCCGACGTTCTGGGCCGGCGGCGGCAGTGCCGCGTTCGACCGGAGGATGTACGAAGCGATCGGCGGCTTCGACGAGCTGTACGACCCGTTCTACATGGAGGACGTCGGGCTCTCGTACGAAGCGTGGAAGCGCGGCTTCCGCGTGCTGTTCACTGCGCGCTCGTCGGTGCTGCACGAGCATCGCGGCACGAGCCGCAAGGCGTTCGGCGACGAGTTCGTCGACGCGATGATCCGGCGCAACCAGCACCTCTTCCTCTGGCGCAACCTCACCTCGTGGCGGGCCTTCGCCCCGCTGCTGCTCGCGCAGCCGCTGGCGATCGTGCTGAGGAGCAAGCGTCCGGGGCGCGGGCGCGCATACGGGCTGTGGTTCGAGCTGCGTGCGATGCTCCGGGCGCTGCCGAGGCTCCCGCAGGCGCTGGGCAAGCGCTGCGCGGGTCGTCTGCACCATACGCGAAGCGACGAGCAGGTCTTCGCGGCGGCGAACTCGATCGCTGCGCACCGGCGCGCCGACGACACGCGGCTCGGCCGGCTGCCGGCACCGTCGCCGCGCGGTCTGCGTGTGCTGGTGCTCGCGGCGCGCCTTCCGCGCCTCGGCGTCGACGGGTCGTGGGTGGTGTTCCGCCGTCTCGTCGAGCACGCAAAGACGCACCGGGTGACCCTTTTCGCGTTCGTCGAGGCCGGAGACGACGCGAGCGCCGCGCAGGCCCTTCGCGAGCACGGCATCGAAGTGGTGACCGCGGTGCGTGTGCGCAACCCGATGCCCGGCAACCTGCATCACTCCGTGCCCCGGCGCCTCTTCCGCGACTACGGCGCGCCGTCGATGCGGGCCATGGTGCAGCGGATGCTCGAGTCGACGGATCACGACGTCGTGCAGGTCGAGTACGTCGAGATGCTGCACCTCCTGCGCGGCCTGCCGATCGTTGCGCCGGTGGTCTACACCTGCCACGAGTCGCTCGCCCTCGCGGCGGCGCGCGATGGCAGCGGCGTGTATCGCACGATGCAGGCGCGGGCCCACGAACTGACCGTGCTGCGCGCCGTCGACCACGTGGTGGCGCTGTCGGGTGCCGACGCCGAGGCGCTCCGCACGGCGGGACACCGCGGACCGGTCACCGTCGTGCCGAGCGGTATCGACGTCGCGCAGTTCTCGGCGGGCTCCGCCGCGGTCGCCGCGCAGCACGCGACCGTGACGTTCGTCGGCTACTTCCGCCACGAACCGAACGTCGATGCGGCGATCTGGCTCTGCGAGTCGATCCTGCCGAGCCTGCGGCAACTTGCGCCGGGAGTCGGTGTCCGGCTCGTCGGCCGCGACGCACCGCCGCGGGTGCAGGCGCTCGCCGGCGCCGACGTCCAGGTCGCGGGCTTCGTGCCCGATCTCGCCGCCGAACTCGCAGCCGCGACGGTCGTCGTGCTGCCTCTGCGCACCGGCGGCGGCCTGCGCGGCAAACTCCTCGAGGCGTGGGCGGCCGCGCGCCCGGTCGTGGCGACTCCGGTCGCCATCGAGGGAACGAATGCGCGCGACGGCGAGCACTGCCTCGTCGCTGCCGACGCGGATGCCTTCGCCGCCGGTGTGGCCGCGCTGTTGCAGGACGCGGACCGGCGTGCGCGGCTCGGCGCCGCGGGGCGCGCGCTCGTCACCTCGCAGCACTCGATGGCCCGAGTCGCCGCGCGGTACGACGAGGTCTTCGCCGCGCTCGTCGGGAGGCGGCCGTGAGGGTGGCGCTCTTCCTCACCGCCGACCGCGCCGGGGCGTCGGCGCTGCTCGCTGCGGCGCGGGCGCGCTGGCCCGGTGCGACGTTCGTCGCGTTCGCGAACGACGAGGATCGCGCCGCGCTGCAGATGGCGGCGCCGGGCATCGAGTTCCGGCGCGACAAGCCTGCAGGCGGCAAGGCAGCGTTCGTGAAATCGCTGCGCGCGGAACGGTTCGATCACGTGGTCGTCGCCTGGCACGGCGGCGAACGCGTCCAGCCGCTGCGTGTCGTGGCGCTGCTGCTCGGCGCTCCGGTGCTCGTGCGCGACGAACGCGGCCGCGAGACGACCGTGGCGTGGTGGCAGCCGTGGCGCTGGGGGCCGCACCTGCTGCGAAGGGCCGCCCGCACCGACGCGCTGCAGTTCGCGCGCGCCGCCGCTGCAGCGTACCGCGCGACCGTCGGTGCACTGGTCGCGGTCGTCTGGATCCCGCTGCGCCTCCTGATCGCGCGGCTCGCGGTGCGATCCGGACGTTCTGCGTAGCGGCGAGTCCGCGGGCACCTGCCTAGAATCCGCGCCGCATGAAGATCGCGTGCATCGGCGGTGGACCGGCGTCCCT
>JAEUHQ010000173.1 GCA_016794565.1 Planctomycetota bacterium | reverse complement strand
AGTGGGAGCGCTCGCTCTGGAACTGGAGCGTCGTGCTCGGACAGTTCGCCGTGTTCTTCCAAGGACGCATCCCGGCGCTGTAGAACCGTGACTACCCCTCGCCTCCGCGGTGCCGCTTACACCGTTGTTCTGACACTCCCTAGCCGCGGTCGGCGCCTGTCATCGCTTTCTGGTCGACATCGCGTCGACGCTCGGTACGTACGCGCTCATGACGACACTACCGAGGCAGGTTGCGTTCGAGTTCTGCTCGCTCTGCAACTGGGCGTGGTACTGCTGGCAGTTCCATGCGGCGCTATTTCACGAGAACTCGCGCGAAGACGAGCTGCGACCCACCGCCGCAGGACATGCCCTGGGCCGACTCAGCGTGATGACGCAGGGATACGGGATGCTCGAAGTAAGCAAGCTGCACGATCCTGCGGGCACGGGCGACCGCACGACGCTAGGAATCGACTACATCGTCAAGCATGGTGGGTGGTCACCGACAACGCAGGCGACTCTGGAGAGCCTCCACGGACAACTGGATGGTTTCGCGCACAAGGTGCTGCGAGGCGCCCGCAACAAGAGCATCTGCCACAACGACCTCGCGTCGATTCTCGCTGGCAAGCGACTGGGCGCTTTCGACCTGAAGGACGGCGAAGAGTACTTCGCGCGCTTGCAGCAGTTCGCGCAGCTTGTATGGCAGGAAGTGACTGGCGACGAATTCCCGTTCGACGAGAACGGTGCCTTCGAGGGCAAGGCGTTGATCGGTGCGATCGGGCCCGCTGACCGTATTCCGCGCGCCGAGACACCGATTCCGCGGTAATGGTCGCGCGGGTGGAGGAGCAATTCGATGTTCAACATTCTGATCGGGATCGACCCGCACCGCCCCGGCGGCTTTCGCAGTGACCGCGTGCTCAGCTACACCGACGGCCAGCTTCGAGCCATCTACTTTCCCTCAGGCAAGCTCGGCCCTTCCCTGCTGCAACTCCCGGCGATCCTCATGCCCGAAAAGGAATCGAGTTCCGGCCCGGATCAGGTCGCCTACATCGGCCGCCTCACGGATTGCAAGCAGGAGGGGGACGGCAGTGTGACCTTCAAACTTGCGCACGATCCTCTCCCTCCAATTCCCATCACAACGCTCTGGGATCTCCGAAAGGAACTCGGCATCCAGGACTTCGAGTTCCACCACACGCATTGGGCGATCAAGGAAGCCGACCTCTTCTCCGTTCTGTACCAGCACGCTCTGAGCGACACGCCGAGACCTCGAATCCACGGCGTCGATCGCTACGTGCCGATCGACCCGGATCAAATCTCCGTCATGACCCGCTTCCGTGCAGACTTCGACCAAGTGTTCGATGCAGTGAAGGCGGCAGCGGATTCGGAGGACTTCAAGTGCCACCGCGTTCGTGACATCTGGGAACGGGAGGCCGTCATCGCGGACATCGGCAACCTCATCATGCGATCGCGGGTCGTCGTTGCTGACCTGACCGATCGCAATGCCAACGTGTTCTATGAATACGGGCTTGCGCACGGCGTCGGGCGCGAAGTCATACCGATCACGCAGGATCAAGCCGACACGTTCGACGTGCAGCATCTACGGCATATCATGTATCAAAATACCGAGGCCGGACGCGCGGACCTGACGAAGAAGCTCTTGGCCCGCTTCAAGGCGATTCGTTCGGAGATTCCCTAGACGTTCGACTCAGCGCGCAAGGCGTCCGATAGCACCCGGTCCGCGCCGCGACGGCGCGCTACACCGTGACCGCGCCGATCACCTCATCGTGTTCGAGACCAAGCAGAGACTCGCCGCACGTGGGGCCCGCGAAGAACCACTCGACGACCAAGAGCAAACCGACCGCGATCGCGTGGACGTCGAGCGTGTCGAGTGACGGGCGCGCTGGGTTCCCAGCGGGACCTCTATGTCCGACGGCGCCTGATAAAGGCCAGCGCCCACGCGCGCCCGAAGAAGCAGCACGTGAAGAACGCTTCGCCGACGGTGGGCTCGGCGATGAACACGTACTGGAACTGGCCGTTCCAGGCGCGAACAACGCCACGCGCATACTGTCCGATTCGGCCCAGGACCTTCTCGACGTTCTTTCGGTACTGGTCGAGCTGCGCACGTTCCACAATGTGAGTGCGCGGCACGGGCCGTCGGAGTTCACGCCAGTAGATGCCGCGGGCGATGCGCTCCACAACTCGGCTCACTCTGTCGTCGAGAGGGACGGCTACCTTTTCTTCGGCGTTGCCATCGGGCGTGAAGACGTCTTCCATTGCAGCCACAAAGCCCTCCGCGTACCGGGCGCCCTCAGGCCTTTGGAACGAACGGCCGATGACGTCGCGGACCGCCTGCGACCGGGGATCATTCTCCAGCCATTCCGCGCAGTGCAGCACGTTCCGGAAGTGCTCGTCATCTTTCGATCCCCACTCCAGCCGACATCGTTCGCAGCAGGGGACGGTGATCCGATCCGCTGGCACCGGCGCGGGGAAGCAGCCTCTCGGGGGAAGGTGATCGTCGGTGACGCCATCGGGCGCGCCACAGAACGCGCAGGCACTCACTTCGCGCCGCTTCGCCATGACGGCGGGATGCTACGTCCCTCCGATGCCCGAACGATGTGAAAGCGCGAAAGGCGGCGTCCCGCCGCCTTTCGCGGTCCAAGCGTAAGTGTAGACTGACGAGACGACCATGAGTGGCCCTGAAGACTGGTGGGACCGGCAGACCGAGCCGAAGACCGGCGATTCGTGGTTCGATCGCGTTCACCAGCAGCAACGGTCTGGCCGAGCCGCAGGGCCGTCCTGGCGACCCGTGGAAGAGCCGGTGAGCGTTCCGACGACTCGACGAAGCCGATCAGCATCCATCGTCAAGCAATCGCTCCCCTGGCAGTCACGGAAGCCCGGCGGACGCCATCGCGCAGGCCAACGCTCATGCGATCGCGTCATCCCCGTGCCCACCGTCGACGTGCTGCCGGATCTCGTGCTGAGCGCGTTTCAACGCCGCTGGCGAGGCAAGTACCGGGTGACCCTACCCTGGCGCATGCGCGGTCTGGCCATGATCGCGGTCGCGATGTCGGTGCCCCGCGACACGACCATCCAGGCCCTGTCCAGGATGCTGCCGGGTGACGTGCTGCAACTTCGCATGCCGCTCCCCGCGTGGCGTTGGGTTCTGCGGTTCCTGCACACGCGTCGATCGATCCTCGGTTCCGCTTCGGACCATCAACCATGGGTCACGCTGTTCCGCTCGCGAGGAACTCCGCGGCAGATCAGTTGGGCCGCGACCTGCACGCTGAGCCGTGCCGGGCTGCCGGGGTGGCGCGTCAGCAAGTTGCTGCGCGCATCGTGGGGCGGCTACGCGCCGTTCGCGTCCTTCGAGTCAGCCGCGAGACGGCTGCTGCCGCGGGATTCGTGGATGCTGGAGTTGGAAAGAGCGTGTTCGGCAATCGCTGCGGTAGTTACCGCAGAACTCGCGAGCTACCGCACCTAAGTCGAGTGTTGTTGGGTCGCGTTGTCCCCGCTTGACCCGAGACACCCGATTCCGCTAGAGTGCCTCCTCTGGCGTTCTTTTGTGTGTTTCGGCGCGTTTCTCGTTCGTGCTCGGACTGCCCTTCGGATCTGAGGGTTAGAGGTTCAAGTCCTCTCGGGCGTACCAGGCGCGAGCGCGGAACCCGCCGCGCCCAGTAGCCCGAGCAGTCGGGCATTGCTCGCGCGCGGCTTCGCCGCAACTTCACAGGCGGCGCCTCCCGCCGGGCGCACCGTCGTGAACGCGAGCACTTGCTCCGAACCGGTTGCTATGCTCGGCGTGGGAAGACCCCATGGACAAAAGCACCATCGTTCTGCTCGCTGCATTGTTGGCATCGTCCGCGATCGTCGCACAGGCTCCGGCACCCGCGAATCCGCCGGTGTCGGTCGACGCACCGGAGCCCATGACGTGGGCTCAGCTCCTCGAACGCCCCGAGCTCTGGCCAACGCAATGCAAGGTGACGAAAGCCTACGGCTATGCGCACGACACCTTGTCGTTGGAAGCGACCTATCCCGTGCTCGGATTGCAGGGAGAACAGGCCGTGATCGGCCTGCCGAGCGGCAACTCGGGGACCATTCCCCGGACGGACACCGACGTGCTCGCCGTGGCAAACAGTGAACTCGCGAGCATGTCCCCCGTGCAGCGCGCCCTGGACCTCAAGACGATCGTCGCGAGGGCGGATCTCTGGCCGGCGAAGGTGATCCTGCGGTCGACCATCACGGCCGGCGAGGGCGCCGACCAGAAGGAGTTCCGCGCCGGCAGCGAGCTCACCTTCGGCACGTTCGACGGCAAGTGGGTGTGCGCTCGCCACCCCGATTTCGACTACATGCCCCGGGTCGGCGTGCACGAGACGGACCTCGTGGCACGCGTGCGGGCGGTGCTGGAGACGAAGCGGCCTCCTGCTGGGCACCGAGTGTTGAACGAGTTGGACGGCAAGCTGTTCAACCTTCGCACCGGCAAGAAGGCTCGCGTCAATCCGAAGAGTCCGCCCGAGTTCGTCGTGCTCTACTTCTCGGCCTCGTGGTGCGGTCCGTGTCAGGCGTTCTCGCCCGAGCTGGTGCGCTTCTACGAGGCCAACAAGAAGGACGCCGGCAAGCGATTCGAGATCATCTGGATCAGCCGGGACCGCACCGAGCGCGAGATGCAGCAGTACACGAAGGAGCACAACTTCCCGTGGCTCGCAGTGGCGTGGGACAAACTCTCCTCCATCCCGATCGCGCAGGCGCACGACTCGCGGGGCATCCCGGACCTCGTCATGCTGGACGCAACGGGCGCCCTGATCGCCGACAGCTACGTCGGGAACGAATACATGGGCGCCGCGTCGGTGCTCGAGGTCTTGTCGAAACGCCTCGGGAAGCCGCGGTGAGCGGCGCCGGATGGGCCGCGGTCACTCCCGGCGGCGTGCGATCGCGGGCGGCGACAGTTCGAGTGTTGCGCCCTGCAGCGCCGCGAACTGGATCGTGAACGTGAAGCCGAGCGGGAGCATGGTCTCGTTGAAGCCCGTGTAGCCGCCGAGTACGCCGGCCACCGCGAACATCCCGGCGGGGTCGAGCCACAGGCGGCCCTCGACGCCGGGCAGGGACAGCGGGTTCGCCGGGAAACCGACGACCGTCATCACCGCGGTGGACGTGCCCGGGTCCGTCATCGTGAAGAGGTTCCACACGCCGTAGAGCGAGAACGACGGAATGGTCGCGGTGGTCGCTGTGACGCCGACGATCGGTGCGGCGCCGCCGAGCGTGCCGAGCGTGACTTCCGGGTCGAGGCGCAACAGGCTGTTCTGTCCCACGATTGCCGGGACGATGGCGGTGAATCCCGGCGTCGCCTGCGTGCCGAGATGGCCGCTCATCGCGCGTGAAGCGTTCGACCTGCCGGTCATCGACAGCGTGGTGTTCGTCAGTTCGAGCCCGGAGCCCGGGGCATCGGTGTGCCACGCGTTGCCGCCGAACGCCTGCACGTCCCCGAACCACGCGGTGCAGTCGACCAGTCTGGCGCCGGCGCTCGGCAGGATCGTCGCCGAAGCGCCAGACTGCCCGTAGAAGCGAGCGCCGCTGGCAGCCAGGGTGGTGTTCTGCGCGCGCAGGCCGGGTCGGCCGAGGAACGTCCCGTCGCGGACGGTGACGGCGCTGCAGAGCGAGATGTCGAGACCGGGCGGGCCGGAGTAGTTGTAGACATCCACGTGCACGAAGTGCACGCGACCCAGGCACGCCTGCACGCTGATGGCCGGGCCGGCCGCGCCGGTCGAGAGCACCTCGACGTTCTGCAGCACGAAATCGGTGCCGGCCGCGAGGCCGCTGATCGTGAAGCACGGCGCGGGGCCGATGATCGTGGCGTAGCCGCCGGTGCCGCCCGTGATCGTCAGTGCCTTGCTCGTCGCGACGCCGTGGTAGCCGCCGCCGTCGGCGCGCAGCAGGATGGTGTCGCCGTTCACGGCGGCGGCCTCGGCGGCGGGCAGGTCGAGGAAGTGGGTGCCGGGGCGATTCAGTCCGTCGACGACGATGACGGACTGGGCCGCGGCGAGGCCGGTGAGGAACAAGAACGAAGTGCCGACGGACGCAACGCGGGAACGAGTGAGCACTGGGACCTCCGGGAAGGGCGACGGCGGCGACCGGCGCACGATAGCCCGCGTCCGTCGCGCAGGTAACCGACGTCGAGGATCCCTCGGTGCGTCGGCTTTGGCCCGGCGCATGCCCTGCGTCGCCACTTGCCGCCAACGCCGGCCCCGCCCGGCCCGTAGAAGGGGCCATGTCCGGACCCACGCGCCGTTCGTTCCTGTCGTCGATGGCCGCCGCGGGTGCGCTCGCACCGCTCGCGCGCGGGGCCGCGACGCTTCGCCCCGCCCGCGCGAAGAAGATCCTCGTGCTGGGCGGCACGGGATTCCTCGGGCCGCACTTCGTGCGTGCGGCGCTGGCGAACGGGCACACGGTGACCCTGTTCCACCGCGGCAAGACCAACCCCGGGCTGTTCCCCGATCTCGAGCACCTGCACGGCGACCGTGACACCGGTGACCTCGCCTCGCTGCAGGGACGCACGTTCGACGCGGTGGTCGACACGTCGGGCTATGTGCCGGCGCACGTCGAGGCGACCGCGAAGCTCTTCGCCGGCTCGTGCGAGCACTACCAGTTCGTCAGCACGATCTCCGTCTACGGCAGCTTCGGCCAGCGACCCGACACGATCGACGAGGCGACGCCCGTCGCGACGGTCGAAGACGACAAGGTCGAGAAGGTGAACGCGATCGCGCAGGCGATGCCGTTCTACGGGCCGTTGAAGGCGCGCTGCGAAGCGGCGGCGGAAGCCGCGATGCCGGGCAAGGTGTCGACGCTGCGCCCGGGCCTCATCGTCGGCCCCGGTGACACGAGCGACCGGTTCACGTGGTGGCCCGTGCGCATCGACAAGGGCGGCGAAGTGCTGGCGCCGGGCGACGCCGACGCGCAGGTGCAGTTCGTCGACGCGCGCGACCTCGCCGAGTTCATGTTGCACTGCATCGAGCGCAAGGTCACTGGCGTGCACAACGTCAACGGCTTCGCCGGGCGCATGTCGATGGGAGACGTGCTGTCGGCCTGCAAGTGCGCGACGTCCAGCGCGGTCACGCTCTCGTGGGTCGACGAAGAGTTCCTCGCCGAGAACGACGTGCGCCCGTGGATGCAGATGCCTCTGTGGATCCCGCGCGACGCACGCACGATCGTCGACAACTCGAAGGCGATCGCGGCCGGACTGCAGTTTCGTCCCGTCGGCGACACGGTCCGGGACACGCTGCAGTGGGCGAAGAGCGAGCGCGGCGACAAGCCGTTCGGTCGCACGGGACTTCCCCCCGAGCGTGAAGCGGCCGTGCTCGCCAAATGGCATGCGGCCGCGAAGTCCGGTGCAGAACCCGCCGCCGTGCGGTAAGGAAACGACATGCCCTCGTCTCGTCTCCGCGCGGCTTTCGTCGCCGCGCTCGGCATCTCCGTATCCGCCCTCGCTCAGGACGAACTCGGCCTCGGCCGGATGTGGACGTTCGAGCGTCCGCCCCTCGACTACCTGAAGCGCGAGTATGGCTTCGTCGCGGACGAGGCGTGGTGGACCCGCATGCGCCTCGCGTCGCTCCGCTTCGGTCGCGGGTGTTCTGCATCGTTCGTGTCGCCGCAGGGGCTGATCCTGACGAACCACCACTGCGTGCGCGACGCGGTCGCGAAGGCGCAGGGCGCCGCCGACTGGGTGCGCGACGGCTTCGTCGCGCGTGACCTCGGTGACGAAGTGCGGCTCGAGGGCCTGACCGTGCAACAGCTCGTGCGCATGTCGGACGTGACGGCGGGCGTCACCGCGGGCGTCGCGGACGGCATGGCCGACGACGAGGCGGAGCGGGTGCGCACGAAGAACCGCGAACGCATCCTCGCCGACGCGCGCCGCGACCAGCCGACCCTCGATTCACAGCTCGTGAAGCTGTTCCAGGGCGGCGTCTGGCAGCTCTACCAGTACCGGATCTTCGACGACGTGCGGCTCGTGATGGCGCCGCACCTGCAGGTTTCGCATTTCGGCGGCGACACGGACAACTTCGTCTATCCGCGCTACGCCGTCGACTTCTCCTTCTGCCGCGCGTACGTCGACGGCAAGCCGGCGGACACGACTGCGTTCCACTTCCCCTGGGGTGACGGTCCGGCCGAAGGCGATCTCGTGTTCCTGACCGGCAATCCCGGCGGAACGCAGCGCCTCCTCACGACGGCGCAGCTCGAGTACCAGCGCGACGCGCGCTATCCGCGCATCCGCGAAATGATCGACGCGCGCATCGACATCCTGCGCGCCTTCGCGAGCAGGGACGCGGAGTCCGAGAAGAAGGTGCGCACGACGATCCTCGGCCTCGAGAACGGCCAGAAGCTCTATCGCGGCGAGCACGCCGCGCTGTCGGATCCGAACTTCATGGCGCGCAAGGCCGAGGCCGAGCGGGTCTTCAAGGCGCGTCTCGCCGACAGCGGCCGCGGCGACGAACTCGGCGTGTGGCAGCGGATCGCGAGCCTGATGCAGAAGCGCCGCGAACTCGAGTCCCCGTTGAACTTCCAGACGCACGGCGGTTCGCCCCTGCTGATCCGCGCATCCATCGTCCTCGAGTTCGCGCAGTCAGGCGACGAGGCGCAGGCGAAGAAGGCGCGCGACGTCGACTGTTCGCCGAACCCGCTGCAGGAGGCATTCTTCGTCGATCATCTCCGCCGCGCCGTGCGCGCATTGCCGAAGGACGACCCGTATCTCGCCGCGCTGCTCGGCGGACGCAGCCCCGAGGACGCCGCGGCCGCGCTGTCGTCGAAGAGCCGCCTCGCCGAGCCGGCGTTCCTCGATGCGCTACTCGCGGGCGGCAAGGCGGCCATCGATTCGAGCGACGACGCGGCCCTGGTCGCGGGACGTGCGGTCCGTTCGCTCTATCTGGCCAACCAGGCGCTGCAGGGTTCGCTCGACGCAGCCGAAGCCGCGCTGGGTGCGCATCTCGCGAAGCTGCTGTTCGCGGTGTACGGGAGCGACGTGTCACCCGACGCGACGTTCACGCTGCGGTGGAGCGACGGCCGGGTGCTGGGCTACTCGTACAACGGGTCGCGGGCGCCGTGGCGCACGGTCTTCCACGGTCTCTTCGCCCGCGCCGCCGAGTTCGACCATCAGCACCCGTTCGATCTGCCGCGCGAGTGGCTCCTGGCCAAGGACCGCATCGACATGCAGGCGCCGGTCGACTTCGTGTGCACGGTCGACTCGACCGGCGGCAACTCGGGCAGCCCGGTCGTCAGCGCGCGCGGCGAACTCATCGGCCTCCTGTTCGACGGCAACATCGAGTCGCTCGCCAACGAGTTCCTGTTCGGTGAACGCGTCGAACGCAGCGTGTGCGTGCACCCGCAGGGCATCGTCGAAGCGCTCCGCAAGGTCTACGCCGCGGACCGCCTCCTGCGCGAACTCGCGCGATGACCATCCCGGGGGCTCGAGCGCACAGCGCCCACGTTCGTCGGGTTCTGCCGCCGAGTCGTTGGCCTTTCGCGCGGGGAGCGAGTAACCAACCGGCATGATCCGGTCCCGTTCCTTCCGCGCGGCGCTGTCGCCGCTCCTGCTCACCGCCGCGGTCGCGGCCCAGGAAGTGCCGCACGCGTTCGTCGGCGCGACCCTGGTCCCGATCGACGGACCGCCGATCACGAACGGCACACTGCTCGTCCGCGGCGGACGCATCGAAGCGATCGGCGCGCGCGAGGGCGTTGCGGTGCCGGACGGTGCGACCGTGATCGACGCGACGGGCAAGACGATCGTGCCAGGGCTCGTCGACAGCCACTCGCACATCGGCGCGGTCGCGGGAGCAGACGGCAGCGGGCCGATCCAGCCCGAGGTGCGAGCGCTCGATTCGATCGACCCGCGCGACCCAGGCATCCAGAAGGCGCAGGCGGGCGGCATCACCACCGCGAACGTGATGCCCGGCAGCGGGCACCTTCTGTCCGGCCAGACGATCTACCTGAAGCTGCGCGACGGGCGCACCGTCGACGACCTCACGATCAAGAACGCCGACGGCAGTCTCGCGTGGGGGATCAAGATGGCGAACGGCACGAACCCTCAGCGCGAACCGCCCTTCGCCGGCACGCGCGGCAAGGCCGCGGCCCTCGTGCGGGCCCAGTTCCTCCGCGCGCGCGAGCACCAGCGCAAGGTCGCGGATGCGAAGGGCGACCCCGAGAAGATGCCCGAGCGCAGTCTCGGCCTCGAAGCGCTCGTCGAGGTGCTCGAAAGGAAGCGCGTCGTGCACCACCACACGCACCGGCAGGACGACATCCTCACGGTGCTGCGTCTGCGCGAGGAGTTCGGGTTCCGCTGCGTGCTGCACCACGTCAGCGAAGGCGCGCTCGTCGCGAACGAGATAGCGGCGGCCGGCGTGCCGTGTTCGGTGATCGTCATCGACTCGCCGGGCGGCAAGCTCGAAGCGAGGAACCTGTCGCTGGAGACGGGGGCGGTGCTCGATCGCGCCGGCGTGCTCGTCGGACTCCACACGGACGACGGCATCACCGACAGCCGCCTCTTCCTCCGCTCCGCGGCGCTCGCGGTGCGCGCGGGCATGGATCGCACGAAGGCGCTCGAGGCGCTGACGATCGCGAACGCGCGCATGCTCGATCTGCAGGATCGCATCGGCACGCTCACCGTCGGCAAGGACGCGGACTTCGTGGTGCTGTCGGGCGACCCGCTGTCGGTGCACACGCAGGTGCTGCAGACCTGGGTCGAAGGCGCCAAAGTGTTCGACCTCGCGGATCCGAAGGACCGCCTCATGGCGATGGGCGGCTACGGCGCGAGCAACGGGCAGGCGATGTCGATGTGCTGCTTCGCTGCCCAAGGAGGCCAGTGATGTTCCCTTCGCTGTTCGCGCTCGCGGCGGCATCGGCGCTGCTGGTACCCCAGGGCGATGCGACGCAGGTCGTCGTCGTGCGCGGCGACAAGGTGTTCACGATGGCGGGTGCGCCGATCACCGACGGCGCCGTGCTCGTGAAGGCCGGCAAGATCGAGAAGGTCGCGCCGGCCGCCGAGCTGACGGTCCCGCCCGGCGCGCAGGTCCTTCGTGCCGCCGTCGTGATGCCGGGTCTGATCGATGCACACTCGACGGTCGGCCTCAGCGGCTTGTTGAACATCCCGCACGACCAGGACCAGCTCGAACGCTCCGCCGCCATGCAGCCCGAACTTCGTGCGATCGATGCCTTCAACCCGCGCGACGAACTCGTCGGCTGGCTGCGCGGCCTCGGTGTCACCACCGCCCACACGGGCCACGCGCCGGGCGCGCTCGTGTCCGGCCAGACGTGTGTCGTCAAGTTGCGCGGCCGCACGGTCGACACCGACGTCGTGGTGCCGTTCGCGATGGTCGCCTGCACGCTCGGCGATTCCGGGCGGGCAGGAGCCGGCAAGTCGCCGGGCACCCGCGCGAAGTCCGTCGCGATGTTGCGCGAACTGCTGCAGCGGACACGCGAGTACGTCGCCAAGCGAAGCAAGGACGCCGCGGCGCCGGTCGACCTCGGCCTCGATGCGATGGCCAAGGTGCTCGCCGGCGACGTGCCGCTGCTCGTCACCGCGCACCGGTCGAACGACATCCTGTCGGCGCTGCGCGTCGCGCAGGAGTTCTCGATCCGCGTGGTGCTCGACGGCGCCGCGGAGAGCTACCTCGTGTTGCCGGAGATCCGGGCGGCGAAGGTCCCGGTGCTGCCGCATCCGACCATGGCGCGCACGACCGGCGAGATGGAGAACGGCACGATGGAGCTGCCGCGCCTGCTGCTCGACGCGCAGGTGCCGTTCGCGCTGCAGAGCGGCTTCGAAGGGTACGTGCCGAAGACGCGCGTCGTGCTCTTCGAAGCGGGCGTCGCCGTCGGGCACGGCCTGCCCGCCGACGCGGCGCTGCGCGCCCTCACGATCGACGCCGCGACGCTGCTCGGGGTCGACGCGCGCCTCGGTTCGCTCGAGGCCGGCAAGGACGCCGACCTCGCGATGTTCGATGGCGATCCGCTCGAGTACACGACGCACTGCACCGGCGTCGTCATCGACGGTGTGCCCTTCGTCGGCACGCCGCGGTGAGCGGAGTGCCGGGGCTCGACGAGGTCGGGTGACGGTGGCCTCGCGATCGGGAATCTCGGTGTCGCGGTGTCGGCGGCCTGCAGATGTGCGTTGCCCGCGCCCCGCGCGCGAACCGCATGCAGCCGCCCAACATCACCCGCGACCCTTCTCGTGCCGTCGGTCTCCAGGTCCGGGTCGAACGCCGCGCCGGGTGCCTCACGACGGTTGCGGCAGCGGGATTCGCGGCGGGGACAGAGGTCCTGTTCGTGGACGGCGACGTGGTGGATCGGCCCGACCGGTATTCGGTGCAGATCGGGATGGGGGAGCACGTGACGGCGGGTCGCATCGGCGAGACGGACGGTTCGTCCGGGCGGCATCTCTGGCGCTTCCTCAACCACTCGTGCCGACCGAACGCCCAGCTTCGGGGGCGCACGCTGGTCGCGTCGCGCGACATCGCGGTCGGCGAGGACGTCACGTTCGACTACGAAGCGAACGAGTACGAAATGGCCGAGCCGTTCTTCTGCTCGTGCGGAGTGCCGGAGTGTCGCGGCTGGATCCGTGGCTGGCGGTTCCTGTCGTCCGCGCAGCGAGCCGTGATCGCGAGTCGTGCGGCGCCGTGGCTCCGAGCCGCCCGCACGAGCGCGGACTGAGCGCGGTCGGGTCGTGGTCGAGGCGCGCGCCGTGCTGACGGGCCTGTTCGTCGCCAGCGCCGCGAAACACGCGGAGCGCATCGCCATCGACGTGCCCCCGGCGGGCGCCGGCCGGCCGCGCGTGTGCGTCACCTTCGCGCAACTCGCGCGCATGGCGACGTGGATCGCGGCCGAACTCGCGCCCCGCGTCGGCGACGAATCGTGTGTCGTGGTCCTCGTGCCGCGCCACGACCCGTGGCTCGTCGCGTCGCAGCTCGGCGTGCTCTTCGCCGGCGGCGCACACGCCTGCGTCGATCCGTCGTTCCCCGCCGCCCATCTGCACCACGTGGTCCGCGACACGCGCGCGGCGGCGGTCGTCACGGTCGCTGCCCTCGCCGATCGTTTCGCCGGGCTCGGGGTTCCGATCGTCCTCGTGCCCGAACGATCCGATGTGCCGCAGCGCGCTGCGCCGGCGCCGCCGGGGCCGAACCCGAATCGCCTCGCCTACGTGATCTACACGTCCGGCACGACCGGCCGGCCGAAGGGCGTCTGCATCGAGCATCGCGGCATCGTGAACCTGATCCGCGAAGGCGTGGCGCGCTTCGCCGTCGGGCCGGGCGATCGCATCGCGCAGGGCAGTTCGCCGGCGTACGATTCGTCGGTCGAGGAGATCTGGCTCGGGCTCGCGAGCGGGGCGACGGTCGTCGTGATGGACGACGAGACCGTCCGCCTCGGCCCCGACCTGCTGCCGTGGCTGCGAACCGAACGCATCACCATCCTGTGTCCGCCGCCGACGCTGCTGCGAACGCTCGGCTGCCGTTCGCCGCGCGACGAGCTGCCGGACCTTCGCCTCGCGTACGTCGGCGGCGAGCCGTTGCCGGCGGATCTCGCGGCGGTGTGGGGCCGCGACGTCTGGCTCGAGAACGGCTATGGGCCGACCGAGTGTTCGGTGACGGTCGTGCGCGGTCGTGTGCGCGCGGGCGAGCCGGTCACGATCGGCACGCCGGTGCCGCCACACGCCGCGCACGTTCTCGGCGACGACCTGCGTCCCGTGCCGCCCGGCGAGCCGGGCGAACTGTGCATCGCGGGACCGGGCCTCGCGCGCGGCTACCTCGGCCTCGATGCACTGACCGCCGAGCGTTTCCCGACGCTGCCGGGGCTCGGCCGCGTCTACCGCACGGGCGATCTGGTCGTGCAGGACGAACGCGGCGAACTGCGCCACCTCGGGCGCATCGATGCGCAGGTGAAAGTGCGCGGCCATCGCATCGAACTCGAGGCCGTCGAGGCGGTGCTCGCGCGCGTCGACGGCGTTCGCGAAGTCGTGTGCACCGTCCAAGGCGAGGAGCCGGACCGCGATCTCGTTGCACACGTCGTGCCGGTGGATCCCGCCGCGCCGCCGTCGTTCGCCGGACTCGCCGCGTGCGTTCGCGCCGAACTGCCGGCCATCGCCGTGCCGACGCGCTTCGCGTTGCTCGGACGCGTGCCGCGCACGGTCGGCGGCAAGGTCGACCGCCGCGCGCTGCCGTTCGTCGGCGTCGCCGCCGCACGAGACGTGCACGCCGACGACTCGATCACTGGATGCGTGCGGGCCGCGTTCGCGAACGTGCTCGCCATGCCCGCGAGTGCCTTCGGCGACGGCGACGACTTCTTCGCGCTCGGCGGCAACTCGCTGCGCGCGGCGCTGCTCGTGTCGCGCCTGCGCACCGACCGCCGGTTGTCGCGGATCGCCGTGCGCGATCTCTACGAGGCTCCGACCGTCGCCGGCCTGGTGCTCGCCGCGAGCGGCCCGAGTGCCGCCGCAGCGGGCGGGGCGGCACCGCACGTCGCCGGTCCGGCGCCGCGCGCGTCGCTGCTGGCGTTCACGGCGGGGCAGGCGGTGTTCCTGCTCGGTTTCCTGGGTCTCGGTTCGACCGCCATGAGTCTCGTCGCGTTCGACCTGCTCCCGTGGCTGCTGGACTCGCTGCCGCTCGGCGTGTTCCTGCTGGCGGCGCCGTGGATCGCGCTGGCGACCGCCGGCGTCGCATCCCTCGCGTCGTGGTGGCTCGTCGTCGCCGCGAAGGAACTGCTGATCGGACGCTACGTGCCTGCCCGCGTGCCCGCGTGGAGCGGGCTTCGCCTGCGTCACTGGGTCGTCGCGACCATGGCGCGCACCCTGCCGTGGTCGTTCTGCGCCGGCACCGAGATGCTCGGTGTGCTGCTGCGTTCGTTGGGCGCGCGCGTCGGCAAGCGGGTCCACGTGCATCGCGGCGTCGATCTCTCCGGCGGCGGCTGGGATCTGCTCGAGATCGGCGACGATGCCACGCTCTGGCGCGAAGTCGACCTCGGCTTGTGCGAACTCGATGCGGGCGAACTGGTGATCGGTCCCGTGCGCATCGGCGCGGGGGCGACGCTCGCGACGCGCGCGGGCACCGGGCCCGACGTCGACGTCGGCGACGGGGCGGTCGTCGCGCCGCTGTCGTTCGTCCCCGCGGGAACGCGCGTGCCCGACGGCGCCGTTTGGAGCGGTGTGCCGGCCGCGCCGCACACGCTGGCGGGCGGGCCGCTGCGTTCTGCGCCGTCCGCCGCGACGTCGCGGCGCCATTCGCTGCTCCTGCTCGCCGCGCGTGCGGCGCTCGGCCCGTTGGCGTGGATGCCGCTCGCGCTGCTCGCATGGGTCGCCGCTTCGTGGTTCGGTCTCGACGGCGCCACGATCGCGGCGTGGCTGCGCGACTCGGGCCCATGGACGCAGCCCGACACGGCGATGCTCTGCGTCGTGATCGCGGTGATCGCCTTGCCGGTCGCACTGCTGCAGACTGCACTCCTCCTGCGGTGGTCGCCGAAGATCCCCGCCGGAACCCACGGACTCTGGTCGGCGCGCCATGCGTGGGCGTCGGTCCGCATGGCGTGGCTCGAACGCGCGGGCACGTGGTTGTCGGGCACGCTGTTCTGGCCACGCTGGCTCCGGCTCGCCGGCATGCGCGTCGGCGACGACGTCGAGATCAGCACGATCCTCGACGTGCTGCCCGAGCACGCGTCGATCGGCGGCGGCTCGTTCCTCGCGGACGGCGTCTACCTCGGCGTGCCGAACGTGCGGCGCGGCACGGTCACGGTCGCGGCGACCGTGCTCGGGGAGCGCACGTTCGTCGGCAACCACGTCGTCGTGCCTGCGGGCCAGCGATTGCCCGACGATCTCCTGCTCGGCATCAGCACCGTCGCGGACGACGCTTGCATGCGTGCGGGCACGGGCTGGTTCGGGCAGCCGCCGTTCCCGTTGCCGCGTCGCGAAGTGATCGAAGTGGATCGTCGCCTCACGCACGACCCGGGACCGCTCCGCCGTGCGAACCGCGTCTTCTGGGAAGCGCTGCGCTTCGTGCTGCCCGGACTGCTCGCCGCCGCCGGGCTCGCCTGGTTCGCGATCGTGGATCGCGTCGCGGCGAGCGGCGGCTTCACCGGCCGATGGCTGGCGTCCGTGGTCGCCACGCTCGGCGTGACCGCCGCGCTCGCTGCCGTCGTGCTCGCGACGAAGTGGTTGCTGCTCGGCCGCGTCCGGCCCGGCCGGCACGGCCTGTGGTCGTGCTGGGCGAGCCGGTGGGACTTCCACTACGTGCTCTGGCAGCGCTGTGGCCGCACGCTGCTGCAGGCGCTCGAGGGAACCCTGCTGCTGCCGTGGTTCCTCCGTGCGATGGGAATGCGCATCGGCCGAGGCTGCGTGCTCGGCGACGGGTTCGCGCAGGTCGTCGATCCCGACATGATCACGATCGAGGACGGTGCCACGGTGCATGCGCTGTTCCAGGCGCACAGCTTCGAGGACCGTGTCCTCAAGATCGATCGTGTGCGGATCGGGCGTGGCAGCACGGTCGGGAAGGGCGCGGTCCTGTTGTACGGCGTCGACGTCGGCGACGGCGCGCACGTGATGCCGCACAGCGTCGTGATGAAGCACGAGACACTGCTGCCGGGACGCAGCTACGCGGGTGCGCCGACGGCCGAAGCAGCCGCGACCTTGCCGCTGCACGCCGCGGCCGCCGATGCGACGGCGGCGGGTGCCGCGTCGGAACGCGTCGACGCGTTCGACTTCGTGCGCGGGCTCGCGGTGCTCGGGATGGTGTGGCTGCACTTCGTCCCCGAACCGGCCGAAGGCGCGGTCGGCGTGTTCGCCGGGCTGGTGCAGCTGAGCCTCGTGTGGCTCGAAGGCGTGCCAGCGGCGACGTTCCTGCTCCTCGCGGGCGTCGCGTGGGCGATGCGGCCGCGGTCGTCGGCGTGGGTCCTGCGCCGCGCGCTCGCGATGGCCGCGATCGGAGTGCCCTTCTGGCGGTTCGTCTGGCCGAACGACGTGCTCGTGCCGCTCGCCCTGATGCTGCCGCTCGCCGCGGCGCTGCAGCGCGCCGGACGCTTGCCGATCGCGGCGGTGCTCGTGGTGGGCCTGGCGGTCGTGCCGTTCGTCGGCGCCGCGTTCGGCGACGTCGTCGCGCGCGACCTGCTCGACGACGGGACCCACGTCGCGAACCACTCGTTCGGCCTCGCGACGCTGCGGTGGTTCGTGTTCGACGGCGCGTACCCGCTGTTGCCGTGGCTGTGCCTGCCGCTGCTCGGCGCCGTGCTCGCGCAGTCGCGCGACGGCCCGCGCCTCGCACGATGGTGCGCGCTCGCGCTGCCGCTCGTGCTCGCTGGCCATCTCGTGCCCGCCGCTGCCGCGATGGGCGGGGGCGATGCCGACCCGCTGTTGCTCGCGACGTGGCAGCCGACTTCGCTCGCCTTCGTCGCCCAGCGCTTCGGCGCTGCACTCCTCGTGACGGCGGCGTCCGCGTGGTGGCTGCGGGAACGCGCGCTGCCGCGCTGGCTGCGCCCGGTCGCGAGTGTCGGACGCATGTCGTTCACGCACTACCTCGTGCACACGTGCATCGTGTACGCCGCGATGCGTCACTTCTGGCCGCAGGAGGACTGGCCGGTCGCGACGGGCGTGTTCGCCGCCGTCGGGTACGCCGCGTTCGCACTGGCGATGTCCGGGGCGTGGCTGCGTCGGGTCGCGCGCGGTCCGGCCGAAGCGTTCCTCGCGCGCTCGTCGGGCGCGGCGCGCTGACGCGCTCGAGCAGCGGTCAGCGGTTCGCGGGCTCCGCCGCCGCTGCGGTCGCCATGGTCTCGGCCCAGCGCGCGAGCCCGGGAGTCTGCAGCTCGATGCCTGCTTCGGTCGCGGCGTCCAGCGTCGTCAGCAGCTCGGCGACGGTGACGCCGGGGTGGATGGTGAGCACGAAGGGCATCGCCGTCCGCCCGCCGTCGACCGTCTCCGTGGTGCGGAGCGTGGTGCGGGCGCGGCGGAGCACGTCGCCCAGCTCTGCGCCCGTGTTCGCGCGGGCCTTGCCGACGAGCCAGTGCCTGATCTCGCCCGGCTTCGCACCGGGTCTGCCGATGCCGGGGCCGCCGACACCGACGAGCCGGACATCCATGCTGTCGATCTCGCGACGCGGGGTCACGACGAAGAACTCGTCGCTCGTCGCCAGCGAGCGCAGCATCCAGAGTTCGTCGCCGTGCGGCGCCGCGGCGAGTGTTCGCTCCGGTGCGCCGGAGGTCCGCAGCACGTCGCCGCCGCCCGGATGGATCCAGTGCACGAGTCCGCCTCGTGCGAAGACGAGGTTGCCGGCATCCGCGCAGATCCACGTCGGTCGGTCCCAGCCCGGATGCCGCCAGAACAGCTCCGCCTTCGTACGGTCCGCGTCGAGCCGCAGCACGCGGCCGTCGTCGTCGGCGAGGAGCATGTTGTCGTCGAGCACCGCGATGCCGCGGATCGGCGCGGGCAGGTCGACTGCCGGCGGGATCGTGCGGACCGCGCGCCCCGCGAGCGGGTCGATCACGACCACTTCGCCCGCCTCGGTC
>JAEUHQ010000020.1 GCA_016794565.1 Planctomycetota bacterium | reverse complement strand
TCGATCGGATCCGCAACGCGCCGCATGCCGAGGCGCACGCCGCGGCGTTCGCACTCTCGCGTCAGCCGAGCCACGTGCTCGCCGCGCTCGTCCAGCGCGCGGCCCACGACGACGGAGCATTCCTGCTGCGAGCGGCCCTCGCGCGAGCGGGATTGGCAGCCGCCGAGCCGTGGCTCGCAGCGCTGCCGCCCGGCCAGAACGCCCTCGCGATGCTGCGCGAAGGCTCGTTCGCCGAGTTCCCGCCGCTCGCACAGTGGTTCCGCGGCCGGCCCGCGGACCCGAGCGACTGACGTCCGCCCACCCCTCCCGTTCGGCCAACCACCGAGGTTCCCCGCATGCTCTCCGTACCTACCGCACTCACGTTGTTCGCCGCCGGCCTGCAAACCCCGCAGGACGGCCGCGCCGCTCTCGAAGTCCTGCCCGTGCCGCACGTGTCCGGCCAGAACCAGGCGATCGCTCCCCCGCAGTGGAGCACGATGCTCCAGGTCGTCGACGGTCCCGACCTGCTCCTGGCCAGCAACAGCGACCGGCAGTTTCCGATCGACGGCGGCGTCGAGTTCCTGCGGACGCTGTTCGCGCACGATGTCGAGAACGACACGCTGCACATCGACGCGGTCAACGACAACCTCGTGCTGTCCGGCGACAGCACGATCGTCGGCCAGGTGCGCGAGCGGGTGAAGGAGATCGCGGACGCGCTCCTGCGCCCGCTCGAGATCGAGGCGACAGTCTGGGAAGCGCCCGCAGGCGACGCACCCGGCGGTGTGCTCGACCCGCGCGAGTTCGCCGAGTTCACGAAGAACGCGAAGGCCCTGTGGCGCGCCCGCACGATCGCGCGCAGCGGTCGCCCCGTGCTGCTCGACGGCCAGCGCTGGACGCCGTACGTCCGCGACATCGACGTGGAGGTGGCGCAGAAGGCGACCGCTTCGCAGCCGACGCTCGCGTCGTTCGGCGAAGGCGGCCGCGTTGTCGTGCTGCCGCACCTGCTGGTGTCGGGCGACGACGTGGTCGTGATGACGCAGTTCGGCCTCGCACAGCGGCGCGGGGCCGTGCGGCGCCAGCCGACCGGAGTCGCCGGCCAGCCGGACCTCGAAGTCCCGACGCTCGAGACGACGTTCGGAGCCTGCTCGGGCCGCATCCGGAACGGCGGCGCACTGGCGATCACCGAAACCGGCGACGACTCGAGCGGCGGTCGCACGATGCTGACGATACGGGTCGCCGCGCGGACGCCACCCGCGGCGCGGACCGGTGCCCGCTTCGGCATCTTTCCATGCGGTGCGCTGACGTGCTCCGCCCTGACACAACGGGTCTCGCCGCCACCGACGCGGCCGACGGAAGACGAGCCGGGCGTCGAAGAAGAAGAAGGGCCGGGGATTCTCACGCCGGAGGCGCTGCAGGACTGGATCCGCGCGTCGCTCGGCGCCGACGCAGAGACCACCTTCTCGATCCACGAGAGCGGACACCACCTGTTCGTCTCCGGCAACGAGCGCACGATCCCCATGGTCGAAACCCTGCTGCGCGGACTCGAAGAGCGCCTGCTGCAGACCGTGAGCGTGCGCACCACCGGATCCCTGGTGCCGGTCGACGCCGACAACGGCCCCGCCCGACGGCTGCACGAGATCGTCTTCCCGAGCCTGCACGGGCGCATGGGTACGGTCGCGCGCCTGCTCGAGACGAACACCATCGCCGGCCAGGCTGCCGAGATCGCGCAGGAGGCGACCAACCACAACCCCGTCGTGGCGACGCTGCGGGCCGGAACCTGGATCCGCGTGCGCACCGCCGCCGTCGGCACGGGAGAGCACCTCGAACTGCTCGGGCAGTGCATGCACTTCGTGCCCCCGCAGGTGCAGCAGACTCTGCCCCAGGGCGGCCTTCTCGGTCTCACCGCGACGGCGACCTCGCGGTTCGCACACGACGGCGCCGTCGCGAAGGGTCAGGCGGTGGAACACGGAGACGGTCCGCTGGTCACGATCGACGGCCGCACGTTCCGCACGACCCTTGCCACCGTCGTGAGCTGGTGACATTCGTCCGCGGCGCCGCGCGATCGGCGGACCGCGGACCGTGACCTGCCGGGACGAAGTCGCTACAAGAACATGATGCGACTCGGTCTGTCCCAATCCCTGCGCACCGAGCAGCGACTCGTGCAGTCGCCGCAGATGATCCAGGCGATGCAGGTCCTCCAGATGCCCCTGATGGAGCTGAAGGACCAGGTCGAGCAGGAGCTGCAGGAGAACGCCTTCCTCGAGCGGAAGGACGAGACCGAGAACAGCGAGACCGCTCTCGCGACGCCGCCGCAGGAGCAGCCGATCGAGGATCGCCTGCACCGCGAGCTGTCGGCGGAGATGGACCAGCTCGAAGCGCGGCTCGAACCGACGTGGCGCAACCGCGCCGGCTCGTACTCCGGCGACGACGAGGACAAGAAGCTCGAAGCGCTCAACAACACGCCCGGCCGGTCGACCTCGCTGCCCGAGTACCTGATGACCCAGGTGCGGACGCAGGAGTCGGAACCCAACCTCATCCGGGTCATCGAGCACGTCGTCTACTCCCTCGATCCGAACGGTCGCCTCGCGGAGTCGCCGGAACAGATCGCCCAGGAGCTCGCGGTCCCGATCCCGCTCGCCGAAGAAGCGGTGCAGGTCGTACGCGATCTCGATCCGATCGGCGTCGGCGCGCGCGACCTGCGCGACTGCCTCCTGATGCAGCTCGACCACATGACCTTCGTGCGCCCGCTGACGCGGACCATCGTCGAGAACCACCTCGACGACCTGGCCATGAACCGGCTGCCGAAGATCGCGAAGGACACGGGCGCGTCCATCGAGGAGATCGTCGAGAGCCGCGACTTCCTGCGCGTGCACTGCAATCCGCACCCGGGATCGGAGTTCTCCGGACCGGCGCCGACCGGCGTGGTCCCCGACGTGGTGGTCGAAGAGGTCGACGGGCGCTTCGAGGTGAAGACGCAGCGCGGCTCGCTGCCCGACCTGTCGTTGTCGCCGATCAACCGCAACCTCCTGCAGGAGGCGCGCAAGGACCCGAAGCTCTACGAGTGGCTGCGCCGCAAGATCGAAGCGGCGAAGTGGTTCATCGAGGCAGTGCACCAGCGGCAGAACACGATCGAACGCGTGGCGACCGAGATCGTGCGCCGCCAGGAGGGCTTCCTGCGCCACGGCGTGCAGCACTTGAAGCCGATGAAGATGCAGGACATCGCCGACGCGGTGCACGTGCACATCAGCACCGTGAGTCGCGCGGCGTCGGGGAAGTACATCCAGACGCCTCAGGGCATCTTCGACATGAAGAGGTTCTTCAGCAGCGGCACCCAGTCGGATTCGGGCGACATGGTGAGCCAGCAGGCCGTGAAGGACACCCTGAAGCAGATCGTGGACGCGGAGGACAAGGACAACCCCATGTCCGACGATCAGCTCGTCGAAGAACTCGGCAAGCGCGGCGTCCACATCGCGCGCCGCACCGTCACGAAGTATCGCAAGGCGCTCGGCATCGACAGCAGCACGCGCCGCAAGACCTTCGGCTGACCCCGGCGCCTCACTCGGCGCGGATCAGCACCATCGACACGTCGTCGTCGTAACGCGTCCTGCCCGTGAACGCCGCGAGCCGGCGGTGGATCGCCCCGAGGCAGACGTCGGGCGTCGCGGCGTGGTGGCGCCGCATCTCCTCGACCAGCGCCTCCTCGCCGAACATCTCGAGGTCCGCGTCCGTCGCCTCGGTGACCCCGTCCGTGTGCAGCAGGACGAGGTCGCCGGACCCGAGCGTCACTTCGTGCGACTCGAACGCCGTGCCCGCCATGAAGCCGAGCGGCGGCCCCATCGAATCCACGCGCTCCACGGTGCCGCTCGCGGCGCGCAGGATCAGCACCGGCGTGTGCCCGGCGCTGCAGATCTGCATGCGGCGCGTCGACGGGTCGATGCGCAGGAACACCGACGTGACGAACATGCCGGTCGGCCCGACCTCCGCGACGACCTCGTCGTTGAGCGAAGCGACCAGTTCGGGCAGCGCTCGCCGCGCCGCGTGGGCGCGGTAGTTCGAACGGAACGAACTCATGAGCAGCGCCGAGTTGATCCCGTGCCCGGACGCGTCGGCGACGATCGCGTGCACGTCGCTGCCATCGGTCGAGAAGACGTCGAGGTAGTCGCCGCCGATGTTCTCCGCCGCGACGGAACGCCACGCGAACGACAAGCCGGGCACCTTCGGCGCAACCGTCGGGAGCGAACGCTTCTGGATCGTCTCCGCGATCTCGAGTTCGCGCTCTCGCGACCGGTTCTTGGCGTGCAGCGCTTCGAGACGGAGTCGGTGGAGCAGAACGGCGCCGACCTCACCCAGACGGCGCAGGCGGCGCAGCACGTCTCCTTCGCCGAGGCCGTCGACCTCCGCGTTGAACAGCACGCACAGTCCGGCGTCCATGCCGTTGCAGCGGAGCGGGACGACCACCACGTTGCGCAGCGCCGGCGGCACGCAGCCGGCGGCGATCATCGCGAGAGAACCGTCGGACTCCGGCGTCGCGAAGTGCGCGGCGCGGCCGAGCAGGCCATCGGGCCACACGGCGTTCGGGTCGGCGCATCGCAGGCCCTGCAACATGGAATCGGGGATGCCGAGCGCCTGCTGGAGCGACAGACCCGACGACGGATCGCCGATCTCGCGCAGCACCCAGAGCGCACCGGCGTTCGAACGGACCGCGTTCGTTCGAGCGACGTTCAGCAGGCCGGCGAGCGCGGCTTCCGGATCCTGCTCCTGGAACAGCACCAGCCCTTCGTCGTCGAGCTGGAGGAGGGCGAAGTAGTCGTCGTTGTCCCGACGCGACGCTTCGTTCAGGGTCAGGTTGCCGAGAGCGGCGCCGAAGTGCGCGACGGCGGCTTCCAGGATCGGCCCCGCGGCACCCGGCGCGCGATCGAGGAGCAGTTCGCCGAGCGAGTAGGTGCGGAAGCGGATGGGCAGGCGACGGTCGGCTGCCGTCGTCGAAGCGATCGGCGTTGCGTCGTCACCCGGCGCCGCACCGAATGCGCCGGTCGAACACTGCACACGCAGGCCGGCGAGGTCGTCCGCCAGGCAGACGGCAGCCCCGACTTCGGGAACGACCGTGCTCAGGACCTCCGCCATGCACTGCACGAGATCCTGCTTCGTCCCGCACTCGTGGAGCGCGACGAACGCATCCGCCGAACGGCCGGGAAGGGCGACGGGGCTCACGGCCGTTCAGGCACCGAGGCTGCCGAGCGAGGCAACCGCTTCGTCCATGGTCGCCGCGACACTGTCTCGCAGTTGCGACCACGACTCGCGGGACAGGCCCAGGGCCTGGAGGTCGCAGTCCCGGATCTTCTCCGCCGGTGCCTTGCCCGGCAGGTAGCCGATCCCGCGCGCGTGCGCCGTCGCATCCGCCAGTCGGACGATCGCCATCGACCTCGCATCCTGACCCGGGGCGTCGTCGTGGTGTCCCCTGATGAGCACCTGGATCTCCGCGGCCAGGTTCCACTTCGCGCAGACGAGCGACCCCGCCTCGGTGTGGTCGATGCCGATCGCCTGCCGCTCGTAGTCGGTCATCGACGCGGCGGCGCACAGGTTCTTCTGGTGCTCCGCGAGATAGGGAACGAGCAACAGCTTGCCGATGTCGTGCAACAGCCCGCCGACGAACATGTGCTCCGCTTCGTTCGATCCGAGCTTGCACGCCTTCGCGAGCGCCTTCGCGCCGGCGGCGACCGATGCCGCGTGGAGCCAGAGTCCTTTCTGGTCGTGGCCGTAGCACGAGAAATCGCGCTGCATGAACTTGGCAGTGCTCGTCGCGAGCACCAGACTCCGCACGCCACGGAAGCCGAGAACCATCACGGCCTCCTTCACGGTGCGGATGGCCCGATTCATCCCGTAGAAGGGCGAGTTGACCATCGCGAGCATCTTCGCGACGAGCACCTGGTCGTTCTGCAGCAGGCGCTCGAGGTCCGTCGGCTCGGTCTCCGGTCGGCCGAGCACCGCGAGAACACGCGCCACGAGGTCCGGCAACGGCGGGATCAGGTCGCTCTTGTGCAGGATCTCCCGACGGGTCCGCTCTGCGAGCGCAAGATGGCTGAGGGTCGAGTGACTCATGGGCGCGGAAGCGCTTTCGGAAGCCCGAGCCCCACGCCTTGACGCGTTCGAGCGGTGTCGCGACGCGCGAGCGCGACCGTGCGCTGCCAGCGCGCGTTCCGCACCGACGACCCGGGCGAGCGTGCGCCCCGGGATAAGGGGAAGTCCTGATGCGGATCGGTCGGGCGGCGAGCGACGGAAGCGCCGCCTGCGGACGACCCAAGACGCACGGGGCGACGCGCCGATAGCGGCGCCCATGCGAGACCAGCTCCCCCACCACACCGACGAGCGCGGAGCGCGACACCCGAACGAACGAATCTGCGGCCAGCGACCCGCGCGCCGGACTCCGAAAGGCACTCGCCTGCTCCTCGATGCACTGATCGGCATGAGCCTGCTGGTCGCGCTGCACGTCTTCGCGATCCAGGTCTCCGTGGTGCGAGGACATTCCATGGAGCCCTGCTTGCACGACGGTGACCGGCTCGTCGTCGACCGCGTCGCCTACAACCTCGGCGACGCCAACCGCGGCGACGTGGCGATCCTCCGCTACCCGCTGGATCCGAGCGTTGACTTCGTGAAGCGTGTCGTCGGCCTGCCGGGGGACCGCGTCGCGATGCACAACGGCCTGCTGTTCGTGAACGGCCAGGTGGCGGACGACTACGGCAGCATCACGGACCGTCAGGAACTCGCCGAGTTCGTCGTGCCGCACGGCCAGTTCTTCGTGCTCGGAGACAACCGCCCCGTCAGCTGCGACTCGCGCGAGTTCGGCCTCGTCGCGGCCGGACTGCTGAAGGGACGCGTGCGGGCGCGCTTCTGGCCGCTCGAGAACATGGCGATCTTCTGATCGACGGGCGCTCCGTTGCGTCCAGGCTCTCGGTTCGCACGGCCTGCGCTGCCCAACGGCGCGACCCCGTTCGTCGCCGTTGAGCCGCGCCCGTTGCGGGCGTCGGCTCCAACCGGGCGGGCGAAGCCCGTGGTTCGTACGAGCCTCAGTAGCGGTAGTGGCTCGGCTTGAACGGTCCCTCGACCGACACGCCGAGGTAGTCCGACTGCTTCTTGCTCAGCTTCGTCAGCTTCGCGCCGAGCTTGTCGAGGTGCAGACGCGCGACCTTCTCGTCGAGGTGCTTCGGCAGCGTGTAGACGCACTTGTCGTACTTCGTGTGGTTGTTGAACAACTCGATCTGCGCGATCACCTGGTTGCTGAACGAGTTGCTCATCACGAAGCTCGGGTGTCCCGTCGCGCAACCGAGGTTCATCAGGCGACCCTCGGCGAGAACGATCACACCGTGGCCGTCCGGGAACACCCAACGATCGGTCTGCGGCTTGATGTTCTGCCGCTCGACGCCGGAGACCTTCGCGAGACCCGCCATGTCGATCTCGTTGTCGAAGTGACCGATGTTCGCGACGATCGCGTTGTTCTTCATCCGCTTCATGTGATCGACGGTGATCACCTGGTAGTTGCCCGTCGCCGTGATGAAGATGTCCGCGTAGCCGACGCAGTCCTCGACGGTGAGGACCTGGTAGCCCTCCATCGACGCCTGCAGCGCGCAGATCGGGTCGATCTCGGTGACGATGACGCGCGCGCCCTGGCCCTTCAGCGACTGTGCGCAGCCCTTGCCCACGTCCCCGTAGCCGCAGACGACGGCGACCTTGCCCGACAGCATCACGTCCGTCGCGCGCATCAGGCCGTCGGTCAGTGAGTGCCGGCAGCCGTAGACGTTGTCGAACTTCGACTTCGTCACGCTGTCGTTGACGTTCATCGCGGGGAACGGCAGCGACCCCTCCTTCTGCAGCTGGTAGAGGCGGTGCACACCGGTCGTCGTCTCCTCGCTGACGCCGCGGATGCCGGGCAGCATCCTGGTCCACTTGCCGGGATTCGCGGCGATGGACAGCTTCAGGCACTTGATCAGCTCGACCCAGTCCTCGCCGTCGTCCTTCTTGATCGCGGGCAGCTTGCCGGCCTTCTCCCACGCAGCGCCCTTCATGACCATCATGGTCGCGTCGCCGCCGTCGTCGAGGATCATGTTCGGGCCGTCGTGATCGGGCCACGTGAGCGCCTGCTCCGTGCACCACCAGTACTCCTCGAGCGTCTCGCCCTTCCACGCGAAGACCGGCACTCCGCGCGGCTTGTCGACGGTGCCCTTCGGGCCGACCGCGATCGCGGCGGCGGCGTGGTCCTGCGTGCTGAAGATGTTGCACGAGGCCCAACGGACCTCGGCGCCGAGATCGACGAGCGTCTCGATCAGCACCGCGGTCTGGATCGTCATGTGCAACGAGCCGGTGATGCGCGCGCCCTTCAGCGGTTGCTTCTTCCGATACTCGTCGCGGATCGCCATCAGGCCGGGCATCTCGACCTCGGCGAGCTGGATCTCCTTCCGGCCGAAGTCGGCGTCGGCGAGGTTCTTCACCTTGAAGTCGTTCGAGGCGAGCGCGGCGCTCGTCGTCTTCGTGGTCTTCTTGGTCTTGGGAGTGTTGGTAGCGGTCATGGTGGTGTCGTCGGGATGAGAAGGGGAACGGAGAGATCAGGCCTTGGCGGCGGGCTTCTGCCCGCCGACGAGGAACATCGGGAGTTCGGTCGCCTCGGCGCCGCCGCGCGCGATGCGGCAACGATCGCGTGCCGTCGACCCGCGCAGGTCGACGAAGCCGGCGCGCGCCAGCGCGACCTGGACCTGCTTCGGCTCGAGGCCGAGGCGCAGGTCGCCCATCGCGGGCCGCATCCACTCGTGCTCGTGCGGCAACAGGTCGCTGATCACGATCCTGCCGCCGGGCTTCAGCACGCGGAACGCCTCGCGAGCCGCCGCCCCGTGGTCGGGCACGTGATGCCACACGAGGTTGCAGAACACGGCGTCGACTTCGTTCGCGGCCAGCGGCAGCGCGTCCAGCTCGCCCTGGCGGAACGTGACCGCCGGCCCGAGCCGTTCCCGCGCGGTGCGCAGCATGCGTTCGCTGTGGTCGATCGCGACCACCGAGGCACCGCGCTCCGCGAGCCAGCCGGCGAGGAAACCGGTGCCGCAGCCGAGGTCCGCGACGCTGGCGCCGCACGGCCACGCCTCGGCGAGGATCTCGGCGCGCAGAGTGCCGAGGGTCGTTTCCTGCGCGTCGGTCGGCCACCCGTCCGCGAGGCGATCGTGCGTGCTGCGGCTGCCGGCGCGCCGCTGGTCGAGCACCGCGAGCAGCGCGTGCCAGTCGGCATGCCCTTCCTCCGAGTCGAGGAACGGCTGGATCGTCGCGGCGAACAGGGCGGGCGACATCGGACCGTCGTCGTGCGGCTCCACCAGCGAATGGAAACTCCAGGTGCCCTCGCGCCGGTCGCGCACGAGGCCCTGGCGCTTCAGCAGCGACAGGTGGTTGCTGATCCGACTCTGCTGCAGACCGGTGATCGTGACCAGTTCCTGAACCGCCAGCTCGGCACGGGCCAGCAACGCGCACAGCCGCAGGCGGACGGGGTCCGACAGCAGCTTCAGGGTCGACTGGAGGTTCGCGAGCGCAGATGCCACGGGCTGGATCAACATATCACGACATCGTGATATTTCACCCACCCTGTGTCTCGATCGGGTCAGTCGAGCAGGTCCGGGCGATCGCGAACGGTCATGATCGTGGCCGTCATCATCGCGACGAGCGCGCCGTCCGACCGTTCCTGAGGGGTCGCGAACGCGCGCAGTTCGGCGGTGGTCACGACCAGGGTGCGGCCGGAGCGCACGACCTTCCCGATCGCCCGGAACAGCTGCCCCTGGGCCGGCGCCAGCAGGTTCACCTTGAACTCGACGCTGAGCACGCCGGTGCCGCGGTCCATCAGGGTCAGCGCGGCGTACCCGCACGCACTGTCCATCACGCTGGTACCGACCCCTGCGTGCACGAACCCGTGCTGCTGCGTGATCTCGCGGCGGAACGGCAGTTCCAGGACCACTCCGCCGGGCACCACGCGCGCCATGGTCGCACCGAGGAACGCCATCGCGGCCTGCCGCGCGTAGCTGTCCCGCACGCGCTGCTCGAAGTTCGGATCCCTCGGCGCCCAGTTCGACATGACGGAAGGCTACCGCGGACCGACCCGGCGCAGCACGGCGCCGCTACGACACGTCCCAGATCTCGCCGGCGAAGAGCAGGTCCCTGATCGACTCCTTCTTCTTCGACTTCGCGGCGGTGATCTGCGCCTGGATGCCGGTCTCGAAGTTCGGCTTCTCGCGGCGGCGGAACACCCCCACCGGCACCGGGAACTCGCCTTCGCTCATCGTCGCGAGCGCCATCGCCGGCGCGACGTTCGCCGCGGTCTCGTCCCACACGAACGCCTTGTCGAGGTCCGCGCCGGTCACGATCTGCGGCTGGAAGTTCGCGTCGAAGCGGATGCCCTTGTCCTTGTTCGCCCCGAACAGCAAGGGCTTGCCGTGCTCGAGGTACAGGATGCGCTCGTCGCGCACTTCCTTCTCGGTGAAGCCCTTGTAGGCGCCGTCGTTGAAGATGTTGCAGTTCTGGTAGATCTCGACCAGCGCCGTGCCCTTGTGCGCCGAGGCCTTGCAGATCGTGTCCTCGAGGTGCGGACCGAAGACGTCGATGCCGCGCGCGATGAACGTGCCGCCGGCGCCGAGCGACAGCGCGATCGGCGAGAACGGGTAGTCGACGCTGCCGAGCGGCGAACTCTTCGTGACCTTGCCCTGCTCGCTCGTCGGCGAGAACTGGCCCTTGGTCAGCCCGTAGATGCGGTTGTTGAACATCAGGATCTTCAGCCCGACGTTGCGACGCATCGCGTGGATGAAGTGGTTGCCGCCGATCGACATCGCGTCGCCGTCGCCGGTGACGACCCACACGTCGAGCGCGGGGTTGCTCGTCTTGACGCCGGTCGCGATCGCGGGCGCACGCCCGTGGATCGTGTGGAACCCGAACGTCTCCATGTAGTACGGGAACCGCGAGCTGCAGCCGATGCCCGACACGATCACCGTCTCGTGCAGTTGCTTGCCGAGCTTGGCGAACGCGCCCTGCACCGCGTTCAGGATCGAGTAGTCCCCGCAGCCGGGGCACCACCGCACTTCCTGGTCGGTCTTGTAGTCCTTCTTGGTCAGCGGCGCTGGGGAGGTCGGAACGGCGGTCATCGGCGGGTCTCCTTGGCACTGCCCGCGTCACGGGTCGAGCCGAGCGACGCGAGTGTCTTCTGCAGGAATGCGTGGATGTCGTGGCTCTTGAACGGCTGGCCGTTCACCTGGCTGAAGCTCACCACGTCGATCAGGTACTTCGCGCGCAGGATCATCGCGAGCTGGCCCTTGTTCATCTCGGGCAGCACGACCTTCTTGAAGCCGCGCATCAGGTCGCCGAGGTCGTTCGGCAGCGGGTTCAGGAAGCGCAGGCAGGCACAGCTGATCTTGTGCCCGTCCTTCTGCAGCCGAAGCGTCGACGCCGTGATCGCGCCGCGTGTGCTGCCCCACCCGAGCACCAGCACGTCGCCGGTGCGCGGACCGATGGTCTCGATCGGCGGGATGTCGGCGGCGATGTTCGCGACCTTCTGCGCGCGCGTGTCCACCATGTGCTGGTGGTTGTCCGCCTCGTAGCAGATGTTGCCCGTGACGTCGGCCTTCTCGATGCCGCCGATGCGGTGCACGAGACCCTTCGTGCCCGGCTTCGCCCATGGCCGCGCGAGCGTCTGCGCGTCGCGCGCGTAGGGCATGAACTTCGTGCCCGGCTGGCCCTCCGGCGCGAACTTCACGGGGATCGCGGGCAGTTTCTCGGGGTCGGGCAGGAGCCAGGGCTCGCTGCCGTTCGCGATGTAGCCGTCGCTCAGCACGATCACCGGCAGCATGTACTTCACGGCGATGCGCACCGCTTCGTAGCCGACCTCGAACGCATCGGCCGGAGTCGACGCCGCGATCACCGCGACCGGGCACTCGCCGTTGCGACCGTACATCGCCTGCAGCAGGTCGGCCTGCTGCGTCTTCGTCGGCATGCCGGTGCTCGGACCGGCGCGCTGCACGTTGAGGATCACGAGCGGCAGTTCTGCCATCACAGCGAGCCCAATCGCTTCGGCCTTCAGCGCCATGCCCGGGCCCGACGTCGACGTGATGCCGAGGCTGCCCGAGTACGACGCGCCGATCGCGCTGCACACCGCGGCGATCTCGTCCTCCGCCTGGAACGTGACGACGCCGTGGTGCTTGTAGGTGCTGAGCTGGTGCAGGATGTCCGACGCCGGCGTGATGGGATAGCTGCCGAGGAACAGCTGCAGTCCGGCCTTCTGGCCCGCGGCGACGAGGCCGAGGCAGAGCGACTGGTTGCCCATGATGTTCCGGTAGGTGCCCGGCTTCATCTGCGCGGGCGGCACCCGGTACGCGGTCTGGAAGATCTCGGTCGTCTCCGCGTACGCGAAGCCGGCCTTCATCGCCATCAGGTTCGCCTCGACGAGCTCCGGCTTCTTCGCGAACTTCTGCGCGATCGCCTTCTCCGTCGGCGCCATGTCGCGGTGGAACATCCAGTAGAGGATGCCGAGCGCGTACATGTTCTTGCAGCGCTCCTTCCCACGGTTGTCGAGCTTGCTCGTCGCGAGCGCTTCGAGTGTGCGCGCCTCGAGGTCGACCTCGATCACACGCCATCCGTCGAGCGTTCCGTCCGTGCGCGGGTCCTTCTCGTACTTGGCCTTCTTCAGGTCGAGCGCGCTGAACGACGCGGTGTTCAGCAGGAGGATGCCGTCCTTGCGCAGCTCCTTCAGGTGCACCTTCAGCGCCGCCGGGTTCATCGCGACGAGCACGTCCGGTGCGTCGCCCGGCGTGTGGATGTCGAAGCTGGAGAACCGCAGCTGGAACGCCGACACGCCGGGCAGGGTGCCGGCGGGGGCGCGGATCTCGGCAGGGAAGTCGGGGAACGTCGCGATGTCGTTGCCCATCAGCGCGGTCGTCCGCGTGAACTGATCCCCCGTCAGCTGCATGCCGTCGCCGCTGTCGCCGGCGAAGCGGATGACGATCTGGTCGAGATCCTGGAGGCCCTTCTCGGTGCCTGCCGTGGTGTTGGAGGTTTGCATTGGGGTCGGGATTCGGGGGCAACACTATACCGAGGGGCCGCCGCATTCGACTCCCCGGATCTCGGCGTCACCGCGGCGACGGACACCGCGGTAAGGTTCGCGCGCCTCGCGGATCTCTCGGCTGAACCCGACCCCGAGAGAACGAACATGCGCCTTTCGCCACACTTGCCCGTTCCGCTGGTGCTCCTGCTCGCCACCGCCGCCGCGCAGGACGGCGGCAGCAGCTTCGGCCACGCCCGCGCGCGCGAACTCGCCGAACTCGGCCGCCTGCCGAGCGCCCGCGACGTCGTCGTCCGCGATCTGGTGAACTACCACCGCCACCGCCTGCCACTGCCGGCCGCGGGCGAGGACGTCGCACTCGACGTTCGCTTCGATCGACCGGGTGCGCGGGCCGGCGACGAGGTGTGGCTGCAGATCGGCTACACGACCGGCACGCTCGGCGACCGCTCGCTGGCGCCGCCGTGCGCGGTCGCGATCGTCGTCGACACGAGCGGTTCGATGGCCGAAGCCGGGAAGCTGACGGCGGTGCAGGCCGGCCTGCGCGCGTTCGCAGACCGCCTGCGCCCGGACGACGAAGTGGCTCTCGTGTGCTTCGCGACCGAGGCGCGCGTGATCGCCGGCATGCGTCGCCGCGGCGACGGCCGCTGGCTCCTGGACGCGATCGAGGGATTGCGGGCCGAAGGCAGTACGAACCTGCACGCCGGGCTGATGCTCGGCCTCGACGAACTGACGCGCGCCGACACGGGCTCGCGCACGCGCCGCGCCATCGTGCTCACCGACGGCATCGCCAACACCGGTGTCACCGACCCCGCGCGCATCGTCGGCGACGCGACTGCCCGCGCCGAAACGACGATCGACATCAGCACGATCGGCGTCGGCCAGGACCTCGACGTGCCGACGCTGCAGCACATCGCCGACGGTGCGCGGGGGCTCTTCCACTTCGTCGCCGACTCCGCCGACGTGCAGAAGGTCTTCGTGAGCGAGGCCGAGGCACTGCTCGCGCCGGTCGCCCGGCGCGTGCGGCTCCAGGTGACCCTGCCCGACGAAGTCGAACCGCTGCAATGGTACGACGAACGCGTGCGAGCAGGTGCGACAGCTCGCGAACTGCGCGCCGATCTCCCCGATCTCAACGCCGGCGCAACCGGCGTCGTCGTCGTGCGGTGCCGGCTCGGCGACCGCGGCCTCGACACCGCGGTCGTTCGCGCCGCCATGACGTTCGAATCGGCGGCGGCGCGGCGCGAGACGAGCGTCGGCAGCATGTTCGCCGGTTGGCGCGCGATGCCGCGGGGCCTGGCGCTCGCGCCGTCCACGGACGCCATCGACCTCGAAGTGCGAAAGAACGCAGCGATCGCCGTGCTGTCGCGCGGTCTCGCCGACATGGCGGCGTCCTGCGACGCGCGGCGCTGGGCCGACGCCGATCGCGCACTCCAGCGCGCGGTCGACGACGCGCGCCGACTGTTCCCGTCCACCGACGATGCCGACCTGCAGCGTGTGCGCGAGATCGCCGACGGCCACGCGCGCACGCTGCGGCGCTACGTCGACCGCTTCCGCGACATCTGACCCGCGATGCAGTTCCGCTGCTCTGCCTGCACGAAGACGATCGCGCTCGGCGCGACCGGAGTGCTGCCGACCGCGTGTCCGCACTGCAACGCGCCGCCGGGCCCCGGGCCGCTCGGCCAATGGGAGCCCGTGCGTCTGCTCGCCGCCGGCGGCATGGGCGAGGTCTACCTCGCGCGGCACCGCGACCTCGGCACCGAGGTCGCGCTGAAAGTGCTGCCTGCGATGCCGCTCGACCTGCTGGCATCCGTTCGCGAACGCTTCGCGCGCGAAGCCCGGCTCACGGCGCGTGTTCGCCACCCCGGCGTCGTGAAGATCCACGGCAACGACACCGCGGGCGACCGGCCATATCTGGTGCTCGAGTTCGTCGCGGGCAGCACGCTGCGCGAACGCCTGCGCCGCGGACCGCTCCCGATCGCCGAAGCCGCGCGCATCGCCGCGGCGACCGCCGACGTGCTCGCCGCCGCGCACGCGGAAGGCGTGCTGCATCGCGACGTCAAGCCCGACAACGTGATGCTCGAGCCCGACGGCAGCGTGCGCGTGCTCGACTTCGGGATCGCCCGCGCAGTGCAGGACGACGCGCCGATCACACGCACCGGCGAGATCGTCGGCACGCCGGAGTACATGGCGCCCGAGCAGCTGCTCGACGGTCCCGAGGCCACCACCGAACGCACCGACGTGCACGCGCTCGGCGTGCTGCTGTACGAACTGCTCACCGCGCGCTCGCCGTTCCACGGCGCAAACGTGTTCCAGGCGCTCAAGCTCGTGGAGTCGCTGGTGCCACCGCCGCTTTCGGCACACCTCGGCCCGGCGGCGAGCCCTCTCGACGGCGTGGTGCGGCGTGCGCTCGAGAAGCAGCCAGCCGACCGCTTCCCGACGGCCGCGGCGTTCGCCGCTGCGATCCGCGACGCGGTCCCGTCCGCGCGGACGACCGCGGCAATCCCGCCCGCGCCGGACCGGCGCACGGTGTTCGCGATCGCGGCGCTGGTGGCCGTTCTCGCGGCGACCGCTTTCGTGTTCCAACCGGCCTCGCCCGCGCCGGCGACGCCGCCCCTCGCGACCGGACCGACGCCGGAGGCGCGGCGCGCCGAGGCCGAAGCGCTCGCGAACGAAGGGCGTTGGAGCGAGTCCCTCGTGCTCGCCGAGCGACTGCTCGACGGCGGCGACGAAGGCGCGCGACCGCTCGCCCGCGCCGCGTTCGTGCATCACCGGCTCGCGTGGACCCTTGCCGCTGGCGCACCCGCGTGGCTGTCCTGGACCGACGAACCGCGTCGCGCACGACTCTTCGGCGCCGACGGCGAAACGACGCGCGGGGAGCAGGCGTGGCGCGAAGCGGCCGGGCAGCTGCGCGGATCCGACGCCGCGCACGACGAATCCCTCGCGCGCCTGCTCACCGCGAGAGCTTCCGCCCCCGACCTGCGCGCTGAAGCGTTCGCGGCGATCGCGGGCCGGCTGCCGCTCGGCTCCGCCGAACACTGGCTCGCACGCATGCTCGAACTTCACTGCCGCGGCGATCGTGCAGCGCGCATGCACGCGGCCGAGATGGCGTGGCTGCAGGGTGCCGGCGAGATCGCCGTGCTGCTCGACGCATGGTTGGAGATCACCGACGCGGCGACCGGCGCACTCCGCGACCCGCAGGCGGCGCCGCGACTGCGTGCGCGCGTCGCTGCCGGCGCCGGCAAGGACTCGCCCGCGAACGGCCTCCTCGTCATGCTGATGGACGCGCTGCACGGCGAGGCAGTCGATGCGACGTGGTTGCCGCCGCTCACCATGCCCGATCGCGGTGACGCTCTGGGCTGGTTCGTCGACGCCGCCGCGGCGAACCCGTCGCACGGTCGCGCACTGCAGGGACTCGCGACATTCGTCACGGAGAAGAGCCGTGGCCACTGAGCGCACCGACGGAGAACTGGTGGAACTCGCACGGAGCGGCGATCGCGACGCATTCGCCGAACTCGCCGCCCGCCATGCGCCCCGTCTCGACCGCTTCCTGTGCACGATGACCGGCGACGAGCACGTCGCCGCCGACGTCCGCCAGGAGGCGCTGCACTCCGCGATGACGCGGCTCGAACAGCTGCGTGAGCCGTCGGCATTTCCCGGCTGGCTGCTCTCGATCGCCTGCAATGCATGCCGGAAGCGACTGCGCAGCGACGTTCAGCGTTCCCACGACGGCGGCGACGCATTGCACGAGGTTCCGGAGGCGCGCCGCTCCGCGCTCAGTTCTCTGGTCCGTCGCGAAGACGCCGTGCGCCTCGCGCTCGCGATCGACCGCTTGCCGATCGCGCTGCGCGAAGCGTTCGTGCTGTTCGTGGTCGAAGGCATGCCGTACGCCGAGATCGCGGCCGCGACCGGTGCTTCGGAGAACACGCTGCAGGTGCGTGTGCACCGCGGCAAGGCGCTGCTCCGGCAGCAGCTCGGCGCCGTCGCGGACACGTGGTGGTCGAAAGGCAGGTAAGGCCCCGGCGCACCGGGGATCCCTCCGTCGAGGTATCCCGATGCTGCACCGCCGACCGCTCTTGTCCCTCCTCCTCCTGATCGCCGCTGCACCGGCGCAGGGAACAGCCGTGATTCCCGTGAAGGCCGGGCGCGAGTTCGTGCTCACGAAGCTGCTGACGCCGGGCATCACGGACGTCTGCAGGGTCGATCTCGAAGCCGACGAAGTCGTGCGCTGCGTCGTCGAGAGCGCGAGCTTCGATCCGGTGCTCGAACTCGTGGATCCGGCGGGCGCAGTGCTCGTCAGCGACGACGGGGAAGGCACCCGGAGCGAAGTGCGCTGGCGCGCGGCGACGAAGGGCGCGTTCGAGCTGCACGTGAAGCCGTTCCGAGGCAGCGGCGGCGGCAACTACACGTTCCGCATGATGCGCTTTCGCACCGCACCGCTCGGCACGTCGTCCGAGGCGACGCACACGTTCGGCGTCGAACGATGGTGGCACTGGCGCGTCACACTGAAGCGCGGCGAGCAGCTCGTGCCCACCGCGCTCGGCCAGGGGCACGTCAGCGCGGTGCTCGACGATCGGCTCACCGAGCTGCCGGACCAGCTGCGTTCGTACCGCGCTCCTGCCGACGGCGACTACTACCTCCGCATCGAGGGTCCCGAGGGCTGCACGTGCCAGACGCTGACCCAGCTCGCCCGCACCGCGGACCTGCCGGTCGACACGGAACGCAGCGAGAGCCTGCCGCCGTTCGGCCTCGACGAACTGCGCGTCGCACTGCGCGCAGGGCAGCTGGTGGAGGCGACGACCTCGATACCGGGAGATGCGTTGATCGCGACGTGGCACGAAGAAACGCCGTCCGCCGACGGCCCGTCGCTGATCGAAGCGCCGATCGCCTTCGCCAAGCCCGGACGCACGTGCCGCTACCACTTCGTCCGTCGCGACTGCACTGCGATCCTGCGCTTCCGCAGCACGCGGCCGACCGCGGTCGCGTACCGCGCCGCGGTGCGGGCCGCCGGCACACCGTGCGAAACAGGAACCGCCGTCGCCGCCGAACTGCATCTCGGCCGCGCCTCGGTGCACGAACTGCAGCTCACGGCCGGCCAGCTCGTGCGACTCGCCGCGACGACGGATCGCTTCGACGGCCAGCTCGCCCTCCACGACGTCGACGGCAACCAGCTCGCTCGCGTGGACGACGGCGGACCGGCGGATCCGAACCCGAGCCTCGTCTTCCTGGTGCCTCGCACCGCGACGTACCGCGTGTTCGTGGCGACGGAGGGCGGCGCCGGTTCCGGGCCCTACACGTTCACGGCGACAGTGCTCGACGTCCCGCGGCTGGAAGCCGGCGGCGCGACGGACGTGCGGGTCGACGAAGGACCGGCGCACGTGCACGTCGATCTCGGCCGCGACGAGGTGGTCTGGTTGTCGGTGCAGAGCCGCGAGATCGACGCGATGCTCCAGGTGCTCGACCCGACCGGCGACTCGGGTTTCGTCGCGGACGGCGGCGGCGTCGACGGCGACGTGCTGGTCGCGTTCCGCGCGAGGCAAGCCGGGACGCACACGCTGCTCGTGCACGCACGTTCCGGGCACGGCACGGCGCACGTGCGAATGCTGCGACCCTGACCGTCGCCGCGGAAAACCGCCGCATCGCCGAACCCGCCGCCCCGGCGTGGCTAGTCTCGCGGCATGAACGTGCGCGGACTCGTCCCGGCGGTGTTCGCCCTGCACGCGGCGGCCCCCGCCCAGGATCGTTGGCAGAGGCTGCCCGAGCCGCCGATCCCTGCACGCTACGGCGCCACGATGCACTCGGTCGGCACGCACGTGGCCGTGTTCGGCGGCCAGGACGTCGCAGCCGGGGACGCCGAGCAACGGGTGGACGGCGCGGTGTTCGACGCCCGCGCCGGCACGTGGACCAGGCTGCCCGACGCTCCGCTCGGCGAACGCGCCGGCACACTCGTGGTGGCGGTCACCGGTGGCATCCTGGTCGGCGGCGGCCGGGACCGATGGGAGAAACTGCACTCCGACGCGTTCGTGCTCGACGTCGGTGAGCGCGAGTGGCGGCGTCTGCCGCCGTGGCCGATCCGGCCGCGACAACAGGCCTCGGTGGCCGTCGACGGCGACACCGTCGCCCTGTTCGGCGGGCACGTGCCGACGCGACGCCGCGACGGCGGCTTCGACGTCGAGCACTTCGCGGACGGAGTGCTCGTCGACACCCGCACGGGCGAAGCGAAGGCGATCCCGAAGGGTCCCTTGTCGCCGCGCGTCTTCGCCGCGGTCGCGCTGCGCTCCGGCAAGTTCGTCGTTGCCGGCGGTCACGCGTCGACGTACGGCGGCCCGGTCCGATGGGCTCCGGACGCCGCGGTGTTCGACGTGGCCACGGGCGCCTGGACGACGCTCGACGCGCCGCCGCTCCGGCCGCAGAACTCACTGAACCTCGGGGGTCACGGCGACACTGTGTTCGCGATCGGCAACGACAGCCGCCGCGCGTTCGGGTTCGTGTGCGACCTCGCGAAGGGTGCGTGCGTGGCGGTGCCGGGGCTCGACGCGCTCGACCTCGGCATGGAGTGCACGCGCGTCTTCGGCGGCGCACAGCGCTCGCTGCTCTTCAACTCCGGCATGCAACTGCACGACGACGCGCACCAGGCGTTCTGGCTCGGCAGCGGCGGGCTCGCCGCCCTGTCGCTCCCCGCCGACGTGCGTCCGCGCCAGGCGTTCGCACTCACCCGGATGGCCGACGACGTCGTGCTCTTCGGCGGCAACCACGACATCGCGCTCGGCGTGGCGGACGGACCACCACCACCGCCGAAGCGCCTCGCCGGGCCCGAGGGCGACGGGCTGCACTTCGACCTCGCCGCGGGCACCGTCGCGCGCATCCCGCCCGGCCCGCTGCCGCCGCGCGCTCGGGCCGCGCTCACGATCGCCGACGGCAGGCTGTTCGTGCTGTGGGGCCAGGCGCCCGGCGCCCGCTCCGCGCACGATCTCTGCCCCGACGGCGCGGCGTTCCGGCTGCGTTGAACTTCGCGACACCGCGTCAAGTCGGCCCCCCCGCCGCGCCGACAATCTGCTCGTGCGTTCCCAGGGGAGAGGTCTGCTCGCGACGGCGTTGCCCGGGCTGCTGCTCGCATCGGTGGTCGCCGCCGGTGCGGTCGCCCAGGAACCCGCCCACGGCAAGCCGGCGACGGCCGTGCGCACCAAGGAGGGCTCCTCGGTGACCGGCCATCCGGCGGCGAAGGACGCGCCGCTGCCGACGCACGCGCCGCTGCCGTCGATCTCTCCGGTCGACGCGTGGAACCACGTGAAGAAGGGCAACGACGCCGCGGCCGCGGCCCGTGTTCGTCGCGAGGCGCTGCCGCCGCCGCAGTCGCGCCCCGCCGGGGCCGGACGCCACGTCTGCGCGGTCGTCGTCTGCGCCGACTGCGATCTCGACGTGCCCGCACTGCTCGGCCTGCCACGACAGGACGTCCTGTTGATCAGCACTCCCGGGCCGTTCGTCACGCCGGAGATCACGGCGATGCTCGAACAGGCCGTCGCCGACGAGCGGCTGTCGCTCGTGCTGATGCTGACACACACGAACTGCGCGACGCTCGAAACGACCCGCGGGGTCTCGCCGCAACAGGACGCTCTCGCGCAGCGACTCGCCGCGGCGCGCGCCGAAGCCGAGCGTCTTCGCATGCCGCTCGGTCGCGCGCTCCTCCTCGGTCAGCGGGAACGCCTGTTCGCCGCGTCCGACGAGCTGCAGAAGCGCGCCGCCGCGGACACACTGCGCGTGATCCCGGGCGAACTCGACATCCGCACCGGCGCGATCACGTGGCTGCATCGTGCGATCGACGCGATGCCGATGCCGCCGGTGCGCTGAGCCGGCTACGGGGTCTGCCAGCGCCCCGCCGCGGCGGCACGCTCGCGCGGTTCCCCCACGGGGTCGTACCCGCGGTCCTCGCCGAACCGTTCCTGCAGCGCACCGATCGCGATCCGGCGCGCACTCTCGCTGGGCGACGACAGGAACGCGACCAGCTCCGCCCGCGCGTCCTCGTCGCCGAGCATCAACCGTGTCCGGGCTGCACCCGCGAGGAGCGCGTCGGCGGGCGCGTTCGTGCCGGCGCCTCGATCGGCACCGATGCTCGCGGGCACGCGCCCCTCGTAGGCGCGAATCTGCGCCGCGGTGTCTTCGTCGCCGCACCGCGCGAGCGCACGGCACGCAGCGTCCGCCACCGCCGGAACCGGATCGCGCAACGCCGCGACGAGGAACGGCGTGGCGCTCTTGCTGCCGATCGCGCCGAGCAGGTCGCACAGGAGTTCACGCTTCCGCACGAACCCCGCGGGGAACGTGAGGCCCTCCACCAGGGCTGGCACCGCATCGGCGCCGAACGAGAGCAGTTCGCGCGAGATCGCGTCGTCGTCGCCGCCGGGATCGACGTCGCTGCCGCCGCCGAGCTTCTCCACGAGCTCCCACGTACGCGCTCGCGTCGGCGCGTCGACGCGCGTCGGCGCCCGGACCACGGCGTCGCCGCCGTTCCGGCTCCACCACGACTGCAGGCGCGCCAGGGCGGCCAGCCGTTCCGCCGGCGGGGCGCCCGGGTCGTAGCCGCAGTGCTGGTCGACGATCGCGAACAGGACCTCGAACGTCAGTTCGCGCTGCAGCACGTCCGCCGCCGAGAGGTCGTCGAGCAGAGGCTGCACGCCGGCGGCGCTGCCGAGCGCTGCGAGTGCCGGCGCCAGTGCCCGCCGCGTCTCGCGCCACGGCGATCGCCGAAGGGCGTCGATCATCGCCGGCACGGCCGCACGATCGCGAAGCTGCGCGAGACTCGCGGCCGCCGCGTGCACGACGTCCCAGTCGACGTCGTGCAGACGCTCCCGCAACGCGGCCAGGCTCGTGCCGTCCCCGGCGACCGCGAGCGCTTCCGCGGCGCTGCGGCGGTCCAGCGGGTTCTTCTCGGTCAGCGCAGAGACCAGCGCCGCCCGCACACGCTCCTTCGCGTCCCCGAGCTCGATCTGCGCGAGCAGTGCGCGCGCATGGCATCGCACGTAGAGGTGCTCGTGGCCGAGCGCCTCGATCAACGCCGGCACCGCCGGAGCGCCGATCGCGAGGAACGTCTTCATCGCCTCGTTGAACGACTCGTTGCTCCAGCGCGCGAGCGCCGCGACGAGTGCCTCCGACGAACGCGGCCAGGCCGCCGCGAGGTTCTGCCGCGCGAGCCGGCGCACTTCGGGCAGGTGCGACTCGAGCATCGCGGCGAGCTTGCCGAGCTCGGCGCCGTCCTTGCCCTCCGGCACCTCGATCGGCTCGGCGCTCCACGCCGGCCGCAACACGTTCGGCAGGCCCATCTGGTCCGTGAAGTCCTCGAGCTTGCTCGCGGGCGGCGTGTAGTAGATCTCGACCTCGGGCTGAACGGCGTCCTTGGACGGCGCGATCGGCCCGAACGGCACGCGCCGTTCTTCGAGGCAGCGCGACAGGTGCGGATCCGTGTCGTCGCTCGGCCGGTAGAGCTTGAAGTAGAGCCGGCACTCGACCGTGCCGTTCGCGACGGTCAACGGCACACGGTGCGTCGTGGTCTTGCCCGACGGGATCTGCGAGCCACGCGGCAGTACGAGTGAGTGCTGCGGCATCTCGGCCGCGTACGGATAGCGGCAGATCAGGCGCGAACGCGCGACTTCCTTGCCTTCGGCGTCGCGCACGATCACCAGCGACTCGACGCCGCGCTGGCGGTTGGCCGTCGGGAAGTTGTGGCCGACCCCCTTGTTCGTGATCGCCACGGCGACGGCGTCACCGTCGATCTTCACGTCGTACGAATACGCCTTGCGAAGCTGTGCTTCGTTGCTCGAAGCGGGGAACACGTGCGAACGCACCTGCCGCGGCGGCTGCCCGATCGCGACGGGCCGCGTGACGAGAGGCATGTGGCAGTCGACGCAGACACGCCCCGCCTGCTTGCCGTGTTCGGCGCGCGACCACTGGTCCGGTGTGCCGGCGATGCGATGGCAGCTCGCACAGTGCGCCACGGTCGCGACCTCGGGTTCGAACGCCGTCTTGCATTCGCTGCCACCGACGAAGCGCGAGTAGTCGTAGTTCTCGCGGCCGTGGCAGCTGATGCACGTGTTGCCCTCTTCGAGGTTGGTCCAGCGCTGCATCGGCGTCATGCCGATGCCGGTCTCGAAGACCGGCCGCGGCGTGTGGCACCGGATGCAGTCGTCGCGCCGGAATCCACGCGTCGCGAGCCGCGCCTCTTCGTCGAAGAACGCGCGGCCGTGCGTGTTCTGCTGGTGCTCCGCGTAGTCCGCGGGGTGGCACGTGCCGCAGAAACGGCTGGTGTTCACACGGTCGAGGTGTGCCTGCGTGCCCAGGTCGTGGGCAAGCGCGCCGTCGGCGGCCGCACCGGCGACGGACGGAGGCGACGACACCGAGCCACAGGACGAAGCCGCGGCGACGCCGGCGGCGAACAGAACGAGCAGAACGAACGATCGCATACGGTCCTCTTCGATGTGGCGGACGGGATCAACGCCCTTCACGGAGCCGCGGTCGCGCAGCACCGAGTCGCGCGCGCAGGGCTCTCGACGTCGTCCGCAGATCGGCGATGTCACCGGAGACCGGCGGCTGGTCGTCGAACAGCGCGGTGGCGCACTGCAGCGCCTCGAACACGCCGTCGGTGCGGCCGCGCTCGAGGCGGCGCTCCGCGGTGATCGTGCACGCCTGCGCGAGCACGACCTTCGCGGCTTCGTCGGTCTCGGCGGGCGGTACGGCCTGGGCCTTCTGCGCGATCGCGACGGCATCGCGAAGCCATTCGTCGCCGCGCGGCGTCGGCAGCCCGACCATCGCGCGCATCGGTGCACCGCCCGCGTCGACGGTCTCCTTCTCGACGCGCTCCGGGTTGCGCCCGTCGGCACGCAGGCCCTCGCGGATGCACGCGTCGGCGATCGCAGTCGGCCAGTACACGTCGCCTGACACCTTCGCGAGTCGCTCGAACAACGCCGGCGGCGCGACCGGGCTCTCGCCGCCGGCATCGCGCCATTCGAGGATCCGATCGACGAGGTCGAGACAGTCGTAGCCGAGGCCGTCGCGGTGTCCCTTCACGTCGGCGTGCGAAGCAATCGCCTGTTCGAGGCATTCGACGGCCGCGGCGCGGTCGGCGGTGCGCACGAGCGCCATGCCGCGACCGAACCAGCACTCGGCAACGCGCAGAGCGCAGTCGTTCGTGAACTCCGGATTCTGCGCGGCCGCGTCGGCGAACCGCGCCTTCGCCGCGTCGTAGGCGACCACCGCGCTCTCGGTCTCGTCGCGGCGCCGGCAGTCCTCCGCCGCGAACACGAACGCCTGCCCGACGAACCACGCCGAAACCGC